>NZ_CP099959.1:1269228-1586535 GCF_040409815.1 Polynucleobacter sp. UK-FUSCHL-C3
ATACCTGAATCGTAAAGCGCATCGTTACGGAGTCTTCTTTGTACTTATCATCCATCGAGACGTTCAAGATGTTCGAATCGGCTGACGTAATACTGCTAGCCACTCTCGCCAATACGCCCTTACCTTGCTTTGTATCTACTATAATAGCGACATCAAATTCTCGATTGGTATCTTTACTCCACTGCACTCCCGCCCATTTGTCACTATCTTTAGAGAGCATCCTAAATGCAACTTTGCAATCCTGTGTATGAATTTGTAGGCCCTCGCCCTTTCCTAGGTAGCCAATAATGTCATCGCCCGGAATGGGGTGGCAGCAACTTTGGAAGCTTACCGACATTCCCTCGCGACCATCCACCACAATTGCCTGCCCCAGTGGTTCATTATGTAAGGTACTCCAATCACCCGTACCGAGTCGCATTTGTTCTGAGCCGGCTTCCTCTCCAATGAGGATCTTTAAGCGCGTAGCGAGCTCTTGCGCCGTTCTTCGACCAAGCACAATGTTCACACACACCTCTTCGCGAGTTTTATCACCCGTCCAATGCAACAATTTCTCCCATAACTCGGGAACCAATAAGCCAGCATCAACCCCCTGCTGTCGTAAAGCACTGGCTAATAATCGCTCACCGAGTTGAAGAGCTTCTGCATAGTGTTTTGTCTTTAATGAATGACGAATTGCTGCACGCGCTTTACCAGTGCGCACAAACTCTAACCAGCCTGGATTGGGTTGTGATGAGGTCGAGTTAATCACCTCCACAATATCGCCATTCTTTAACTCAGTGCGTAAGGGTAATTGCAGATTATTAATCTTGACCGCTACGCAGGCGTTTCCTAAATCACTATGAATAGAGTATGCAAAATCTAATGCTGTCGCTCCCCTTGGTAATGCACGGATCTGCCCCTTGGGCGTAAATACGTAAACGGCATCTGGGAACAGATCAATCTTCACATGCTCCAAAAACTCCTGTGAATCGCCACTATTATCTTGGATATCGACCAAAGACTGCAGCCATTGGTGCGCACGATTTTGTACCTCGCTTAACTCTGGAGAACCATCTTTGTAGACCCAGTGTGCTGCAACCCCAGATTCAGCAACCGCATGCATATCAGCAGTTCGTATCTGAAACTCTACCGGCACACCGGATGGACCTACCAAAGTGGTATGCAACGACTGATAGCCATTCAGCTTGGGAATCGCAATGTAATCCTTAAACTTCCCTGGCATCGGCTTATAGAGCGAATGCAATATGCCTAAAGCGCGATAGGTCTCATCGACCGTGTGAACGGTAACGCGGAAGGCATAAACATCTAAAACCTGGGAAAAACTCAAGTGCTTGCTGCGCATCTTGTTATAGATGCTAAAAAGCGTTTTTTCTCTCCCCTGTAAATCAACCTCAATCGCTGCCTTACCAAATTGCGAGCGCACACTCTGCAAAATCTTGTCGACCATCTCACGACGATTACCTCGCGCTTTCTTGACCGCGTTTTCAATTACCCTAAAGCGCATCGGCATCGAGTGCTTAAAGCTTACATCTTGTAAATCACGATAGATCAGGTTCAAACCCAAACGATGCGCAATTGGCGCGTAGATCTCCATGGTCTCTAGGGCCACGCGACGTCTCTTCTCGACAGGCACTGCATCTAAGGTATGCATGTTATGGGTACGATCAGCAAGCTTCACTAAGATCACGCGTACATCGCGCGCCATCGCCATGAACATCTTCCGAAAACTCTCGGCTTGTGCTTCGGCATGACTTTGGAACTCTAATTTATCTAGCTTGGTTAAACCTTCGACCAATTCGGCAACTTTAGCTCCAAACTGGTTAACCAGATCGGTTTGTGAATACCCTGAATCTTCAATCACATCATGCAATAAAGCAGCCATGATGCTCTGAGCGTCAAGACGCCAACTAGCACATAACTCAGCAACGGAGACCGGATGGGTAATATAAGGCTCGCCACTGTGACGATACTGTCCCAGATGAGCAGTATCGGCAAACTGAAATGCCCGTTTGATTTGATTAATTTCCTCTGGCTTGAGGTAATGAAGTTTCTCGGTGAGGCCGGTGATCGAGACAACTTGTTGCTTAGGTGGAACGGTAGGCTGTGATGTTGGCCCAAACAGGTGCCGACTCGATTGCTCAAGCAATGAAGCAATCACACTTTGATTTGTACTGAGACCCGCCTTAGCTGAGTTTGCACTCAATTGGCTAGACGAACTTTCGCCTAGCAAACCCGTTGTGGTGACTATTGACGCCACAGCGGGGCCTCCAATTTAAAGAGGAACTTTGGTCAACATATCCCGATCGGTTACGCCAGCAGCAATCTCACGCAAGGCGACAACGGTTGCCTTGTCTTTTGCATCCACGCGGGCTGCGTGACCCTGAACGAGCTGACGCGCACGATAGGTTGCGGCCAAGACCAACTCAAAACGATTGGGTACGGTTTTTAAACAATCTTCTACAGTAATACGGGCCATACGGAACTCACTTATTTAGATTAGGAGGATCTCCAACCCCTATAGGATAACTGATTGGCTGGGATCACGCCCCAAGACGCTTAACGAGTGCGGGGTAACGAGCCATCATGGGGCTTGCACGCAAGCGGCTTGAAGCCACAATGGCTTGCAGATCCCGCAAAGCGTCGGCAAAGATCTCATTAACCACGATAAAGTCAGCTTCATGGGCATGCTGGAGCTCAATATGAGCCGCTGCAACCCGCTTGGCAATGGTCTCTTTATCATCCTGACCGCGTTTATAAAGGCGTTCTTCCAAAGCCTGTATCGACGGTGGAAAGATAAAAATCCAAATAGCTTGCGGTATTAATTGACGAATCTGTTGTGCGCCTTGCCAATCAATTTCTAGAATGACATCGCTTCCCTTTTGCATTTGTCCCTCAATCCATGAGCGAGAAGTGCCATAAAGATTGCCGTGCACTTCCGCCCACTCTAGAAAATCACCTGAGGATTTCTTGGCTAAGAATTGCTCTTTAGAAATGAATGAGTAATCGCGCCCATCTAACTCCCCAGCCCGTGGTGCTCGTGTAGTACAAGATAAAGAGAGTTGCAGGCTGTGATCTGCCTCAAGCAAAGCGTTGACTAATGACGATTTGCCGGCACCCGAAGGAGCCACAATCATCAACATACTTCCTTCATACGATTGCGGGGTCGTGTTCATATTAATAATAGGATTTACTCTAGATTCTGCACCTGCTCGCGCATTTGCTCAATCAATAATTTGAGTTCGAGCGCGGCGTTGGTAAAGTCCGGATTGACTGATTTAGATCCTAGGGTATTGGCTTCCCGATTAAGCTCTTGGATCAAGAAATCTAAACGCTTACCAACAGGCCCGCCCTCCTGCAGGGTTGTATGAGCAGTCTGTAAATGAGTCTTTAGGCGCGCCAACTCCTCAGCCACATCAATCCGGACTGCATAGAGAACAACCTCTTGCCGAATCCTTTCCATCAACTCGCTATTGATTGGTATTTGCACTGTCTTGGAATGAGTACCAAGCGCTTCTTCTAAACGAGCGACCAATTTACTTTGATATTGAGAAACGATCTCTGGCATTCGGGGCTCTATCCGAGTCACGATAGCCTCCATCGAGGTCAAAATAGTGCCTAGCACCAACGCTAGAGCCTTACCCTCTTCTTGACGCGCACTCAGTAATTGTTTTAGAGCTTCCTGACCGGCTTCAATACTTGCGACCTGCCATTGATCTTCTGCAGTTTCTGATTCTGTTACGACGCCTGGCCAGCGTAAAATGTCTGCCATTCGCAGTTCACCGGCATCCGGAAACTGTTTTTTAATACCCTGCTGCAGTTCTTGAAGAGCTGCCAACTTAGCTTGGTTAACGCTAATAGCGGTTTTTGCATGGCCTGACTCCGATTGCGTTAAACGCCAAGCTGCCCGAACCTCGATCTTGCCACGCTTGAGAGTTTTATTTAAAAGCTCTCGGATACCTGATTCAGCACTCCGGCACTCATCGGGCATCCGGAAACTTATATCCAGAAAACGGCTGTTCACCGCCCTAATCTCTACCTGTAAATTAGCAAAGCCCCCCGAACCCAACTGAATTTGGCGGGAGGCGCTTCCATAACCTGTCATGCTCGATATCATGTAGGCATTGTAAATTGCAAAGGTAATCTCCCATGAATCAGCCCTTTCAGCGTCCTAGCCAACGCCAAGCCCGCGACCTACGACCCGTGACAGTCACACGCTCCTTCACAAAACATGCTGAAGGCTCTGTCCTCATTGGGTTTGGGGATACGAAGGTCTTATGCACCGCCAGCGTCCTAGAAAAGGTACCACCCCATCAGAAGGGATCAGGAGAGGGTTGGGTGACCGCCGAATACGGCATGCTGCCCCGCTCCACCCATACTCGCTCTGATCGCGAGGCGGCTAGAGGCAAGCAAAGTGGTCGCACACAAGAGATCCAACGTCTAATCGGTCGAGCAATGCGCAGTGTTTTTGATCTCAAGGCTCTAGGGGAACGAACAATTCATTTGGATTGTGATGTATTACAAGCGGATGGCGGTACAAGAACCGCTGCGATCACTGGGGCTTATGTTGCAGCCCGCGATGCAGTTAATCTCCTACTCAAAAATAAAGTAATTACCAGTGATCCAATTCTTGATAGTGTTGCAGCAATCTCGGTCGGCATCTTTCAAGGCGTACCCGTTTTGGATTTAGATTACGCCGAGGACTCTGCCTGCAATACCGATATGAACGTTGTCATGACCGGTAAGGGCGGCATAATTGAAGTTCAAGGTACGGCTGAGGGCGCGCCCTTCTCACGCACCGAACTAGAGGCTCTTCTTGACTTAGCCCAAGCCGGCATTGAAGAACTCAGTACTCTACAGAGAAAAGCGCTCACCTAAGATGAATCAAAGCCTAGTATTAGCATCCAATAATGCTGGGAAGTTGCGTGAGTTTGCTGAACTTCTAAAACCATTTGCAATCGATGTGATAGCCCAAGGGCAACTGAGTATCCCGGCTGCAGAGGAACCCTTTGAAACCTTTGTGGATAATGCGCTAGCCAAGGCAAGACATGCTAGCTTACTCAGTGCTCTGCCAGCTTTAGCGGACGACTCGGGGATCTGTGTCGACGCCTTAGGTGGTGCGCCTGGAGTACGCTCTGCTCGTTTTGCAGGGGAGCATTGTTCTGATCGCGATAACAACCGGAAACTGATATCGGCATTAGAAAATCAACCAAATCGTCGCGCCCATTACGTTTGTGTCTTGGCATTGGTTCGCAGCGCCACAGATTCACAACCTCTCATTGTAGAAACACGCTGGGATGGGGAAATCATCGATACGCCACGGGGTGCCAATGGCTTTGGCTATGACCCCTACTTTTACCTGCCCGAGCAGGGCAAAACTGCTGCTGAGTTGCTAGCGGAGCATAAAAACCAAATTAGTCATCGAGGTCAAGCCTTAAGGAACCTCATGAGCCAATTACAAAACTCTTCTTTCTTTACCGCTAATGCTTGACACTGCAATACAGCTCAAAGCATTACCCCCGCTTTCGCTCTATATCCACTTTCCTTGGTGTGAGCGCAAATGTCCCTATTGCGACTTTAACTCGCATCAGGTGAAAGATGGGGGCTTTGATGAGAAGCGCTACATTCAGGCGCTGATTGCAGATTTACAAACAGAGCTTCCGAACATTTGGGGGCGGCGGGTACACACCATTTTTATTGGCGGTGGCACACCCAGCCTACTCTCCCCCGCTGGTCTTGATGAACTGCTCTCCCATGTTCGAGCCCTAATACCGCTCGAACCTCATGCCGAGATCACTCTGGAGGCTAATCCAGGATCAGTAGAAGCTGCAAAGTTTAGAGAATTTGCCCAGCTGGGAGTCAATCGAGTATCGCTAGGGATACAGAGTTTTAATGATCGCCACCTCAAATTCTTAGGCCGTATCCATAACGCTTCTGAAGCGCAGGCTGCCATTGAAATTGCTCAGGACTACTTTGCAAGTGTCAATCTTGATGTGATGTATGCCTTGCCAGAACAAACTGCCGATGAAGCAAAAGCCGATCTACTGCGCGCCTTGTCTTTCCAAACGAAGCATCTATCGCTCTATCACCTCACCATGGAGCCCAATACCTACTTTGCAAGCCATCCACCACCCCTACCGAACGAGGATGAAAGTGATGTCATGTTTGAGTTTGCACTCTCCACCCTTCAAGAGAGGGGGTATCAGCGCTATGAGGTATCCGCCTACTGTCAAGATGACCAGGTCTGCAGACACAATCTGAATTACTGGGAATTTGGAGACTATATTGGCATCGGTGCAGGTGCGCATGGCAAGATCTCGATGCCAAATCGTATTACTCGGCAAATCCGTGAACGTCATCCCGAAACGTATATGGACAAAATCTTCAAAGAGAACTCTGCCTGTCTTGAGAGCCGTAGCATCGAGATCGACGATCTGGCGTTTGAGTTCATGTTGAATGGTCTTAGATTAATCAATGGTGTACCAACCCACCAATTTACAGAACGCACTGGTCTGCCTTTGCATCGAATCTCTAAAGCAATCGATGAGGCGATTCGCAAGGGCTTATTAGACGAGGATCCGATGCGACTGAAAGCAACAGCCCTTGGTATGCGCTATCTCAATGACCTACAAGAACTATTCTTGAAATAAATAGCATTGGCGGAAGCGGTGAGATTCGAACTCACGGAGGACTTTCATCCTCGCCAGTTTTCAAGACTGGTGCATTCAACCACTCTGCCACGCTTCCATTAAAGGTGAGATTATAAGGAAGTTACGGAATTAGGCTTTCTGCTTTGAAATTTCCAACTAAACCATTATCTTTCTTAAATGCTGCGCAATCGCGAGGCTTGAGGTTAATGCAGGTGATTCAAAGCCATAGAGGTTATAGAGGCCTTCGATTTCATGCTCCTCTGGGCCATCAATCCTAAAATCCCCAGCGGCTTGGTCCTTAGACACAATCTTAGCCCTAACCCCTGAGTAATCCGCTTGCAGTGCTCCGTCTTTAAGGTTCGGCCAGTATTGGCGGATTGCCTCATAAAAACGCTCGCCCCGCTTGGGATCCACGGCGTAATTAATTTGCTCCTCAGACTCAATGTCGAGCCACTCCACATCGGGGCCAAACTTTGCTTGCCCTGCCATATCCAATGTCAAATGAACTCCGAGTCCACCTGGCTCCGGGACTGGATATATCAAATGTTTGAATGGTGACCTGCCAGAGAGGGAAAAGTAATTACCCTTTGCAAAATAGGCCTGAGGGATTGTTTCAGGAGCTAGACCCTCGATCTTTCTAGCAATGGCGGGTGCGCTCATGCCTGCACAATTAATCAGATATTTAGTTTGCAGGCGCATCGAGTCTGTCCCACCAACCTCCAACTCAAAGCCACCGGATATGACTGTCGCCCGGATGAGGGGAGATAAATAGGCAACCATCCCGCCTGCATCCTCAAACCCACCCAAAAGGGAGAGCATGTAAGCATGGCTATCAACAATGCCAGAAGACTTAGAAAGAATTGCTGCTTCTACTCTCAGGTCTGGCTCCAAGGTCTTGGCCTCCTTAGCAGTAATCATGCTAATTTCTGGGGCCTGATTGAGTTGAGCCTTATAGAAAAGTCCCTCTAAGGCATCAATCTGATTTTTATCACTAGCAACAATTAATTTACCGTAACGCTGGGTGCCTACCTGGTGACCCCGGCAATATTCATATAAAAGACGATTACCTTCAACGCAAAATTTAGCCTTTAAAGAATCTTTTGGGTAATAAATACCTGCGTGGATGACCTCACTGTTTCTGGCGCTGCTAATTGTTCCAAATGAGGACTCGCGCTCTAACAAAATGGTCTCATGACCCTGCAAAGCCATCTCGCGGGCGATGGCTAAGCCGACAACGCCAGCCCCAACTACGACACAATCTAATCGTTCCATATTGTTCTGCTTTGCATGAAGACAAAATCGTAACACTTCAGCCTTAAATAGGCTTTTGAGGGGCTTATTGATAAAATCCACCTATGTCTACCAAGTCTGCTCAAAGCGATAGTGCCAATCCCTCGAAAGCGGTCTTTGGTTCATTACAAGCTGCCGGCCTTACCCTTGATCTTGCTTATCAAGGAATTAGTCAACCAGAGTGGGCCAGCCTATTTACCAAGGCGGATCAAATAGGTCTCAAAGGGCAGATTACTGAGTTATTGACCGGTGGTCTGGTAAACACCTCAGAACACCGACCTGCCCTGCATACCACCCTGCGTGATCTAAATAAAAATCCAATGCTTTATAAGGGCAATGATGTAATGCCAGCAATTGCTGAGGTTTGGCAACGCATGGAGGGTTTATGTAATAAATGGGTAGGGGTAACTGATTTAATCCATATCGGAATTGGTGGTTCTGATTTTGGACCGCGCCTAGCAGTGCAGGCCTTAGCTCACTCTGCGAACAAACCAAATCGTGGCATGCGAGTTCATTTTGCTGCCAACGTCGATAGCGCTGAGTTAAGCCATATTCTGGAGCGCGCACAAGCTAATAGCACTAAGGTATTGATTGTTTCTAAATCCTTTAGTACTTCTGAAACCATGATGAACGCAAAGACCATCATCAATTGGTTTAAGGCTAAGAATCTCACAAGCTCGCAGATCCAAAACTCTTTATTTGCCGTTACCTGCAATGTCAAAGCAGCCGAATCCTTTGGTATTCAAGCAGACAATATTTTCCCGTTTTGGGATTGGGTAGGCGGACGCTTCTCGGTCTGGTCTGCGGTTGGTCTTCCAATTGCTTTGCAGTATGGTTTTGAGACCTTCAAACAATTTTTATCCGGTGCCAATGCGATGGATCAGCATTTTGCAAGCACGCCAATCTCTCACAATCTACCCGTTTTACTTGCTCTTGCGCTTTACCATCAACAAACTAAACATCACTCTAAGGCGTATGCGGTGTTGCCCTATGCACATGCTTTAGAACTCCTTCCATTTTGGCTACAACAACTCGATATGGAAAGTAATGGCAAGAGTACCGATAGACAAGGCAAGTATGTAAAAACAAGTTCTCCCATCGTTTTTGGAAGTGCCGGTACCAATGCACAACATTCCTACTTTCAACTCCTTCACCAAGGGCCCGAGATCATCCCGGTAGATTTCATTATGGTGAAGGAGGCGATGAGCTCATTACCAGAGGCCAAGGAGCATCACAATGCTCTCTTAGCCAATTGCTTAGCCCAGGCCCAAGCTCTTGCTCATGGTAAAGAGTCCTCCGATCCAAATTTGAGCTATGCCGGCAAGCGACCAAGTAATTTAATTGCGTTACCAAAGTTAGATGCATACCACCTCGGCGCTCTATTAGCCTTATACGAACACCGTGCATTTTCTTTAGGAGCTCTGTGGAATCTCAATCCATTCGACCAGCCAGGAGTTGAGCTAGGCAAAGTCTTAGCTCGGCCGATTGAAGAAGCGCTCAAGGGGTCTCAACCAAATGATGAAGGTTTTGACTCTATAACCTCTGCCCGCATTAACTATTTAAAACAATAATTATTATGCAAGTACCCGCATCCATCTTTAAGGCCTACGATATTCGGGGCATTATTAATGAGACCCTCAATCCACAAATCGCTCATGCGATTGGTCAGGCATTTGGCAGTCAAATGCGCGATCTTGGTGAAACAGATGTGGTCATTGGTCGCGATGGTCGTCTATCGGGCCCAGAACTGATTGAGGCGCTAACCAAGGGTTTACTGTCAACCGGCATCAATGTGATTGATCTGGGCATGGTGGCTACCCCCATGGTTTACTTTGCTGCTAATCAAACTTTGGGTAGCATCCAGCCCAAATCCGGAATCATGATTACGGGTAGTCATAATCCTCCAAATTACAACGGGTTCAAAATGGTTCTGGGTGGTGCGGCTATTTATGGCGAGCAGATTCAGAGTTTGCGCAAACAAATTGAGGGTGAGCATTTTCATCAGGGGACTGGTCAGCGCTCCACCTTCAATATTTTCCCCCAGTACCTCAAATACATTGTGGGTGATGTTCGCCTTGCCAGACCCATGAAGATTGCAGTTGATTGCGGCAATGGTGTGGGTGGTGCTTTTGCAGGAGAGCTGTTCAGAGCGCTAGGCTGTGATGTTCAGGAACTCTTTTGTGAGGTCGATGGAAATTTTCCAAATCACCATCCCGACCCTGCCCATCTTGAGAACCTCCAAGACCTAATTCACAATCTTGCTAATACGGATAATGAGCTAGGTTTGGCTTTTGATGGAGATGCAGATCGTCTAGGGGTTGTCACCAAAGACGGTCAAGTCATCTTCCCCGATCGCCAAATGATGCTCTTTGCTAAAGATGTGCTTAGCCGCCACCCTAAGGGGCAGATTATCTATGACGTCAAGTGCACACGCAATCTTGCTCCTTGGATCGAACAGCACGGTGGCCAAGCTCTGATGTGGAAAACGGGTCACTCCTTGGTAAAGGCCAAACTGAAAGAGACTGGCGCCCCTCTAGCAGGTGAAATGAGCGGGCATATATTCTTTAAGGATCGGTGGTTTGGCTTTGATGATGGGCTTTATACCGGCGCTCGTCTACTTGAGATCCTTAGTAAAGTAGCCAACCCCAGCGAAGTACTAAATGCCTTACCTAATGCAATTTGCACTCCAGAACTTCAATTACCCTGTGCAGAAGGAGAATCCTTTCTTCTGCTTGAGAAAATCAAGGCTAATCCTCAGTTCCCAAGCTCGCAATCGATCAACACCATTGATGGGGTCCGCGTAGAATATGCTGACGGATTTGGCTTGGCTCGCCCATCAAACACAACGCCCATAGTGGTTCTCCGTTTTGAGGCAGACTCTGATGAAGCAATCAAGCGTATTCAGGGGGAGTTTAAGGCTGCGCTTTTAGCTATTAAGCCCGAGGCTAAATTACCGTTCTGAATACCCACATAAATTATGCGCATATTACATGCACATAATTTACCCCTATAATCGGTTCATGATGATCCATGATTCCAGTTTTATTCAAAAGAAAGCCTTAAAAAAGGCAACCAACCTCACCCTCAACCATGAAGTGCTGGCCGAGGCAAAAGAATTGGGCATCAATATATCTAAAGCATGCGATGAGTTCTTGGCCTCCCTAGTCAAGCAAGAAAAAGAGCGTCGCTGGAAGCTTGAAAATACAGAATTTTTTTCAAGCTACAACCAAACTGTTGAAAAGGAAGGTTTGCCATTGGATGGCTGGAGGAGCTTCTAATGGCAAGATTTAGTATTTACGAAAATACTGGTGAGCATGCCAAAACCACCCCTTTTCTTCTGGATGTGCAAACCGATCTATTAAGCGGCCTAGAAACCAGAGTTGTCATCCCGTTAAGAAAGGCTAGTCTCTATAAAAAAGTGCGGCTTCCACAAGATCTTGTTCCGATCTTTTCAATTAAAGGAAGCGACTTTGCCCTTGAAACTCCCAAAATGGCAGCTGTACCGAGAAAAATCCTCAAAATAGAGGTTGGGTCTTTAAAGAATCATCAACATATTGTGATGACCGCAATTGATAGACTTTTTCACGGCTTCTAATCACGGTCAGCTTACCTTTTAACAGGTAATCTTTTTAACTTCTTTGATGCGATTCTGATCATCCACCAAAACAACTTTGGGGATATGGCTGGCCACCTCTGCATCATCAATCGGTCCATAAGTGCAAATAATCAAATGATCGCCCACGTGAGCCTTACGCGCTGCGGCTCCGTTTAAAGAGATTGCTCCAGAGCCTCGCTTTGCTTTGATGATGTAGGTAGAAAAGCGCTCACCATTATTGATATTGTAGAGTTCAATCTTTTCATATTCACGCATATCAGCTGCATCAATAAGGTCCTCATCGATCCCACAAGATCCTTCGTAGTGCAAATCTGCCTCAGTAACTACAACCCGATGCAATTTAGCTAACAACATGATGCGTTTCATAGAAATCCTCTCTAAGCCCTGAATTCTATCCCGAAAGCAATTGCAGGTTAAGATTTCGGGATGACCGAAGCGATTGACCACCAAAACCCGGTAGTTTTCTACGACTACCCTCAACAAGATGCCTCTGGGGCAACCTGCATTGCGCAAGCTTGGGCAAAAACACCAACCCCTCTTTTGGCTAATGAAAAACAAGAGATCATTGAGCGTATCAAGCAATTACTAATAAGTAAGGATGCTGTAATCGTTGCGCATTACTATGTCGATGGTGATATTCAAGATCTTGCGCATGCCACCGGTGGCTTTGTTGCTGACTCATTGGAGATGGCACGTTTTGGCAAGAACCATCCCGCTAAAAATCTTATTGTTGCCGGTGTGCGCTTTATGGGAGAAACTGCAAAAATTCTTAGTCCGGAGAAGCGGGTATTTATGCCAGACTTAGAAGCGACCTGTTCTCTTGATCTAGGTTGCCCTGCTGAAGACTTTCGTCGATTTAGAGAAGCACACCCTGATCGCACAACGGTTGTCTACGCCAATACCAGCGCAGCCGTTAAAGCGCAAGCTGACTGGATGGTCACCAGCTCGTGCGCACTCGCCATTGTTCATCATTTAGATCAGCAAGGCAAAAAGATTTTATGGGCCCCAGATCGTCACTTAGGTCGTTACATTCAGGAGCAAACTGGAGCGGATATGTTGCTCTGGAATGGGGCCTGTATCGTGCATGATGAGTTCAAAGCAATCGAGCTGGCTGCCATGCGCAAGAAGCATCCCAATGCCCTAATCCTTGTGCATCCGGAATCCCCGCAGCATGTAGTTGATCAGGCTGATATCGTTGGCTCCACCTCCGCCATGATCAAAGCTGTAGTTGAAGGCAAAGCAAGCGAATACATCGTTGCTACCGATCAAGGTATCTTGCACCGTATGCGCCAACTAGCTCCCGGTAAAAAATTAATCGCTGCACCGACTGCGGGTGAAAGCGCAACTTGCAAGAGCTGTGCCAACTGTCCTTGGATGGCCATGAACGGCTTACAAGGAATTTTGGATTGCTTAGAAACGCAAACCGGTGAGATTTTTGTCGATGAGCTCATTCGCTCCCAAGCTTTAGGATGCATTGAGAGAATGCTGACCTTTACCAGTACTCACCCCGAGCTTTTGGCAAAAGCACAACACGGCTTTATTAAAAATATTGGCGCTGCCTAGTATTTTTTCATGTTTGAGCAAAACGAATCTCTTCCTCAAGCCATCGCTCGCAATGTGAGAGATGCCTTAGCAGAGGATCTTGGTACTGGCGATTGGACCGCTCAGTTGGTTCCAGAAAATCGGCAAGCCCATGCTAAATTAATTGTTCGACAAAAAGCTGTCTTATGCGGTATTGCTTGGTTTGAGGCGATAGTTCATCAACTAGATCCGCAAGCTCGGATTCAATGGAAGTTCCAGGAAGGCGAGTGGATGCAAGCAAACTCTACCGTTTGCGAGATCGATGCAAATGCCCGCGCATTGCTCAGTGCTGAGCGCCCCGCGATGAACTTCCTGCAAACCTTATCCTATACAGCCACCATTACGCGACAACATGTTGATGCGATCGCTGGAGTAAGCCCGAATCCAAATGGCTGTGCACTATTGGATACCCGAAAAACGCTCCCTGGTCTTCGCCAGGCGCAAAAGTATGCAGTCCGAGTTGGAAACGGTAAAAATCAACGAATGGCGCTTTGGGATGGAATTCTGATTAAAGAGAATCACATTGCTGCTACAGGCAGTATCACGGCTGCTTTAAAAGCTGCCGATGCTCTCCAGTCCGGGGTTGATGTTCAGATCGAAGTAGAAAATATTGCAGAGTTACAGGAAGCTCTCTCTGCTGGAGCAAAAAGTATTTTGATTGATAACTTTACCTTGGATCAAATGCGCGAGGCGGTCAAAATCAACGCCAGTCGGGCTTTTATTGAGGCTTCTGGAGGGATCACACTGGCCCAATTACAAGCAATTGTGGCTACTGGAGTTGACCGCATTTCTATTGGTAAGCTAACAAAAGATATTGAAGCGATCGATTACTCTATGCGCATCGACCCACTAACTTAAGTTTTTTGGGCTTGAATCGGAGTCAGAATTGTGGGGTACGAAACTGGCCAGGTTTTTGGGTAATCACGGCTGTAATGCAGACCACGGCTCTCTTTGCGCATTAGTGCAGAACGCACAATCAATTCTGCGCATTCCAGAAGATTGCGTAACTCGATCAGATCTCGTGTCACCCTAAAGTTTGCATAGTACTCCTGGACCTCTGTGCGAAGGAGCTCAATGCGATGAAGCGCCCTCTCGAGGCGACGGGTAGTACGCACAATGCCAACATAGTTCCACATCAGTGAGCGTAACTCATCCCAGTTATGTGCAATGACCACCTGCTCATCGGCATCCTCAACCTTGCTTTCGTCCCAGAGTCTAATCGTGGGCATCTCAATATCAACTTGATCTGCAATATCATGCGCAGCTGCCTTACCAATTACAACGCACTCCAAGAGAGAGTTTGAGGCTAGACGATTTGCTCCATGAAGGCCCGTATAGGTTGCCTCACCCACTGCATACAGTCCCGTTAGGTCTGTTCTGCCCTTAAGATCTGTAACAACACCGCCACAGGTGTAATGTGCTGCCGGGACAACCGGAATTGGCTCTTGCGTAATATCAATCCCTAAAGAGAGACATCGAGAATAAATCATGGGGAAGTGTTCTTTAATGAAGGCTTCGCCCAGATGCCTTGCATCTAAATGCACATAATCCAAGCCATGTTTTTTCATTTCAAAGTCTATGGCGCGGGCCACAATATCGCGCGGGGCGAGCTCATTACGCTCGTCATGCTCTGGCATAAAGCGTTTTCCATTAGGGAGCTTTAATAAACCACCCTCTCCACGGATTGCCTCGGTAATTAAAAAAGTTCGGTCACTGGGGTGATACAGGCAGGTGGGATGAAACTGAATGAACTCCATATTACCAATCCGACAACCAGCGCGCCAGGCCATGGCGATGCCGTCCCCAGTTGCAGTATCAGGATTGCTGGTGTAGCGATAAACTTTGCCTAAACCACCAGTAGCTAAAACCACTGCTTTGGCCAAGATGGTCTCGACCTGATTATTTACGATGTCCAAAGCATATGCACCATAGCAGCGATTAGATTTGTATTGACCAGTAGTTTGCAAATGTTTATTGGTAATTAGATCAAGGGCAATCCAGTTCTCCAAGATCTTGATATTAGGATGCGCTTTTGCTTTCTCTAATAAGACATCATGAATGGCTTTACCTGTCGCATCAGCAGCATGTGCAATTCGTCGATGGGTATGGCCCCCTTCGCGCGTTAAGTGCAATCCTTTGGGACCAGAAACATCGGGTGTAAACGGCACACCCTGATCCACCAGCCAATGGATTGCGTCCGCACTGTTCTCAGCAACATAGCGAGAAACAGACTCCACCACCAATCCCGCACCTGCTGTAACCGTATCAGAGACGTGAGAATCAATGCTATCGTCTTGGTCAAGCACGCCGACAATGCCACCTTGTGCCCAAGCAGTAGCTGCCTCATTTAATCGACGCTTAGCCATCAAAATCACCGTCTGATGGTCCGCTAGATGTAAGGCAACTGTAAGCCCAGCTAAGCCAGCTCCGATGATTAAAACAGGATGATTTTGCTCATGCTCTACGCTCATTGAATGAGCATAGCATCGTTTACCATGAGCTCGTAACCAATGTATTGAGCTGGTTTACCGCCTTTGCTTACTGCGACAGCACAATACTTAAATTCTGGAATCTTGCCAAATGGATCTAGTGCAGGATTAGTCATTAAGTTAGCTGCTGCCTCGTAGTAGGCAAACGGCATAAAGATGGCTCCGGAGGGAGTACCATCATCGCGTCGGACATGGATCCCTACCTCGCCACGCCGTGATCGAATAGTAATGACATCGCCACCATCAATCCCCAGTTTGGCCATGTCCTCGCCACACATCGAAGCAGTTGCCATTGGTTCAATTGCATCAAGGACGCCAGCACGACGAGTCATGCTGCCGGTGTGCCAATGCTCTAGCTGTCGACCTGTAATTAATACGAAAGGGAAATTAGTGTCAGGCCGCTCATTCGCAGGAATAATGTCAGCAGGAACTAGTTTTACACGACCATCTTTGGTAGGGAATGAGTGATCAAACACAATTGGCTGACCCGGGTCATCCTCACTCAAGCATGGATAGGTAACGCTAGACTCTCGCTGCAAACGCTCCCAAGTAATCCCCTGAATTGCGGCATGCATTGCAAGGCGCATTTCATCATAGATCTCAGCAACCCCGCACTCCTCACCCTGATAAGCCCACTGTAAACCAATCCGCCTAGCCAACTCTTGAAGAATCCATAAATCTGGTTTGGCATCACCGGGGGGATTGAGAGCGCGCTTACCCAACTGCACCATTCGATCGGTATTGGTAACTGTTCCGGTCTTCTCAGGCCAGGCGCTCGCAGGCAATATGACATCAGCCAACCAAGCGGTCTCGGTCATAAAAATATCTTGCACGACCAAATGATCTAAGGACGCAAGCGCATGGCGCGCATGATTTAAGTCTGGGTCACTCATCGCTGGGTTCTCACCCATGATGTACATGCCTCGCACCTTATCTGGATCAGAATCTGGTGCTGTGATCTTATGCATGATCTCCACAACCGTATAGCCAGGCTTTTTATCTAATGGCGTATTCCAGAACTTCTCAAACCAATCATGCGCATCAGGATTATCAACTCGCTGATAGTTTGGGAACATCATGGGGATCAAGCCAGCATCGCTGGCACCCTGTACATTGTTTTGGCCCCGCAGCGGGTGTAGTCCAGAGCCTGGCTTACCAATTTGACCTGTAATACTAACTAAGGCAATTAAGCAGCGCGCATTATCCGTTCCATGCACGTGTTGACTCACGCCCATACCCCACAGGATCATCGAGGCTTTAGATTTAGCAAACTCTCTGGCTACTTCGCGTAAGCGTTCTGCAGGAATCCCACAAATAGGATCCATTGCTTCAGGGCTATAGCCTTTAATATTTTCTTTGAGAGCCTCAAAATTAGAAGCGCGGTTCTTGACGAACTCTTGATCACACAAACCTTCTTCGATCACGGTATAAATCATGGCGTTGAGCATGGCCACATCCGTATCGGGCTTGAACTGTAGGGTCCGCCAGGCGTGCTTCCCAATATCCGTAATGCGTGGATCTGCCAAAACAATTTTGGTACCGTTCTTCGCAGCGTTTTTCATCCAAGTGGCTGCGACTGGATGATTAGCAGTCGGATTAGATCCAATCACCATAATCAGACCAGAGTGCTCAATATCATTCACTTGATTACTAACGGCGCCAGAGCCAACACCCTCGAGCAATGCAGCCACGCTCGATGCATGGCATAAACGTGTGCAATGATCAACGTTGTTACTTCCAAATCCAGTGCGTACTAATTTTTGGAATAGATAAGCTTCTTCATTGCTTCCTTTGGCAGAGCCAAAACCGGCAAGAGACTTCTTACCGTATTGATCACGCAAACCTTTTAACTTGCCAGCTGCTAAATCAAGCGCCTCGTCCCAGCTGGCCTCTCGAAAGACTTCTTTCCAATCGCCGGGATTTTTACCAGCTGACTCAATCGAGCTTTCATCTTTCTTGATCCCAGGCTTTCGGATCAATGGTTTCGTTAGGCGCTGGGGATTATGGACGTAGTCAAAACCAAAGCGGCCCTTCACGCACAAACGACTGTGATTAGCTGGGCCATCACGACCATCCACGCTCACAATCTGTTCATCCTTAACGTTATAGGTGATTTGGCAACCAACGCCGCAGAATGGACAAACGGAATCTACTTTTCGGTCAACAGCCTGGGAACCAATATGGGTTTTTGGCATCAGCGCACCGGTCGGGCAAGCCTGTACACACTCACCACAGGCAACACAAGTACTCAAACCCATAGGGTCACTGAGATCAAATACGATCTCGCTATGAGCACCGCGCATTGCATAGCCAATCACATCATTGACCTGCTCTTCGCGGCAAGCGCGTACACAACGATTGCATTGAATACAGGCATCCAAGTTCACTGCCATTGCTGGATGCGATAAATCTGCTTGAGGTTGATGGCGGCGTAAGGCTTTCAACTCTGGACGAACCTGCACATCAAGGCGACTAGCCCACTCACTTAGCTCACCGTGTTGTTGCCGTTGACGCTCTGCGTCGCTATCACCCACCCACTTATATCCTTCATCAGGCATATCCGATAGCAACATTTCGAGTACTAATTTTTGGCTCTTTAAGGCACGCTCGCTATTAGCCTTGACTTCCATACCGGCAGTGGCTGAACGGCAGCAACTGGGGGCTAAGGTGCGCTCTCCATTAATCTCCACCACACAGGCGCGACAATTACCATCCGGACGATAACCATCTTTGAAACAAAGGTGAGGGATATCGACCCCGTGACGTTTAGCAGCTTTTAGAATGGTCTCCCCGCCATATGCAACGATTGTTTTGCCATCAAGCTTGAACTCTACGGTTTGCAGTTCTAGTTCATTTGGATTGACTGGGGCGTTCATTTAAGCGATCTCTTCTGGGAAGTATTTAGCAATACAACGAATTGGGTTTGGTGCTGCTTGACCCAAGCCACAAATAGACGCATCGATCATTACCGTAGATAAATCTTCTAAGGTTGCTTGATCCCATTTAGGGGCAAGCATCAACTGCGCTGCTTTGCTGGTACCGACACGACACGGGGTGCACTGCCCACAACTCTCGTGCTCGAAGAAGCGCATCACATTAAGCGCTGCGTCACGAGCCTTATCGTGATGGCTAAATACCATCACAGCGGCTGATCCAATAAAACAACCATAGGGTTGTAAGGTATCAAAATCCAAAGGAATGGTGTTCATAGTGGCAGGCAAAATACCGCCCGATGCACCGCCTGGTAAATACCCATAGAAAGTATGGCCGTCCTGCATACCGCCGCAATATTCGTCAATCAACTCCTGAATCGTGATCCCAGCAGGAGCCAACTTCACACCAGGCAACTTAACGCGACCGCTCACACTAAAACTGCGCAGGCCTTTGCGATCGTGGCGACCAAAGGAACTAAACCATTGAGGCCCACGCTGCACAATATCGCGCACCCAATAGAGGGTCTCAAAATTATGTTCTAGGGTTGGACGACCAAAGAGACCGACTTGAGCAATATAAGGAGGGCGCATTCTGGGCTCGCCCCGCTTACCCTCAATACTCTCAATCATGGCTGACTCCTCGCCACAAATATAAGCCCCTGCTCCACGACGAAGTTCAATCAGGGGCAATTTATACGGCGGGTTAGCCTGTAGTTTTTGAATCTCATTGGCCAGTAGTTCACGGCAGCCATGGTACTCATCCCGCAAATAGATATAGCAAGCATCAATACCAACCACTTGGGCTGCTATTAACATGCCTTCCAAGAAGCGATGGGGATCTCGCTCTAAATACGTACGATCTTTAAATGTGCCGGGCTCGCCCTCATCGATATTGACTGCCATTAACTTGGGTGCAGTTTGATCTCTGACAATCCGCCATTTACGACCCGCCGGAAATCCTGCGCCCCCAAGACCCCGCAAACCAGAATCTTCCATTGCCTTGATGACAGTCTCTGGGTCTTGCTGTTGGTTTGCCAAATTGCTTGCTAATGCATAACCACCCTTGGCACGATAAGCCTCATATCCGACATAGGCAGGCGAGACCACATTTGCCTTTTGCTCTGGACTAACACCTTTTTGTACAAAATCAGCCGGTTCAAACTGAGCATCGTCCTTCGCTTTTGGATGCGTAGTTTGTCGATTCTTAATAGCATTTGATATTTTCTCGACATCTGCAAATAAAACCGGATATTGATGTACTACGGCAACGGGTGCTTGTTCACAACGACCCACACAAGGTGCCGCAATCACTTTCACCTTCGAGTTACCTAAAATGGTTGGTAAGCGCTCAAGTAAACTTTTAGCTCCTGCGAGCTCGCACGAGAGCCCATCGCAAACGCGTACCGTAATATCGGCCACAGGGTCATTGCCGCGGACCACCTCAAAGTGATGATAAAAAGTTGCGACCTCATAAACCTCTGCCATTGGTAAATTCATTAGCTTGGCTAGCACCACCAAATGATGATCGTGTAAAGCACGGTACTCGTCATTTAATAAATGAAGATTTTCAATTAATAAATCGCGTCGATAAGGACCATCGCCAATTAAGGCTTGAATTTCTGCCAGCGCAACATCATCCGCTTGCCGCCCCTTTAGCTTACTTTTTTGTTTAATACGCGCACGAAGATCATCTGCAGTTGCGATGGCAACTGCCTTGATTTCACCGGAAGGCTTAGGATGATTCATGCGATATCTGTCTCTCAATCGAAATACGATTTCATAGGTGCAAGATGCCTTTGTATAGGCCCGAGCAAACTGTAACTAATTTAATTTATTCAGGTGTTTATGTAATTGATATGGCTCAAGTTCAAGGTAATAAGGGTTAACCCTAATTCTATAAGACCGATGTAATTAAAGAAGCCTAAAACACTAATTTGAGCTCGGCAAGAATGTATTGCTGTAATCCATCTCCCTCTGTCGAACACGGGCTTTAAAGCATGACTCATGGTCGGGCGAACCAATCCGCAATCCCACAGAGGTGCAATCTTGTTGGGCTGCAGACTGAACTGTTCCACATCCACTAAGAGACATGGTGACAAAAAGAGTAGGCTACAGGAATCAAACGAATTGGTCTCATGATGGTAACGAGTCTAGCACCTAAAGGGCTTGTTTTAACAAAAGAACAGAGCCAGCAAACAGCAAAATAAGTCCATAGGTCTGCTGCATGCGATGCTTACTTAAATTGCGATGCGCCTTGGACCCCAACCATAAGCCAGCGATCATGCACGGAATTAAGATGAGGCCCAACGTTAGTATGGGCATATGCAAGATCAAGCCCGTAAAAAGCATGAACAACAGACGCATAAAGACCAGTACCAAAATTGCTAGAGCCATCGTAGCCCGCAAGCGCATGGGTTGATCCAGACGCATCGATAAATAGGATGCATAAATTACCCCACCTGTAGCATATAGAGCTGTAAAGACCCCACCAATTGCACCAAAGGGAATCGCCCAATAACGACTAATAATATGAATCGGCTTGGATTGGGAACGGGTCAGAACGCGTATTCCGTTTGCTGCGGCAAATACTCCCAAAACAATTAATAAAGGCTTCTGTGGTGCATTTAAGAGTAAGGTAATCCCAATCACCATGCCTACAAAGGTAAATGGAAACAACCATGTCAATTCTTTTTTATCTGCCTCTCGATAGGATTTGCCTCCCAAGTAAAAAGCTGCGCAGAGATCCAGAATCACCATCAAGGGCACAACAATTTGCAATGGGAAAAATAAAACCAGAATGGGCACCGCAATGATGGAGGAGCCAAATCCAGATATCCCAAAAATAAAATAAGCCACAAACACAATTGCGCATGCAGCAATTAAGGAGAGGGGTGCAATTAGCTCAAAAATGGGAATGCTTTATAAGGTCAATTTATTTACTGCCTAGATTAACACCAAGCGGGATCCCGTCTTTATCAGCAACCGCCTCATTGGATGAGCCCAACTTAATACGCTCTACTAGGCTAGGATTATTTTGTAGCATTAAATCTCGTGCGCGACTTGCTCGCGTAGCGGCTAATTGTTTTAACTCTGTATCACCAATTACAAAGCTTAGAATAATCTCACTCCGTAACTGCTGATAACGAGCCTCATTATCCGGTAGTGTGATTAAGCGTTGAGCCAACTTAATCTTTCCCACCTGCTGACCATACGCTGATTTAATCCCAGACTGAATGCGCGGGTCTGAAAGGCTTGTGGTCGGTAATGGTTCGCTCGGGCTCAATTTAAACCCCGCTGCATTCAAAATAGCGTGATCTGCTCGGGCGCGCGCCAACTCCAGTTTGTCAGAACCGGGATCATATGCGCCGAATAACTCAATCGTTGCATTAGGGCGTTTTACTAATACACCAGCTAATTTATCGAGCTTTTCTTGGTCGGCGGGTAAATAGGTGCTCTCCCCCACCACGGAATAAATGGGCGCATCACTTTGCAAACCCAATAAAGATGCCAATGCCCTAAATGGAGCGGTGACAATATTACTAAGCACTGTGCTGATAGCCTGCCAGACCAAACCCGAAGCAGAAAACTCCGGCGAATCAATATTTCCTTTGATACTTAAAGAGATATCAATCACATTATCCGAGTCTTCCAATAAGGCCACAGCCAACCTTAACGGTAGTCGCTTTCCCTGAAAATCAGGAATCTCCTCGCCCAATTGAATATCTTTAATCACAAAACGATTTTGACCAAGTAACTCAGCATCTTTTGCTTTGTAGTTCAATAAAAGATCGAGGCGTCCGTCGTTAATAGAATATCCAGCATGCTTTATAAAATAAGCATTGGCAGTATTCAGGGGCACATTCTTAAACTCAACAGAGAGATCATGATTTCGTCTGGGGTCATCAAACGAGGCTTGGCCTTTTGCTCTGAAACTTCCTTTATCCGCAATGAACCCGTTGAGTGCGATTTCAGCATATCGGCCAGGCGTATTGCTAACGCCCAATAAAGAACCATTTAATTTACGTATCTCCGTCTTAAGCTGTGGAACCACAGCAAGATCGGAGAACTGCACAAGTCCATCGCGCAATTTTACGGCCTTAATATCCAGTTGAAATCGAGAGGATTGTGCTTGATTTACAGACCCAGCCGAGTCAACCTCAGGACTTGTGGGCTTTGCAAACATTCGGCGGATATTTGATAAGCCCTTCTCATCAAGATCAAATAAGAAATTAGGTTGATTAAATATTAGCTCATCAATCGTTAAGGCGGTGTTACCGCTAGCCAACTTTCTAAGATCGATTTGTTTGATATCGACTTGCTTCCACTGAACAAAGGGTTGACGTGGCTTACCCTCCGTTATCTCCACATCAAGTAAGCGCAAATCACCACTCGCCGACCACAAATGATTCTTCAACTGATACCGCATCTGGCCACTCATCACTCCCTTATTAGTACTTAGAGGGCTATTGGCAGGCAATAAAGAAACGATTGGAGCAATCGAAAGATTGGTAATTCCAGTATCAATTAGTATCTGATCTTGTTTGGTTTTGAGTGTTAAAACGAAATCTAATTCGCCATCATCTAATTTGAGGTTTAACTTAGCATCCAGGGTGTCTGGATTGGGGCTAGATATCCCTCCCGATGCACGGACCTTTTGCACAACAATCATCTTATTAAGCGATGGAATGAGGATATCAACCTTGCCCAAATCCAAAGAATACAAGGCTTCAATCCCTGATTGATCAGTTTTACTCGAGTAATTACTTAACTTTTTGAGGTCCAATGAAAAGGGACCAAGGTCATCTGCAAATTTCGTTTGCTCATCATTGAGCTTTAATCGTGCCTCACGAATTGTGAAGTTCTCAACGAATACCTTGGGAGCCTTTGACTTGTTCTCCACAGCACCGACTTGCTTCTCCGAAATCGATTCAATAAACTCAAGCCAGTTCCACTTTGCGTTTGCTTTAGCATCTCTCTCAAAAAGAATAGATGGGCCATCTAGCTGAATATCCTGAATGCCAATCTCCCCAAGAACCAACTTACCCCACTGCAAACTCAGCATGCCGCGCTCTAGAGAAAATAGTTCTTTACCCTCAATTTGCTTTAGCTTTAAGCCGTACAACTCCACTTTTAAGGCAAAAGGCTTTACAGCAATATCTTGAAGCTCAACTTGGTAGCCCACCTTCTGGCTATATTGCTCCAAAGACCCTTTAATCCATGACGGGGCCCAAGCAACACCCACGACCCAAAAGAGTGTGGCAACTGCCAAAAAGCCCAGTGTGATTTTGCTCGTCAGGCGAATTAGCCTTGCTTTATGCAATTGCATAAACCCCTATCCTAAAAAAATACGCTTCGTTTCTTGATCACCAATCACTAATTTAAGTGACATAAATGTAAGGTACGGCAATAGAATCAACCAATAGATTAAGCATAGAGCTAGTATATGAATAGGATCGCCATTTCCAAAATTAGCCAAGGAGCTAATAAAGCCCTTATGATGAATCCAACCCTCCATCCCCGACTCGATTGCACTTAACAAAACCACTACCAATAAATAAACCAGAGAACGTGGCAGGATTTGCCAAATTAATCCCCGCTTTACATTGCTTTGGATGGGATAGATCGCTTGTCCAAGCAACATAAATTTGGCGCACAGTAATGCCTTAATCAATGCCAAGCTAATTGGGGCATATGGAACCCCCTCGTTTCGAAGAATGGAATAGTTCAAGAATACAAGTGCGCTAAACCAAATAGAGAAGTAGGCAAAGAGGATCAGGATTTTCTGAATATCCTCTCCCAGTTTATGAGTGATTGAGTGGTTTTGCATAGCAGGCTTCATTAACTTTATCTAAATGATAAAGCCCTATGAGGATAATTCAGATGAATGAATACTAGAGCTTAATTTTTAAACGATAGGCAATCTCACCAACGATGCCTCGCCTAAATGCTAGAACGCAAATCACAAAGATGGCTCCGGTTGCAATCGTGCTCCAACCGCCTAAGTTAGCTAAATAATTTTGTAGATTTATGATCACAGCGGCTCCAGCGACAGGGCCCCATAAGGTGCCAATGCCACCGAGAATGGTCATCAGTACCGCCTCACCAGAGGTGTGCCAGAAAACATCCGATAGCGATGCAAGCTGTAAAACTAAGCTTTTGAGTCCCCCGCCCAAACCAGCGAGACCGGCCGACAGAGTGAATGCAATCAATTTGTAACGGTTAACGTCATAGCCTAAGGAAATAGCGCGCGGCTCGTTCTCTCGAATGGATTTCATTACTTGGCCAAAAGGTGAACTCACAATCCGCTTGATCATGAAAAATGCCAAGATAAAGACGATCAATGCGAAGTAATACATATGGGTTGAACTGGACAGCTCAATCAAGCCTAAGAACTTACCGCGCGGGACACCCTGAATACCATCTTCACCATTGGTGAATGGCACTTGAGTTGCCAAGAAATAAATAACTTGCGCAAGAGCTAAGGTAATCATCGCAAAGTAAATACCTTGACGCCGAATTGCTAGAGCACCAAAAACATAGCCTAATGCGGTAGAGCACAGCACTCCACAAATCAAACCAAGCTCAGGGGTCATCCCCCACTCTTTCATGACATAGGCAGTGATATACGCACCAGTTCCAAAAAAGGCAGCATGACCAAAAGATAGGAGGCCGGCAAACCCGAGAAGAAGATTTAGAGATGCCGCAAAGATTGCAAAACAGAATACCTTCATCATAAACAGGTCATATACAAAACCCTGCCATGGAATCAATGCCAAAAGTGCAATGATCACTAAAGAAATTTTATCGAGCGTCGTGAGTTTGGATTTCATCATTAGTTAGATTTCCCAAACAGTCCAGCGGGCTTAATTAAAAGAACAATAATCATGATTACAAAGATTGAGACCGAAGAGGCTTGAGGGTAAAACACTTTAGTGAGTCCCTCTATGACTCCTAATCCCAATCCTGTGACAATCGCACCCGCAATGGATCCCATGCCACCGATGACAACCACGGCAAATACCACAATGATTAAGTTAGAACCCATCACTGCGGTTACTTGATAGACAGGAGCGGCCATGACCCCAGCAAAAGCAGCAAGCGCACAACCAGCCCCATACGTGAGGGTCACAATCAATGGAACGTTCACGCCCAGAGCCTGCAATAAACGCGGGTTCTCAGTACCAGCTCGCAATAAACTGCCCAAGCTAGTGCGCTCAATAAAATACCAGGTGGCAAAGCAAACGATCAATGCTAAGAAAACAACCCACAATCGGTAATACGGCAAAAAGAGTTCGGCAACCCGAATGCCGCCCTGTAATAACTCTGGCACAGGATAGCTATTACCTAATGCGCCAAACCAATGACGAAACATCCCTTCTATCACTAAGGCAAGCCCAAAGGTTAAGAGCAGGCCATACAGGTGATCAAGGTGATAAAGACGCTTTAGCATCGTTTTTTCAATCACGATGCTAAAAAGTCCTACGATCAGAGGCGCCAGAAACAGAGCAACAAAATAGTTGATCTGAAACTCTGGCATCCCAATCCAATTGCCCACTTGAGTTAATCCAATCCACGCCACCATGGCGCCCAACATATACTGAGCGCCGTGAGTGAAGTTAATCACATTCAATAAACCAAAAATCACCGCCAAGCCCAAGCTCAACAGCGCATAGAAAGAACCGTTAATCAGTCCAATTAAGAGCTGTGAGACTAAGGCTTGCGGGGTGATTCCGAGTAACTCAAACATGACTTGGAGCAGTCCTCAATTACTTAGTGACGTATTTGCACTTCGATTGCGCTAAGGGCAAAGTCGCATCTTTAGCAGCAATAACCTTAACAACCTTCGCTACGTCATTGGGCCCTTTAGACTCATTAGGCTTTTTGACTTCGAGCAAATACATATCATGCTCAAACTTACCATCAGCACGAATTCTGCCTTTGAAGAGGCCATCATTAATTTCAATGGATTTCATCTGTTTCATGACCGCATCTGAGTTATCCGTTTTTGTTGCTTCTACGGCTTTCAAATACTGCATCGTTGCAGAATAAACACCAGCTTGAACAGATGTTGGAGCCTTACCCTTGAACTCCTTCATGAAGCGCTCAGCAAACTTACGATTGGCGTCATTAAAGTCCCAATACCAACCTTCAGTAAATGTCATACCAGCTGTTTGTCTTAAGCCAAGGGCTTGAATATCGCTTGTAAACATTAGCAATGGTACAACCGTTTGTTTCGATCCCATAATGCCAAGCTCAGCAGCTTGCTTGACCGATCCAATGGTGTCGCCGCCCGCATTAGCTAAGCCAATAACCTCTGCCTTAGACGATTGAGCCTGAGCCATAAACGAGGAGAAATCGGTGGTGTTAATTGGATGCTTTACACCGCCTAATACTTTTCCACCACTAGCCAAAACCACTTCAGTAGTATCACGCTCTAGGGTATGGCCGAATGCATAATCTGCCGTGACAAAGAACCAAGTCTTCTTACCAGAATCGACCACTGCTTTACCGGTTCCACGTGAGAGAGCATAGGTATCGTAGACATAGTGAATGCTGTATGGGGTGCACTTCTCATTAGTAATTTGCAAAGATGCTGCACCATTAACAATCGAAACTCGCTTGAATTGCTCAGCCACTTCCATAGCAGCTAGTGCTGAGGCAGTAGAAACGTTACCGACAATCATGTCCACTTTATCTTTTTCAAACATCTCGCGTGCTTTCGAGCTCGCAAGGTCTGCTTTAGATTGGGTATCTGCCGATGTAATCACAATCTTCTTGCCTAATACTTGGCCACCAAAATCTTTGGCAGCCATCTGAGCCGCCAAGAGTGCGCCAGGACCTTCAATCGCAGAATAAATTCCGGAGAGGTCTGTTAACACACCAATCCGTACCTCATTATCTGAAACCGTTTGAGCCTGAGCAGGAATCGCTGCTGCCATAAAGCAGGAAGCGACTAATGTTGCAATTGCTGTTTTTTTCATTTGAACTTCTCCTTATAAACTTTTTTCAACTTATTAAAACTACACACCCAATAAAATCTTGAGCTCTTCCTGACTAGCCTCGAGTTCACCCCTCTCGACCGTTTTTACAACTTGCCCATGCTCGATTACATAGTTTCTATCTGCGAGCTTTGAAGCAAATCGAAAATTTTGTTCCACCAAAATAATGGTGAATCCACGTTCTTTTAATGCACGAACCACTTCCGTTAACTTCTGAATAATGACTGGTGCCAATCCTTCAGTAATTTCATCTAATAAAAGTAGGCTAGCGCCAGTGCGCAAGATTCGTGCAATCGCTAGCATTTGCTGCTCGCCTCCCGATAGCTTGCCACCCGGACTAGAGCGCCGCTCATAAAGATTGGGAAACATTTGATAAATCTCATCCACGGACATTGCCATCCCCTCACCCACTTTGGGTGGCAACATTAAATTCTGCTCACAGGTGAGGCTTGTAAAAATACCGCGTTCCTCAGGACAATAGCCAATGCCTAATTGAGCCACCTGATAGGTTGGCATACCAATGACTTCATGTCCATTTACTTTGATCGACCCAGTGCGATTACCAACGAGGCCCAGGATGGATCGAAGAGTCGTGGTGCGGCCTGCGCCATTTCGACCGAGTAAACAGACCACCTCGCCTTTATGCACGGATAAGTTGATGCCATGTAACACATGGGACTCGCCATACCAAGCGTTCAGGTTTTTGATCTCTAAAGCCAGTGAGCTCATCGGGAATTAATGTCCTTGTAGCTCAGAATCAGCCGTACCCATATAGGCTTCCATTACCTGTGGATTTTTTGAGACCTGCTCGTACGGTCCTTCAGCAATCACCTCGCCGCGCTGTAATACAGAAATCGTATTGGCGATGTTTGCAACAACCTTCATATTATGCTCAACCATCAATACCGTTCTACCCTGCGATACTCGTTTAATTAACTCGGTGACAAGACTCACGTCTTCATGTCCCATTCCCTGCGTGGGTTCATCTAGTAGCATTAGCTCTGGGTTCATGGCAACCGTTGCGGCAATCTCAAGAGCACGCTTTCTCCCATAAGGCAGATTAACTGCTAATTCATCAGCAAAGCTATCAAGACCAACCTGGCGGAGTGCATCCATAGCCCGAGCATTCAAGATGTCGAGAGATCTCTCGCTTTTCCAAAAGAAGAAAGAAGTACCAAGCTCTTGTTGAAGACCAATACGAACGTTTTCTAGAGCTGTCATATGCGGGAATACGGCGGAGATCTGAAAAGAACGAATAATGCCGCGCTTGGCGATTTGCGCTGGCTTTTCTTTCGTAATATCGTGGCCATTGAAATCAATCTGACCTGAGCTAGGCTCTAAGAATTTGGTCAGCAAATTAAAGCAGGTGGTCTTACCCGCTCCATTGGGTCCAATTAAAGCGTGAATACTTCCTCGTTTTACATTGAGATTGACATTACTAACTGCTGTAAATCCATAAAACGATTTGCTCAAGTTTTTTGTCTGTAGGATGAGATCATCAGAAACCACAATGCGAAGCCCTTTAAACCTGAAAACCCTAAGAATAGTGGATCTAAATGATCCCCCTGTATAGCGAAAACCCTAATCATTACAGGGCTCTAGAACTTGAAAATTTATAAATTTCCTTAAATACCTGCTATTACAATGAGATATGGACTTTTCAATATCGCCTGAGCTAATTGCCCTAAGGGATCAAACTAGGCAATTTATTACTCAAAAAATCATACCCTTGGAGGGCGATCCCCGGGAAACACCACACGGACCCTCCCCTGAATTACGTCAAACACTAGTTGAGCTTGCCAAAAAAGAAGGTCTTCTTACTCCGCATGCTTCTAAAAAACATGGTGGTTTAGGCCTAAGCCATGTTGCAAAGGCTATCGTCTTTGAAGAGGCTGGCTATTCGCGATTAGGCCCAATTGCCATGAATATTCATGCGCCAGATGAGGGCAATATTCATTTGATGGAACAAGTTGCCAGTCCCGCCCAACAAAAACGCTGGTTGATTCCTCAAATTGAAGGTAAGTTACGTTCCTGCTTTGCAATGACTGAACCTGCGCCTGGTGCCGGATCTGATCCATCAATGCTAACAACGACAGCAATCAAAGATGGTAAAGACTATGTGATCAATGGGCGTAAATGGTTTATCACTGGTGCCGATGGCTCTGACTATGTGATCATCATGGCACGTACCGAAGATGGCCAAGCGACCATGTTTTTATCCGACATGGATGCTCCTGGAATTGAGATTGAACGCAATATGGATTCGATGGATCAGTGTTTTGCGGGCGGGCATAGTGTGTTGGGTTTTAATAATTTACGTGTTCCCGAAGATCAAATTTTGGGTGAAGTCGGTAAAGGCTTTCGGTATGCACAAGTGCGTCTTGCCCCCGCACGATTGACCCATTGCATGCGTTGGCTAGGTCAAGCCCGGCGTGCGCAAGATATTGCACTAGCATATGCACAAAAGCGACAGGCTTTTGGTCAACGGCTCGGCGATCATGAAGGTGTTGGATTTATGTTGGCTGACAATGACATGGATCTTCAAACCGCACGCTTGCATATTTTGCATACCGCATGGTTGCTTGATCAAGGTGAGAAATGTAATTATGAATCCAGCCGTGCCAAAGTAATTTGCTCAGAAGCTGAATGGCGAGTCGTGGATCGCTGTGTTCAAATTATGGGTGGACAAGGTGTGACAGGCGAAACTGCGGTGATGCGTATCTTTACCGATATGCGTGCTTTTCGTATCTACGATGGTCCCAGTGAGGTACATCGTTGGAGTATGGCCAGAAAACTTTTGGATCAAAAGGCATGAGCCCTGCTGAGCGCTTTCGTCTAGATGGTCAACTTGCTTTGGTCACTGGCGCCTCCAGCGGGATTGGACGTCACTGTAGTGAACTATTGGCCAGCATGGGTGCAAAAGTGGCACTTGCTTCTAGACGCATCGATCAACTCGAGTCTATTGTCAAAGCAATCGAACAAAAAGGTGGTTTAGCGAAAGCCTTCCCCCTCGATGTGACCAATATTGAAAGCGTCAAAGCCTGCTTTGATGCCATTTCTGAATGGGGCACACCCAGTATTGTGATTAATAACGCTGGTATCTCGGTGACCAAAAGCATTCTAGAGCAAACCGAGACAGATTGGGATCAAGTGATTGACACCAATCTCAAGGGGGTATGGTTAGTAGCGACCGAAGCAGCACGCCACATGGTGGCAAGCAAGACCAGCGGATCGATTATCAATATGGCATCGATATTAGGCGAGCGCCAAATCAATGGAGTTGCCCCGTATGCCATTTCCAAAGCAGGCGTCATTCAACTGACTAAGACGATGGCTTTAGAGCTGGCTCGTTATCAAATCCGAGTGAACGCTATCCTGCCGGGATATGTGGTGACCGATTTGAATCGAGAGTTTTTACAAAGCGAGCTTGGAGAAAAATTGCGTCTACGGATTCCGAGTCGGCGCTTTAGTGAACTGAGTGATTTGGATGGACCCATTCTGCTCTTGGCATCCGATGCTGGCAAAGCAATCTCTGGCAGCACCATCCCGGTCGATGGCGCACATCTCGTTAGTTCTTTATAGAGCATTGCGTGAGCATCTCGTTTAATACAAAAGCGCTCGAGCTATATCTTAAAGATTTAGGCTGGGATACTGAAGGTCTAGAAGTGAGTCCATTGGTAGGCGGTCAATCCAACCCAACATACAAAATCAGTTCCGGCAATCAACATGCGGTGCTGCGTAAGAAGCCAACTGGCAAGTTATTACCCTCGGCCCATGCGATTGACCGAGAATACCGCGTGATGCAAGCACTCTCAATGACAGAGGTCCCAGTACCCAAGATGCTGTCTTACTGTGAGGACGAGTCGGTAATCGGCACACCCTTCTTTCTCATGTCCTTCTTAGACGGACGCGTATTCAATGACCAATCCTTGCCCCATCTCAGCCAATTTGATCGACGTGCAATCTACCATGAGATGAATCGAGTGATTGCTGCGATTCATAAAGTGGATTACCAAGCAATCGGTTTAGAGAGTTTTGGTAAACCCGGAAATTACTTTAGTCGCCAAGTAGGTCGTTGGTCACGCCAAGTGAACGAAAGCACTATTCCCATTCCAGAAGCACTTTTAAAACTAATCGAATGGTTACCTCATCACATTCCCGCTGATGATGAAACGACCCTTGTGCATGGTGACTTTCGTTTAGATAACATGGTCTTTGACCACAAAGAAAATAAAGTGATCGGGGTGCTTGATTGGGAACTCTCAACCCTAGGCCACCCCATGGCAGATTTTTCTTATCAATGCATGGCTTGGCGAATCCCCCCATCACTATGGCGCGGTATTGGTGGACTTGATTTGGTGAAGCTCGGAATTCCTACTGAAAAACAATACATAGAGTGGTATGAAACAAACTCCGGCAGAACGGTAAACTCTGATTGGAACTTTTATATGGCGTATAACTTCTTTCGTATTGCAGCCATCTTACATGGGGTTGCGCAGCGGGCGGTAGATGGTAACGCCAGTGCAATCGATGCAAGAGAAAATGGCCAGAAAGCAGGCCTGTTAGCAGAAATTGGTATGCGTTGTGTTGGTATTTCTTAGTTCAACAAATCAGCCAAGCTATCATTCATCGCCCTAGCAACAGACTCTCCAGAGCAAATGGTGCTAACAAGCCCAGGTGCCTGCGCTAGAACTTCATGGGTATAAAAGATAGCGCTTCCAATCTTTTGTTGGGCAAAGCGATCACCTGAATTTTTTTGAAGTCTATGGGAAGCAATCAATGCAGATTTGGCCAAAAGCCATCCACCGCACACAATACCAAAGCATTTAAGGAGTGGGTAAGCACCTGCTAATGTAGCTTGGGGATTTTTAGTATGCATCTTCAATAACCAATCCACTGCCTGATCTAAAGCGGAAATGGCTTTCTCCAGTTCATGACCAATAGTTTGCAACTCTTCCGAGGAAGATTGTTTGAGATCGATAGCGCTGGCTTGCATTTCTTTAAAAAGACTTTTTGCCTCTTGCCCCTCATCTCGAACAATCTTCCGTCCTAATAGATCCCCTGCCTGTATTCCGGTGGTACCCTCATAAATCGTGGTGATGCGTGCATCTCGTAGATGTTGAGCGGCACCGGTCTCTTCAATGTAGCCCATACCTCCATGCACCTGTACTCCGAGTGAGGCAATCTCAATCGCCTGCTCGGTAGACCATGCCTTCACAATTGGGGTCAGCAAATCCACGCGCTTTTGACTGGCATCACGAACAGACGCATCTGGATGCTTTTGTGAGAGATCGGATTGTGCTGCGGCAATATAGGCGAGCGCCCGCATAGCTTCGGTCTGCGTCTTCATGAGCATCAACATGCGCTGTACATCAGCGTGGTGCAAGATTGGAAGCTTATCTGTTTTTTGTGGGACCTTCCCTTGCACGCGCTCTCGTGCATACTGCGCTGCTTGCTGATAAGCGCGTTCGGCAATAGCAACGCCTTCTAAACCAACCGCTAAGCGCGCATTGTTCATCATGGTAAACATATACTCCAGTCCACGATTGGCTTCACCAACCAGATAGCCAATTGCACCACCAGTCTCACCGAAAGACATTACCGCCGTCGGGCTCGCATGAATCCCTAATTTATGTTCAATCGAGACGCATTGCACATCATTGCGTTTGCCCAAACTGCCATCGGTATTCACTAAAAACTTAGGAACAATGAACAGCGATATACCCTTGACCCCTGGGGGCGCGTCGGGCAGTCGTGCAAGTACTAAATGAATAATGTTTTCAGTAAAGTCATGCTCGCCGTAAGTAATAAAGATCTTGGTACCGCTAATTAAATAGTAGTCACCGTTTGGAATCGCTTTTGAACTCACGGCGGAGAGATCAGATCCCGCAGAGGGCTCGGTCAAGTTCATGGTTCCAGCCCACTGGCCAGAAACAAGGGGTGGTAAATAGAGCGCTTGCTGATCAGAAGAAGCGTGATGCTCTATTGCTTCAATCGCACCGGCAGTTAACATGGGGCACAACATGAATGCCATATTGGCTGAGTGCCACATCTCATTGACGGGTGTGGCTAGAGTAATGGGGAGCCCTTGTCCGCCAAAATCAGCATTAGCAGCCAATGAAATCCAACCGGCCTCAATATATTGTTGATAAGCAGCTTTAAAACCCTGTGGGGTCTTCACCGCCCCTTCCAAGTATGAACAGCCTTCTTGGTCCCCCGTCCAGTTCAAGGGACCCAAGACCTCTCCTGCAAATTTAGAGGCTTCTTCCAAAATCGTATTGACCAAATCATCGCTTACTTCTTGATATGCCGGCAGACTATTAATAGTGGAGAAAGGAATCAGTTCATGCAAAATAAATTGCATGTCTGCGAGGGGGGCACGGTAATCGGCTGGCATATTTATACGTCAATAGCAGAAGCGGAGCCAGCGCGTTTACGAAGCTCAAATTTCTGAATCTTCCCTGTGGCCGTTTTAGGAATTTCACCAAAGACCACGGCACGTGGAATCTTGAATCCAGCTAAATGCTTTTTGCAATGCTCCACAATCTCTTGTGGCGTTGGATTTGCACCCGCTTTGAGTTCAATAAAAGCACAGGGGGTCTCGCCCCACTTCGGATCAGGTTTAGCCACCACTGCCGCAGCCAATACTGCTGGGTGACGATAGAGCACATCCTCCACCTCAATACTCGAGATATTTTCTCCTCCTGAGATGATGATGTCTTTGCTGCGATCTTTAATCTTGATATAGCCATCAGGAAACATAACCGCAAGATCGCCTGAATGAAACCAGCCGTTCGCAAATGCTTCTTGCGTTGCTTTCTCATTCTTTAAGTAACCCTTCATAGCGATATTCCCCTGGAACATAATTTCACCCATGGTCTCGCCATCAGCAGGTACGGGCTGCATGGTTTCGGGGTCAATCACTGCTGCGGCATTTTGAAGGTGATAGCGCACGCCCTGTCTTGCATTCAAACGGGCGCGCTCGCCTACATCGACATCAGACCAATCCTCATGCTTTACGCAGACGGCTGCAGGGCCATAGGTTTCGGTCAAACCATATACATGGGTAATATCAAAACCCATCTTCTCCATTCCCTCAATCATTGCTGCCGGGGGAGCAGCGCCTGCCACCATTGCGCTCACGGTATGGTTGATACCCTGCTTCATCTCATCGGGCGCATTAATCAACATGTTATGCACAATCGGCGCTCCACAGTAATGGGTCACATGATGTTTCCGAATTGCTTCAAAGATATTTTGGGCGTCAACTTTGCGCAAACAAACATTTACACCTGCGCGCGCAGCAACAGTCCATGGAAAACACCATCCATTGCAATGAAACAGTGGCAAGACCCATAAATAAGTGGGGTGGCGAGGCATATCCCATTCCAAGATATTGGAGATTGCATTGGTATATGCACCACGATGGGAATACACCACTCCCTTAGGATTACCAGTAGTACCCGAGGTGTAATTTAAGCAAATTGAATCCCACTCATCTTCGGGTAATTGATATGGAAATTTTGAATCACCCGAGGCGATGAATTGCTCATACTCGATTGCACCAATCGGTTTTGCTGAGCCTTGATATAAAACATCACTCACATCCACAACGTATGGAAGAGTTAATTTCTTATCGCGCAAGATTGCCAAAGCAGCGCTCATTACCCCAGAAAACTCCGGATCTATGAGCACAACTTTCGCCTCACCATGCTCCAACATAAAGGCAATAGCTGCGGCATCCAAGCGCGTATTTAATGCGCAGAGAACTGCACCCGTCATAGGAACTGCAAAGTGCGCCTCGACCATTGCGGGAATATTTGGGAGCATTACTGCGACGGTATCAAATCGTTTGATGCCATGTTGCGTAAGTGCGGATGCAAATTGTCGGCAGCGCTCGTAGGTCTGCGCCCAATTTCTTTGAATATCGCCATGGATCACTGCGGGTCGATTGGGATACACCGTAGCCGCACGCTCAATAAAAGTGAGGGGAGACTGCGCTACATAATTTGCTGAGTTCTTATCAAGACCTTGGGTATAAATTGAACTTTTCATTGATGAAGCCTCTAAAAGGGTCCCTTGTTAAAAAGTAATTACAAAAATACCCTAATGGCGGAGAGGGCGGGATTCGAACCCGCGGTAGGTTTAACCCTACGCACGCTTTCCAGGCGTGTGACTTAAACCGCTCATCCACCTCTCCAGACCAATCATTATACGGTTCGAAGAGCTTGATAAGCCCTTCGAGCCTAATCGCATGGTTAAAGAGGCTGTTTTAGCTGGTCTAAGATCGCCGGGTTCTCTAGGGTAGAGGTATCTTGTGTGATCTCTTCCCCTTTTGCAATCACACGTAATAAACGCCGCATGATCTTGCCAGAGCGGGTCTTAGGCAAGTTATCTCCAAAACGAATATCTTTTGGTTTTGCAATTGGGCCGATCTCTTTTGCAACCCAGTTACGTAATTCAACCGCAATCTTCTTGGCATCATCGCCCTCAGGCCGCTTTCCTTTAAGAACGACGAAGGCACAAATCGCTTCGCCGGTCATCTCATCCGGGCGCCCTACTACCGCAGCTTCTGCAACCAGAGGGTTAGCAACCAAGGTCGATTCAATTTCCATCGTACCCATACGGTGGCCCGAGACATTTAAGACGTCGTCGATGCGACCCGTGATCGTGAAGTAACCCGTATCTTTATTCCGAATTGCACCATCACCCGCCAAGTAAAGCTTGCGCCCAAACTCGTCCGGGAAATAGGCTTTCACAAAACGATCGGGATCACCCCAAATGGTACGGATCATCGATGGCCATGGACGCTTGACTACTAAGATGCCCCCTTGACCATTAGGCATGTCATTGCCGGTCTCATCCACAATCGCGGTCATGATGCCAGGGAGAGGCAAAGTACAAGAGCCGGGGACCATGGGGGTGGCGCCTGGCAAGGGGCTAATCATGTGACCACCTGTTTCAGTCTGCCAGAATGTATCGGCAATCGGGCAACGTGAGCCTCCGATGTTCTCGTAGTACCACATCCACGCCTCTGGATTAATCGGCTCACCCACAGAACCTAATAAACGCAGTGAGCTCAGATCATAATTTTTGGGATGCACATTGGGATCGGTATTGGACGCCTTTATCAAAGAACGAATCGCTGTGGGTGCTGTATAGAAAATGCTAGCCTTGTGTTTTTGGATCATCTCCCAAAAGCGTCCGGCATTGGGGAATGTAGGTACACCCTCAAAGACAATTTGTGTTCCGCCCACTGCCAGAGGACCATAGGCAATATACGAGTGCCCTGTTACCCAACCAATATCTGCAGTACACCAGAAGATATCGCTTGGCTTGATATCAAAGGTCCACTTCATAGTAAGAATGGCCCACAAGATATATCCACCCGTGGAATGTTGTACGCCCTTTGGCTTACCAGTTGAACCTGAGGTATACAAAATAAATAGCGGGTGCTCAGCACTCACCCACTCGGGATCACAGGTCTTCGCCTCGTTCGCAGTAATCTCATGCATCCAAGAATCCAAGCCGGCCTTAAATGGAATATTGCCACCGGTTCGCTTGTAGACAATGACGTTCTTAATGATCTCGCAACCACCCAATGCCAAAGCCTCATCAACAATGGTCTTCAAGGGCAAGGCCTTACCACCGCGCATTTGCTCATCGGCAGTAATAACGGCAACTGCGCCCGCATCAATGATGCGCTCTTGCAAAGACTTCGCAGAGAATCCACCAAACACGACCGAGTGTGTTGCGCCAATCCGAGCACAGGCTTGCATCGCCATCACACCCTCGACCGACATCGGCATATAAATGATGACGCGGTCACCCTTTTTAATACCGCGCTTACGCAAGGCATTCGCTAATTGACAAACACGATCATGCAGTTCTTGGTATGTGACCTTGGTCTCTTTACCATCATCCGACTCAAAAATGATGGCGGTCTTGTTGGCATTACCAATTTGTAGATTACGATCTAGACAGTTATAAGAAGCATTGGTGGTGCCATCTTCAAACCATTTATAAAACGGTGCCTTCGACTCATCCAGTGTTTTTGTAAAAGGCTGCTTCCAATAAACATGCTCTTTGGCTAAGCGCGCCCAAAATCCTTCGTAATCTTTTTCGGCTTCTGCGCATAATTTGTTGTAGGCATCCATGCCAGAAATGGCAGCATTTTTTACAAAATCGGTGGGCGGATTGAAAACCCGGCTCTCGTTCATCAGTGGTTCCATTTGAATAACACCCTCTCTAAGTACTTATAGTTACAACAAAAGAATAATTGTTTGATTATTTCATATGACGATAAGTGAATTAAGTCCTGATTTGCCCTATGGCAAACCCTTAAAATGCCATATTCATTCCACTTATTGAAATAACCCTATGCCAACCATTCGCCAAGACGACCTCATACAAAGCATTGCAGATGCCTTTCAGTTTATTTCCTACTACCATCCTCGGGATTTCATTCAGGCGATGGGCCGTGCTTATGAACTCGAGCAAGGCGAAGCTGCGAAAGACTCGATTGCCCAAATTCTGACCAATAGCAGAATGTGCGCCGAGGGTAAACGGCCAATTTGTCAGGACACGGGCATTGCTGTGGTCTTTCTAAAGGTTGGCATGAATATCAATTGGAGTGGCGCCACGATGAGCGTTGCCGATATGGTCAATGAAGGTGTGCGGCGTGCTTATCTGAATCCTGAGAACACATTACGTGGTTCTGTTTTATTAGACCCTGCGGGCAAGCGCAAGAACTCAGGCGATAACACTCCAGCAGTCATTCATTATGAAATTGTTCCTGGCGATGATCTAGAGGTCATTTGCGCAGCCAAAGGGGGTGGTTCTGAGAACAAAGCCAAAATGATCATGCTCAATCCATCGGATTCGATTGTGGATTGGGTCCTAAAGACAGTGCCAACCATGGGGGCCGGTTGGTGCCCTCCCGGCATTCTTGGTATTGGGATTGGTGGCACGCCTGAGAAGGCTGCACTCCTTGCGAAAGAGTCCTTGATGGCACCGATTGATATTCAGGAACTCATTGCACGCGGACCCAAGAATCGTATCGAGGAGTTACGCCTAGAAATTTATGAGAAGGTCAATCAACTCGGGATTGGTGCGCAAGGCTTAGGCGGCCTTGCAACCGTTCTCGATGTCAAGATCATGGATTACCCAACACATGCTGCGTCATTACCAGTGGCGATGATTCCGAACTGTGCAGCAACCCGCCATATTCATTTTCATTTAGATGGCAGCGGCCCTGCTCACTTCAAAGCACCTTCTCTTAGTGATTGGCCAGCAGTCTCATGGCAAGCCGATACCAAGAAATCCAAACGCGTGGATGTAAACAACTTAAGTGCGGAAGAAGTGGCGAGCTGGAAACCCGGTCAAACCTTATTACTCAATGGCAAGATTCTGACGGGTCGTGATGCCGCTCATAAACGAATTGCCGATATGCTGTCCAAAGGTGAGCCTCTACCAGTTAGCTTCAAAAATCGTGTGATCTATTATGTGGGTCCTGTTGATCCAGTCCGCAATGAAGTTGTGGGTCCTGCAGGCCCAACAACCTCCACGCGTATGGATAAGTTCACTGAAACCATGCTGGGGCAAACGGGCCTACTCGCCATGATTGGCAAAGCAGAGCGCGGTCCGGTTGCGATTGAGTCGATCAAGAAACATCGCTCGGCTTATCTGATGGCTGTGGGTGGTGCCGCCTACTTAGTATCCAAAGCGATTAAGCATGCCAAAGTCCTTGCCTTCCAAGACCTTGGTATGGAAGCCATCTATGAGTTTGACGTCGAAGATATGCCAGTCACCGTGGCAGTCGATTCGAGTGGTACCTCCATGCATCAAACAGGACCGCGTGAATGGCAACTCAAGATTGGCAAGATACCAGTCAGCGTGGCTTAGATGCACTGCAATTCCTTGAACGGTTGACCGTGGTAACAATCGGTGTCTTTGACTCTGGTGTGGGCGGCTTATCCATTTTGGATGAGGCACTCCAGCAGTTACCCCACCACAACTACATCTATTTTGCGGATTCCGCGAATGCTCCTTACGGCAATAGGTCGCCAGAGTGGATTGCGGAACGCAGCTTACAAATCTGTCGCTATTTATTAGAACAAAATTGCAGTGCCATCGTGGTGGCATGTAACACTGCTACAGCGGAAGCAATTGCTGCAATCCGTAGCACACTAGATATCCCAATCATTGGTGTTGAGCCCGGCATTAAGCCGGCGGCGATGCAATCCCAAAATGGAGTCGTGGGTGTGCTAGCTACTGAAGCAACATTAAATAGTGATAAGTTCAATGCTTTACTAGCAACCCTTCCGCAAGATTGCCAATTCATTAAACAGGCTGGTGCGGGTTTGGTACCTTTGATCGAAGCAGGTCAGATTGAGACCCCAGAGATGCACGCCCTCTTACGCTCCCATTTAGGCCCCATTCAAGAGCGCGGCGCTGACACCTTGGTTCTTGGATGCACTCACTACCCCTTTCTCAAGAACATCATTCGAGACATCGTAGGCGACTCGATGGAACTAATCGATACAAGCGATGCTGTTGTGCGTCAACTTGTGCGGCAAATGGATCAACAAGGGATCAGCGCTAATCCAAACATAGATGCCCCGTCGTTAAGCTTGCTCAGCACGGCCAATGCGGATACATTACAGACGATGGCACAACGCTTACTGCTTCGTGATTTATCGCAGTACACCATTTATACCGAGACATTAGAGCTCTAATTGATGAATAGCATGACTCAATCGCGTATACACCTTCCTTTTTCCAAGGAAGAGCGCATCATCATCGCCTTCGTGGTTCTGGCTCATTTGGCTTTTATCGTGCCATTTAATTTTGGACTTACCCCAAAGCCTCCTAATTATTTGAATGATGAACGGGTCCTGGCGAACTTGCTTCCACCGGATAGTCCTTCGCCCCCTAAGCAAAGTGCGCCCCCCGCCCCCAAAATACCGGTAGAGGCTCCTAAACCAACTCCGAAACCAACTCCCAAACCTGAGGTAAAGAAGGCAGAGAAAACTCCAACGCCTACACCAACACCTGCGCCCAGTCCCACACAAAGTAGCCCAACACCAGCACCTCCAACCCCTTCTGCAAAATCGAGTGAAAGTACTCAATCAGCGACCGTTGCGCCCTCAACAGGGGGTGGCGGAGTTAGTGGGACTCCGATTCAAACGGATATTGGTAAATTGATTGTGGTTTACCAACCTGATGCAGATCCCTACTACCCCTCATTCTCTAAACGTGCTGGCGAGCAAGGCGAGGTTGTTGTGCGTCTTATCATTGACGAGACAGGGGTTGTTGAAGATGCCCGCCTATTGCAATCAAGCTCTTACCCAAGGCTAGACAGGGCCGCAATGGAAATTGGTAAACGCTATCGCTTTAAGCCCTACCTGATTAATGGCAGTCCTACTAAAATCTCCACTAATCTACTGATTAAATTTAACCTAAAGAGTCCCTAATATGAACAATGCATTTGGCCTTCACCACCTCTGGACCCAGGGAGACTTCGTAACTCACTTTGTTGCACTCGTTCTTCTGTTTTTATCAGTGGTCACGTGGGTAATCTTAATCAGCCGTATTTGGGGATTGCGCAATATCAAACGTCTCAAAAATGAACTAGATGGATTTTGGAGAGCACGCTCGTTTGATGAGGGTCTTGCCTCACTTAGCAACCATGCACTCAACCCTTTTTACAAAGTAGCTAAAACTGCTAATGAGGCCTCTGCCCATCATCTCAATCAACGCTCAAACCATCGCGAACTCTTACAAACCCTGAACTATTCAGAATGGATGGCACGTAGTCTCAAGAACGGAATTGATGCATCAGCAGGTCAACTCCAGAAGGGGTTAACCTTTTTGGCGTCAACCGGTGCGACCGCGCCCTTCATTGGATTATTTGGCACAGTCTGGGGCATCTATCACGCTCTGATTGCCATTAGCAGTTCGGGCAGCGCGCAGATTGATCAAGTCGCCGGCCCTATTGGTGAGGCCCTTATCATGACCGCCTTTGGTCTTGCGGTTGCGATCCCTGCGGTCTTGGGCTACAACGCAATCAATCGCAGCAATAAATTAGTTATGGCAGATCTCAATCAATTTGCCAACGATCTACTCGCCTACTTTGTCACGGGTGCTCGCGTTCCCGATCAGGAGTAATCATGTCTTTTAGCAATCTCTCGAATGATCAAAACGAAGATGGTTTAATGGCCGAGATCAACATGACTCCAATGGTGGATGTCATGTTGGTACTGCTGATTATTTTCATCATTACTTTGCCAGTGATTCAGCAGGCAGTCAAAGTAGAACTGCCCAAAGCAAACAGTGTGCGCAATGAAGTAAAGCCAGAATCTGTGCAATTAAGTATTGATGCCAAAGGGCAAATCTTTTGGAACAGCACCCCCATTGACATAGCCACCTTCAGTACTTATGCCGATAAAGCGGCTAAGAAAGATCCCCAACCCGAAATTAATTTACGGGCTGATAAATCTGTGCGCTACGATTCTGTTGCTCAAGTGCTAGCAGCCTCTCGGCGTGCTGGCCTCACAAAATTAGGATTTGTGACTGAACCAGATTAATTGGGTTTAGCTGTTTTACGCTCTGGCGCAGAAGTAATGGGATAGCTGCGCTCCCAATGGGAGATGAAGTTTTTATAGTACTGTTGCGCCAAAGGAGCGGAGCGCAACACAATCATATTCTCCGCATTACTCTTTTCTGCACTATTCGTAAAGTTGTAGCTCCCGGTCACCACAATATCGCCATCAATAATCATCACCTTATTGTGAAAGATGCGGTGGGCTTTATTACCGCGAAGTGCAACACCGCCCTTTAGTAATATTGGGATCACATCAAAATTATTGGCTGCCGTTGGTCCATCCTGAATAACCTGTACCTCAACCCCACGTTTGGCGGCTCGGGCAAGTGCCTCTGCAATCTCTACATAGGTAAAACTGTAAGCCATTACTTGGATACTCTTCTTGGCGCCATCGAGATAACGAATCAAGCCCTTGGCTGCCCCAGCAGGTGGGCTAAAAAAGACTGAGAGCACTTCAGCTTTGATGGTGGCATCTGTCTTTGGCGCTTCTTTAGCAGCCTTTGTTGTTTCTGAATTGGCAACTGCCACTTGAACTATAAAACAGGTACTTAGCAGAAGAAGAATGGATTTTTTCATGATGCTTAATTCGCTCTAATAGCAATAGTGCAAGACGCACTGAATTAGGTAAAAATGGCTAGGTTACTTATTTGTCAATTTTTTACAATTCTATGAATATTCGCACAATTAATAAACTTTGCATATTTACTCTATCGCTATTGGCATTCCATGCATATGGGCAATCTGCCAAATCGGCCATCCCCACTGTTGAGATCAAAGGAGTTCTCTGGGATCAACATGAAATGACCATTGGGGAGGTCAAACGATTTGCCAGCGCTACTGGTTTTCAGAGCACTGCTGAGAAAGCAGGAGGCGGCACATCCTATGAGTTGGGATTTGTAAAAAAACCGGGGTGGACTTGGCGCACACCCTATGGCGTCCCTGCGGGAGACAATGAACCAGCCGTTCACCTCAATGCCTTTGAAGCCCAAGCCATTTGCCAGTATTTTGGCAAACGCCTACCAAGTGATAAAGAGTGGGTTGAAGCGGCTTATTTAGAGCAACGTCCTTCACCACCTACGGGCTTTATGAAGGGTCAACGCTACCCCTATCCCAACGGCCTTAATACCAAAGGGTCACACTGCCTCAGTAGCGCTTGTGGCAACTTCAAGGGACTGGCTCCGGCTGGGAGCCTAACCCGAGGCGAAGGTCATGTGGCGGCTGGCACCACCCAAGCTGGAGTAAACGGCCTATTAGATATGGGGGGCAATGTCTGGGAATGGACCTCTACTAAGAATGGTGGTCAACGTATCACAAGGGGGGCTTCCTGGTGGTATGGGCCAGACCAGCAACTAGAGAGCAATGTCGCCACCAAACCGGAAGATACGGTGGTTGTCTACATTGGTTTACGTTGCGTTCGCGATCAATAACTGGTGCCCGAGGCCGGAATCGAACCGGCACGCCCCTTGCGGAAAGCGACAGATTTTAAATCTGTTGTGTCTACCGATTTCACCACTCGGGCAAACGCAATCCATCATTGTAATAAAGAATAATGCGATGGTGATGCATTGCAACAATCCAAGATCTCATGAATCGTATCACGAGGATTTTGATGATCCCCCAAATGGGGCGTAATAAATAACCATATAGCCATAGAAACAAAGGGTTTACCCGATATCTCTATTACTTTAAAAATCCTACAATTTCCCTCTGCTTTACATGCAGCACTTATTCGTTATTAACCAGGAGATATGAATGTCCGAAATTAAAAAACAAGCACCTCGTCGTAAGTTTTTAAAAGGTGCAGCAGTCGGTAGCGCTGGAGCAGCTGCTCTTAGCTTCCCAATGATTTCCCAAGGTCAAGCAGCGCCACAAACATTGCGCTTCCAATCGACTTGGCCCGCAAAAGATATTTTCCATGAGTACGCTCTCGATTTTGCTAAAAAAGTAAATGACATGACCGGTGGCGAACTCAGAATTGAAGTATTGCCAGCAGGTGCCGTAGTCCCAGCCTTCCAATTACTCGACGCAGTGTCTAAGGGTACTTTGGACGGTGGTCACGGTGTGGTGGTTTATCACTACGGTAAGAATGCGGCCCTCGCATTGTGGGGATCTGGTCCCTCCTTCGGTATGGATGCCAATATGTTGCTCTCTTGGCACAAATACGGCGGCGGCAAAGAAATGCTTGATGAACTCTACAAAGTCGTTGGCGCCAACGTGAAGTCTTATGTTTATGGCCCAATGCCAACTCAGCCGTTGGGTTGGTTTAAAAAGCCAATTACCAAAACTGAGGACTTAAAAGGTCTCAAGTATCGTACCGTTGGTATCTCCATCGACATGTTCACCGCCATGGGCGTTTCTGTAAACGCATTGCCAGGTGGCGAGATTATTCCTGCGATGGATCGTGGTCTCTTGGATGCAGCTGAATTTAACAACGCATCGTCAGATCGTCTCTTGGGCTTCCCAGACGTTTCGAAGGTTTGCATGTTACAAAGCTTCCACCAGAATGCCGAGCAGTTCGAGATTCTATTTAACGGCACTAAGTACAACGCAATGCCAGCTAAATTACGTAACATCCTCGATTACGCTGTTGAAGCCTCTTCAGCCGATATGTCTTGGAAAGCAGTGGATCGCTATTCTTCCTCGTACGAAGAAATGCAAGCCAAGCAAGGCGTTAAGTTCTACAAGACCCCTGACTCGGTACTGCGTAATCAGTTAAAAGTATTTGATGAGGTTGTTGCGAAGAAATCGGCTGAGAACCCACTCTTTAAGAAGATTGTGGACTCACAAAGAGCCTTTGCTAAACGTGCAGTGAAGTGGGATCTAGACACCAACGTTAATCGTCGGATGGCCTATGACCACTACTTTGCTCCAGCTCCTGCTGCACCAAAGAAGGGCTAAGCCATTTTTAGGCTAATCGGTATTTTTTGCTAAAAAAGTTGTAAAACAATGGGATGGTTACTGAGTAACCATCCCATTTCTCATATAAGAGTCAAAGGTATCGTTATGCAAAACCTCTTTTTAACCATCGATAGAATATCCACATTTGTCGGTCATCTATTCGCGTGGCTAGTAGTCGGTCTAACTGGTTTGATTGGTTACGAAGTATTCTCCCGCTACGTTTTAAATAATCCCCACGCCTGGGCCTTTGATGCCCAAATTATGTTGTACGGCACCATGTTTATGATGGCTGGTGCGTACACCCTTGCCAAGAACGGTCATGTGCGTGGCGATATTTTGTACGGCTTTTTGAAGCCCCGTACCCAGGCCATATTTGATCTTGTTTTGTATATTGTTTTCTTCATCCCAGGTGTGGTTGCTTTGGCATATGCTGGGTATAGTTTTGCCGCCGATTCTTGGAGAATTTTGGAGCACTCCTCCATTACTGCTGATGGCCCTCCTCTGTATCCGTTTAAAACCATCCTTCCAATTGCTGGAGTATTTTTGCTCCTTCAGGGTTTAGTTGAAATTTTTCGGTGCATTGTTTGCATCAAACAAGGCGAGTGGCCTTCACGCGAACAAGACGTTGAGGAAGTTGACGTCGATGCACTTAAAGCCATGGTTGGCAAAGATAAGGAATAAATAAAATGCGTAAGGAACTTCTATTTGGTTTCTCCATCATGGCTTTGGTGGTCTTAGCTACCATCATCTTCATGCCCTGGGGAAATATTGAGAGCGGTCATATGGGACTGCTAATGTTGTCACTGGTAGTCGTGGCAATTATGTTGGGTTTCCCCACTGCCTTTACCTTAATGGGTATGGGCATGATCTTTACCTTTATCGCCTATAGTTTTCAGAACCCTGCACTGGCCCTAGACAACACCTTGGCGCTAATGGTGCAACGTGCCTATGCGGTTATGACTAACGATGTCTTGATCTCCATTCCCCTGTTTGTGTTCATGGGCTATTTGGTTGAGCGTGCCAACCTAATTGAAAAGCTTTTTAAATCTTTGCACCTAGCATTGGTTCGTGTTCCAGGCTCACTGGCAGTCGCGACCATCTTTACCTGCGCCGTATTTGCAACAGCTACCGGTATTGTTGGCGCGGTAGTAACACTCATGGGCTTACTTGCTTTTCCGGCGATGTTAAAAGCAGGCTATGACACCCGCGTCTCTGCTGGCTGTATTACGGCTGGTGGTTGCTTAGGCATTCTGATTCCGCCCTCCGTGCTCCTAATTGTTTATGGCGCAACGGCAGGCGTATCAGTTGTGCAGTTATATGCAGGCGCATTCTTTCCAGGCATTATGTTAGCTGGACTCTATATTGCTTACGTCATCATTTTGGCCAAGCTGAAGCCCAACTTGATGCCGCCATTGGCTGAAGAGGATCGCAAGGTTCCAGTACCCTTAAGCTACACCGAACTTGGTGAGAAGATTAGTCAAAAAGTAGTCCCTGCATTACTTATAGCCATCAAAGGTAAAAGCAATCTCAACGTTAGTGGCAAGGAACTTCTCAAATCACTCATCATTGCATTAATTCCTTTGATTGTGTTTGTTGCTTTCACAGGCTCTATCTATAAAATTGCTACCAAGCCAGCAGAAGTGATCAGTATGGATTTGGTGCCCATGGGTAATGCTGGTAGCGGGAGTGAGTACTCGAGTAGCTCAAGTACCGGATTAAATGAGCCTCCTGGCGCAGAGAAAGAATCCAGTAGCACTTCCCTGTCTTTGCCTCCTGGCGCTGAGGATGAAAAGCCTGTTGCTAAAGTATCGGGGCCTGCTGAGCCAGCAGCGGCGGCAGAGCCTCCTAAGCCAGTCGATGCGCCACTTTGGTTCTGGGTCATGACTGGTATTTTTGGTGCGATCGTCGCAATTTATTACCTCATGCTCACGTGGGTTCGTCTTGAGATCTTCAAGATGTTACTGGGATCCTTCTTCCCGCTTGCGGTCTTAATTATGTTTGTATTGGGTTCCATCGTCTTTGGTTTAGCAACACCAACTGAGGCTGCGGCAATGGGGGCAATAGGCGGTGTAATCCTAGCTGCTGCGTATAAACAGCTCAATAAGACGGTCATTCAAGAATCCGTGTTCTTAACCGCAAAGACTGGAGCTATGGTGTGCTGGTTGTTTGTGGGTTCATCGATCTTCTCGGCCGCTTTTGCATTGTTGGGAGGTCAAACCCTTGTGGAGCAATGGGTGCTTTCACTGGGACTTAGCCCAGTCCAGTTCCTAGTACTGTCTCAAGTGATCATTTTCTTATTGGGCTGGCCCCTAGAGTGGACCGAGATCATCGTGATCTTCATGCCAATCTTCGTGCCTTTACTCGATGACTTTGGTATTAATCCATTGTTCTTTGGTCTCTTGGTTGCCTTAAATCTACAAACTGCTTTCTTGTCGCCCCCAGTGGCAATGTCTGCGTTCTACCTAAAAGGAGTAGCGCCGCCGCACGTCACTTTAAATCAAATATTTATGGGTATGCTGCCATTTATGGGTATCCAAGTGATTGCGATCGTTTTACTGTATCTGTTTCCAGCAATTGGATTATGGCTACCAGGAGTTTTATATCGATAGGCCGCCCGAATCCCTAAATACCCCGCTTCGGCGGGGTTTTTTATTAGAATTAGACAGCCCATGAACTCCTTCGCAGCGAACTCTCCTTTAAAACGCTTTGTGCGTTATTTTCTCTATTTACTGGGTGTTCTTTTATTACTGATTGCAGGCTTGATAGCGACTTATTTAGTTTCTGCAAAATCTAGCTTTTCAGGAGTCGTGACAAGTGCAACGCTGAATCAGCCAGTACAAATTCAGTTTGATGAAAATGATATCCCTCACATTAAAGCCAAGTCTCAAAGTGATGCGTTTTATGCCTTGGGATTCTTGCACGCTACCGAACGATCCTGGCAACTCGAGCTTAGTCGACGCCTAGCCTCAGGTCGTCTCTCTGAAATCCTCGGAGAGCGAACAGTATCTTTAGATCGTTTCCTAAGAACGCTGGGTATTAAATATGCCGCTGAGAAACAATATGAACGCTATCCCACAGAGATTAAGCAACTCATTAAAGCGTATGCCGATGGAGTAAATGCCGGCAATCAATCCTTAGGTTGGGCCCTTCCCATTGAGTACTTTTTAACCGGCTCCCAACCGGGCCATTGGTCGCCCACGGATAGCGTTGCCTGGTCTTTGATGATGGCTCTTGATTTAGGGGATAACTGGCAAAAAGAGTTATTTCGGCTTGAGCTATCGCAATACCTCACCACTGTACAAGTTTGGGATGTGATGCCGCCCTATCCAGGTAATGCTCCAGTGAGCAATCTTGACTTTGCAAAACTCTATAAAGAGCTTGGGGTATATAAACAGTCTTCCAAGTCATCAGAAAAGCAATCTCAGAACAAACAACATGATCCATACCTTCTGCAAAGTACCGATTTGCAGCCCTGGATAAGCGATAACCAAGAAGGTTTGGGATCAAATAATTGGGTCTTAGCCGGCAAGAAAACGGTTTCTGGTAAACCACTATTAGCAAATGATCCTCATTTGGGCTTAAGCGCACCATCCACGTGGTATTTTGCTCACCTCGAAGCGCCAGGTCTGAATGTAATCGGCGCCACACTGCCTGGTATTCCGGCGGTTGTATTAGGCAGAACCACCAAAATTGCTTGGGGCTTCACGAATACTGGTCCCGATGTTCAAGACCTTTATCTAGAAAAGATTGATCCCAATAATCCTAATCAGTACATCGGCCCTGATGGTCCTCTCTCTTTCTTGGTTCGCGAGGAGATCATCCAAATTAAGGATAAGCCGCCATTACGTTTCGTGGTCAAACAAAGTCAGCATGGTCCCATTATTTCGGATAGTCACGCACGCTCTCAGAAGATCATTGATAGCAAACGTTTCGCTCTGGCCCTACGCTGGACCGCTCTTGATACTGAGAACCAGACCTTGCTCGGCGGGATCATGATGAATCGTGCAGACTCGATGGAGTCTTTTAAATCAGCCCTACGATATCACTACGCACCCATGCAAACGGTCGCTATTGCCGACACGCAGGGGAACATTGCACTTCAAGTGGCCGGAACGACTCCTCGTCGACAGCCTGGGCAAGGTTTGTATGGGGTAGCCCCAGCACTAGGCTGGGAACGTTCGTTTGATTGGGTTAGCTACCTGCCATTCGAACAACTTCCTAGCGCCATCAATCCAGATTCTGGATGGCTGGCAAGCGCTAATCAACAGATTATTTCTAATACCAACCCAAATCCATTAACAGGCGACTGGGATCTACCATTTCGGTATGACCGAATTAAATCCATGCTTGAAGCGAAAGATCAACATGATCGAGCTTCTATGCAAACCATGCAAGGCGACACCCTTTCTCTTGCATCCGTTCCATTAATGGATCTTTTTAAACAGGCCAAGACCAATCACTCTCTTCAAGCAGCCGCACAATCATTCATACAGTCTTTTGATGGCAATATGACAAAAGATTCCATAGGTGCGCTGATCTTTAATGCCTGGGCAGATCAACTTACCCGTACCCTATTCTCGCGCCTCGGAGACTCATTTACGGAAGAATACGGGCGTCGCCACTTTCGTGCTGCGCTGATAACTCAAGCAAGCAATCCCAATAGTCCATGGTGCGATGTGCCCAATACACCCGCTGTAGAAAACTGCCAAGATGCTGCGAATGTAGCGCTTGATAAAGCGTTGGCGGATCTAAAAGAACGCCATGGCAACTCACCGAGTGACTGGCAATGGGGGCAAGCCCATCAAGCGATCTCGGAGCACCGTCCCTTTAAAGGTTTACCCATCCTCTCGAATTTTTTTAATGTACGTGTACCGATTCCTGGGGATGCATTTACGGTCAATGTTGGTAGGCCAGCCTTAAATAACCCGACGGCCCCTTACCAGTCCAATCATGCAGCTAGCTTACGCGCCATCTATGACCTCAATGATCTAGAACAGTCTGTCTTTATGTTTCCGACAGGGCAATCGGGCTGGGTTCAAAGTGGCCGTTATCGTCATTTAAGTAAAGCGTGGTCGGATAATGCATTTTTACCGCTAACCATGAATCCCAATCAAGTCAGTCGTGAGATTTTGATAAAAAGTAAATAATAGGACCTAGCGCATCCGAGATTGCGCTAGCGCTACAATTGCACCATGAATAATCTAATAACCTCAAGTAGGCCCCGCATGATACCGATGATCAAAATCAGCGCTCTTAGTCTCTTTCTAGCAGTTTCAACGACTACATATGCAGCCTGGGATGAACTTGGTAGTAGTGAATTCATGACCGTCATGATTGATAAAGCCAGTATTAAAAAGACGGGAGATAAAGTTCAGGTCCGCTCTATGTTGGACCTCAAAAAACCGGGGGTTGAGCCCAAGACCAAAGCGCCTGTGAACTCCATTATTGGTTTAAATGAATACCATTGCGGTCAGGTGCAATATCGCCCTCTCGAAGTGAAATTTATGGCTGGCAAGAAAGGAACTGGCAAGGTGATCGATGAGATCAAAACTCCAGATAGTTCGTTTGAGGCCGTGGTGAGTGGAGACTGGGCCGCAGGAGTCTATAACTTTGCGTGCCGTCCGTAACGGTCAAGTTTCAGGTCATGCTCTTGGGGCGTATGTCCGCCCAGCCCTTGTTTTATTAGCACTCTCAAGCAGCCTACTCTTACAGTCTTGTGCTGCCCCTTTTATGGCAGCTGCCAGTAGCGTAGGATCAGCTGCTGGTTCTGCTGCGGTCGCCAGTCCTGTGACCGCGGTCAGCGTAATCTCTACAGTCACTACAGGAAGATCTCCTCTGGAGCACGCCACATCTGCGGCTACCAAGAAAGATTGCAGTTTTTTTAATGTCTTTAGCGCTAAGCCAATTTGCGAGGAGATCGTGATCCCTAGCGTCAAAGATCAAAGTGAGATGATTATTGGTGAGGCAGATCGTAGTGGATCCGTCATCGAAATTATTCAGGTACGACCGAGTAAATAGTGGGGTGAACGACGGGACTCGAACCCGCGACAACCAGAATCACAATCTGGGACTCTACCAACTGAGCTACGTCCACCATTGCTACACAAGTATTATAACTTCCCGAGAGCCTTGATGAACTAGGCTATTTGAGCGTTTAAATCAAAGGCTGCCCAGTCTCCTAACTCAAGGCTTGCCTCAAAAAAGAACTCTTCAATCGCCTCTTTTGTCTTCACTTTGGCTAATGCCCCGTGATCCGATAAACGCTGACGCCAGCGTCTAGCCCCCGCCCTTCCATGAGCAAGACCCATAATATGGCGGGTAATCGCTCCAAGATAGAATGGCTTTTGCCGTTCCTGGCAATCATCAAACCATTGCTTGGTTTGCTGAACCAATCCAATTTGGATACGATGCCATTCAGTTTCACTAAAAAGATAACCAGCAGCCGAACCTTGGGACTGCAAAAGATCATCCCAACCTAATAACATCGCCGGGAAGTGATAGGCAGCTCTGCCAACCATAAAGCCATCAAAGTCTTGCCAGTGATTAGCAATCTGCTCATTGCTCTCTAGGCCGCCATTCAACAATACTTTGAGATGGGGATAGGATTTTTGGGTATCGATGCGTAATTGCTTGGCAACTTCATAGTGCAAAGCCGGCTTGGTGCGATTTTCCTTTGGTGACAATCCCTTTAATACAGCATTGCGCGCATGAATGGTCACCTGAGAGGCGCCCGCATCTGCAACAGCCAACATGAAATCCAAGACAAATTGATAATCTTCTTTTGACTCAGAGGCATCCATTTGATCCAAGCCAAGGCGATGCTTTACTGATATAGGTCGGTCATATACCGATCGCATCGCTCGGACACACTCAGCTACTAATGCAGGCTCTGCCATTAAGCAGGCTCCAAATGCACCCTTTTGGACACGTTCTGAGGGACAGCCACAATTAAGATCGATTTCGTCGTAGTTCCACTGCTGGGCAAGCTCTGCACAACGAGCCAAATCAGAAGGTTCGCTACCTCCCAATTGCAATACCACTAGGTGTTCTATGGTGCCGTAATCGAGATGGCGAGCTTGGTCCCCATGTAACAAAGCTCCACTAGTCACCATCTCTGTATAGAGAACGGCCTCCTTTGTCAGGAGGCGATGAAACGATCGGCAATGACGATCGGTCCACTCCATCATTGGAGCAACGGCGAGGCGTTTCTTATTCAAAGACCTATTCCCACGGATTAATCAATTTAACTTTTGTAGAGTCAAAGTCAACAGTATTTCGGGAAACTAAAGTTAGGCGATGTTCAATTGCAGTGGCAGCAATCATTGCGTCTCTATCTGAAGATGGATTAGGGATATGAAGGGATGCGCAACGAATTATAATTAGTGTATTGATTGGCAAAATTCTATCAACAAAAGCAGGGAGAACGAATTGCATTAGCCATTTTCTTAAAACCTGTGATTGTTTTTTATCTCGTCTCTCAAGTCGTAAAATTCCCAATTCAATTTCTAAAATAGTGATTACAGATAGAAACATAGTCGATGGCATTTTTGTTTCTGCCCATTCTTTGACTCTTGGATTTATTCCGCTCTCAGAAGTTTTTCTGAACTCTGAAATGACATTGGTATCTAGTAAAAACATTAGCTTAAGTCTATTGGCTTAGTAAAGTTTTCTATTTTCGCAGGCTCAAATTTAATATCGCCAGCAGCTTTCATGCCCACAAGATCGAGAATGTTTTTTTGATGGCCAATGACTCTTTGGTAATCCTCGTACAGCATCAAAACATGTGAGGGCCTACCGCGATCTGTAATAAAAACCGGTCCAGACCTACAGGCCTTTTTTGCACCGCTTGTATCCTGATTAAATTCTCTACTAGACAGGGTTTTTGGCACGCCGATTTTCCTTTTAAACTATAATGTAGTAATGTTACTACATTATAGTAGCATCGATCCAAAGCCCTAAAGTTCAGACTTGAGGACTAAACGTCGTCTCTTGAAGCCTTCTTACGCTCATGCTCTTTTAAATAACGCTTACGCAGACGAATACTCTTGGGGGTAACCTCAACAAGCTCGTCGTCTGAAATGAACTCAACGGCATATTCCAGAGTTAATTGCACAGGCGTAACCAAGCGGACTGCTTCATCTGTTCCAGAAGCGCGCACGTTAGTTAACTGCTTACCCTTAATGGGATTAACAACGAGATCATTATCTCGACTATGAATACCAATAATCATGCCCTCGTAAAGCGGGTCTCCCGGTGAGACAAACATTCGTCCACGGTCTTGTAGCTTCCAAAGGGCGTAAGCTACCGCCTCACCATCATCTTGACTAATCAGTACACCGTTATGGCGCTCGCCCAAGATACCCTCCTTGACAGGCGCATAAGAATCAAAGTTATGGCTCATTAAGCCATTCCCGCGCGTCAAGGTCATGAAGTCCCCCTGAAAACCAATGAGGCCCCTCGCTGGAACACGGTATTCAAGACGGGTTCGACCCTTACCATCGCTCACCATATCCAAGAGCTCTGCCTTGCGCTTGCCAAGCTCTTCCATGACTCCGCCTTGGGTGGTGTCCTCGACATCCACGGTCAAGTTCTCATAGGGCTCGAGCTTGACCCCATTCTCTTCATGAAAAACGACTCGGGGTCTTGAAACTGCTAGCTCATAGCCCTCACGGCGCATGTTCTCAACCAAAATAGTAAGGTGGAGCTCTCCGCGACCGGATACTTCAAAAACAGTGTCATCATCGGTCTCTCGAACCCGTAAGGCCATATTAGACTTAAGTTCACGATCTAAGCGCTCTCGAATCTGACGACTGGTCACGAACTTCCCTTCGCGCCCAGCAAGTGGGCTGGTATTAACCATAAAGTTCATGGTTAAGGTTGGCTCATCAATCTTTAACATTGGCAAAGCATCGACTCGATCTGGGGCACAAATGGTCGTGCCAATGGCTAGGTCCTCAATACCATTGACAAGGACAATGTCACCTGCAATAGCCTCCTCAACCACTTCACGCTCGAGACCTCTGAACTTCAATACTTGATTTATGCGGCCCTTAAATGGAGTTCCATCTGGACCGTTCACACAAACTACATCTGTACCAGGCTTTATCCTGCCTCTACTAATGCGGCCTACGCCAATTTTTCCGACATAGCTGCTGTAATCAATTGAGGAAATTTGTAATTGCAAGGGAGCATCAACCTCATCGTCGCGCACTGGTACGTGTTTTAATACGGCATCAAATAAGGGGCGCATATTGCCTTCACGAACGCTCTCATCGTTACCAGCATAGCCATTGAGGCCAGATGCATAAATGACTGGGAAATCTAATTGCTCTTCAGTAGCCCCTAACTTATCAAAGAGCTCAAACGTGGCATTAATTACATAATCGCAACGCGCTCCAGGACGATCAACTTTGTTCACAACCACGATAGGCTTAAGACCGAGTGCAAGGGCTTTCTTGGTCACAAAACGGGTTTGGGGCATTGGGCCCTCGACGGCATCCACCAACAAGAGCACGCCATCCACCATCGATAAAACACGCTCTACCTCGCCACCAAAGTCTGCGTGTCCAGGGGTATCCACAATATTGATGTGTGTACCGTCATACTCCACGGCACAGTTCTTGGCCAAAATGGTGATGCCACGTTCTTTTTCAAGATCATTGGAGTCCATGATTCGCTCAGAGAGCTTTTCATTGGTACGAAAAGTTCCTGATTGACGCAAGAGTTGGTCAACAAGAGTTGTTTTGCCATGGTCAACGTGAGCGATGATGGCGATATTACGAAGTGCGCGTTTGGTCATTTGATACTTTGCTTAATAAAGGTGAAAAATTAGTTTTGGTTGATAAGGCGCTGAGCAATAAAGCGCCGAGGGTGTAAAACGCCCGAGCGCCAATCGGCAGTACCAATAAAGTTTTGAGGAAGCGCTTGGCTCCGATAAATCCGAAATAAAGAGTTAGCCCACTGTGTAGCGATATTTAAAGCGCATGGAACGCGTTGTCCCATCTCTAAGCGCTTTGCTTGGTGATCATCCACCGTCAGCTCAGGCAAGGTTTGTAATAGTGCATCGACTGGTAAGACTTGGGGGGAGGTATGCTGCAAGTTCTCTAAAGTAGTGGCCTGTACCAATGACAAGTGGCCAACCATGGTTCTACGCAAGCCAATCAGGTGTGCGCCACAGCCAAGAGCATGGCCAATATCTTCAGCTAAAACACGAATATAAGTTCCCTTGCTACAGTGCACTTCAATATCAATCTCTGGCCACTGAATGTTCAATAACTTGATTGAATAAATGGTAATTTTACGAGGCTCGCGCTCGATCTCAATGCCAGAGCGTGCATACTCGTAGAGAGGCTTTCCATCTCGCTTCAAAGCAGAATACATCGGAGGAACTTGCTCAATCTGACCAGTAAAACGAGGCAAAATTCCTTCCATTAATCCCTGGGCCATAGCGTTATCCGTGACTTCCGCTGTTGATTTTTCAGCAATGATTTGGCCCTGAGCGTCACCCGTATCAGTCTGAATGCCAAACCGTAATTTTGCTTGGTATACCTTGTCTGCATCTAGTAAATCTTGCGAGTATTTAGTGGCCTCACCCAAACAAACTGGCAATAGTCCAGTTGCCATTGGATCCAGCGTGCCAGTATGCCCCGCTTTCTCGGCATGCAGAAGCCGTTTCACGGAAGTTACCGCACTTTGAGAACTCATTCCGGAGGGCTTGTCTAACAAGACCACCCCGTCAATCCGCTGAGCCATCGTAATTAATTAGGCTTTGAGCCTAATGCCTGATCTATTAATCGAGACATTTCTGCGCCACGCTCGATTGAGGTATCAAAGACAAAATGCAAAGTAGGCACAGTATGGGTATGCATTCGTTTAAAGAGTAATGAATGAAGATAGCCCGCCTTATCCTGCAAAGATCCCAATGCATATTGGGCATCCCCACCCAAAACAGTGAAATAAATCTTTGCATGCGCTAGATCGGGGGAGAGTTCAACTGCCTGAATGGTAATTAAGCCATTGGCAGGATCCCTCAGTTCTCGTGGAATGAGCTCAGCCAAATCTCGCTGAATTTGATCAGCGAGACGTTGGTGACGATGGGGACTTGTTTTATGCATACAGCAATCAATTAAAGCGTTCTAGCAACCTCGGTAACCTCAAAGACCTCAAGCTGATCGCCCTCTTTGATATCGTTGCTGTTCTTTAAGGAAAGGCCGCACTCAAAACCACCCTTTACTTCTTTGACATCATCCTTAAAGCGTTTTAAGGAATCTAGCTCGCCGGTCCACACAACCACGTTATCGCGTAATAGGCGAACACGTGAGTTACGCCGAACGATGCCATCCAAAACCATACAACCTGCGATAGCGCCAACCTTGGATACATTAAAGACCTGGCGTATCTCAACCATACCGATAATCTCTTCTTTCTTATCAGGGGTTAACATGCCGCTTAAGGCTGCCTTCACCTCATCCACTGCGTCATAAATAATGTTGTGATAACGAATATCAACACCATTGGTCTCTGCTAATTTACGAGCCACCGCATCAGCACGTGCATTAAATCCAATAATCACGCCTTTAGAGGCAATGGCTAAGTTCACATCCGTTTCAGTAATACCGCCTACAGCAGCATGAACAATTTGCACCTTCACCTCATCGGTGGAAAGTTTTTGTAAGGATTGCGAAAGGGCCTCTTGAGAACCCTGCACGTCTGCCTTAATAATGATGGGCAAGAGCTTGGCTTCTACTGCGCCTTCGCCCATATTCTCCATCATGTTCTCAAGCTTGACGGCTTGTTGTTTTGCCAACTTCACGTCACGGAACTTACCTTGACGGAACAAAGCAATCTCACGAGCTTTACGCTCATCGGCCACGACTTGGAATGACTCTCCTGCATCAGGAACTTCCGATAAACCTTGGATCTCCACCGGAATGGAAGGGCCAGCTTCGTTGGTTGCCTTTGCATTCTCATCCAACATCGCGCGCACTCGACCATAAGACTGGCCAGCCAAAAGCATATCGCCCCGCTTTAATGTGCCAGATTGAACTAATACAGTGGCCACTGGTCCACGGCCTTTATCCAAGCGTGCCTCAATCACAATGCCCTGTGCTGGCGCATCTTTGGGGGCTCTGAGTTCCAGAATTTCTGCTTGCAGCAGTACGTTCTCTAATAGCGCATCGATTCCTTCACCAGTTTTTGCAGAGACGCCAATAAATGGAGAATCGCCACCGTATTCTTCAGGTACGACTTGCTCGCTAACCAATTCAGTCTTAACCCTATCAGCATTTGCTTCTGGCTTATCAATCTTATTAATCGCAACTACCAATGGAACATTAGCTGCTTTAGCATGATGGATTGCCTCGCGCGTTTGTGGCATGACACCATCATCGGCAGCCACTACCAGGATCACAATATCGGTTGCCTTGGCACCGCGCGCACGCATTGCTGTAAAGGCCTCGTGACCCGGTGTATCCAAGAATGTAATAACCCCGCGTGGAGTCTCCACATGATAGGCGCCAATATGCTGGGTTATTCCACCAGCCTCACCCGCCGCTACTTTCGCAACGCGGATTTTGTCAAGCAAGGATGTCTTACCGTGATCAACGTGCCCCATCACCGTTACGACAGGCGGTCTTGGCAAAGAAGGTGCATCTTCTGCCGAAGCACCCAAATCAATTTCAGGGTCATCTAATTTGGCAGCATGCGCTTTGTGGCCCATTTCTTCAACGATGATCATCGCTGTATCTTGGTCCAACACTTGATTAATGGTCACCATCTGACCCATACCCATCAACAACTTAATAACTTCAGCACCTTTTACAGACATTTTGTGTGCTAGGTCAGCTACAGTGACGGTTTCGGGGATATACACATCTCGCACAACCGGCTCTGTGGGTACTTGGAAATTAGTTGCTGGGGCATCTTCTTGATTCTGGTGTTGCTTCTTACGACCACCACCACTTCGCCATCCACCACCCAAACCGCCGCTCATATCGCCACGGGTTTTTAATCCAACCTTACGTTTTGCCCCTTCCTCTTGCCATGTTGAAGAGGTCTCAGAAGACTTAATTAATTTACCGCCAACTTTTGTTGGCTTCTTTTTATCTTCGCTGCCTTCTGCCTTGACAGGCTTGTGCAAAGTACCTTTCTTAGCTTCTTCGCTGGCAACTTCACTCGGCGCCTTTAAGACTCGAGCGGGAGTGCTCATCATGTCCCGAATCGCAGATACCTCAGCCTCGGCAGCTGCACGCCGAGAACGGAGTTCAGCTAAATCTTTAGCGGCTTTTTCTTTAGTAGCCGCCTCTTTCTCAGCCTCTGCCTTGCTGGGCTGTTGCTCGCTAGCAACTTTCTTCACCTTTTGCTCGCTGGCAGCCTTCATCTCCGCTTCTTGCCTAGCCAATAATTCGGCTTGACGAGAAGCTTCAGCGGCGCGTTTCTCTAATTCCTCATCCGATAAGATTGCTTTTTTCTCAACAGGAGCCTTTACTTCTTTTTCTTCCTTAGGCTCTTCTGTTTTTGCAGACTCATCACGTTTTACTAAAACACGTTTCTTGCGAACCTCAACTTGCACAGTGCGAGTCCGACCAGCCGAATCTGCTTGACGAATCTCACTGGTCTCACGCTTGGTCAACGTAATTTTCTTACGAGCTCCAGTATCAGCACTACCATGCGCTTTTTGGAGATACTCCAATAGAGCAGTCTTATCCTTATCGGTAATCTTGTCAGCCTCGGACTCTTTCTCAATTCCAGCGGCCTTCAGTTGTACCAACAAATCTGATGGGCTTCGTTTTAGCTCCTCAGCCAGTACTTTTACGGTTGTCGTAGCCATGCGCTTCCCCTCATGCGTTAAACCAATGTTCACGCGCTTTCATAATGAGCGTTTTGGCTGTTGCTTCATCCATACTAGTGATTTCCACTAGTTCATCTACTGCTAAACCAGCTAAATCATCTCGTGTATGCACTTGGTTTTCTGCTAATTTTGCAATCAACTCAGTAGAAAGACCTTCGAGTGAGCGAAGGTCCTGCGATACTTCCTCAATACGCTCTTCCTTAGCTAACTCCATCGTTAATAAAGAGTCGCGTGCCCGTGTTCTTAATTCATTAACAGTATCCTCATCAAATGATTCAATCTCAAGCATCTCGGACAAAGGTACATAGGCTACTTCTTCTAAGGAGTTAAAGCCCTCTTCGATCAAGATATCAGCAACCTCTTGATCCACGTCTAACTTATCCATAAACAATTGGCGGACCACAACTGACTCTTTTTCAGATTTCTCAGCAGACTCTTCAGGGGTCATAATATTAATTTGCCATCCGGTCAACTCACTGGCCAAACGAACGTTTTGCCCGCTTCTCCCAATCGCAATTGCTAAGTTCTCTTCATCTACCACGACATCCATAGCGTGACGCTCTTCATCCACCACAATCGATGAAACCTGTGCAGGTGCTAATGCACCAATCACAAATTGGGCAGGATCTTCCGACCATAGAACAATATCGACAGCCTCGCCAGCAACTTCATTACGCACAGCCGTGACACGAGTACCACGAACACCAACACAAGTACCAATCGGATCGATCCGTTTATCGTGAGTGACCACTGCAATCTTGGCTCTTACTCCAGGATCACGGGCAGCGCCCTTGATATCTAAGAGTCGTTGCTCGATCTCAGGCACTTCATTCTCAAATAACTTCATTAAAAATTCGGGGCATGTACGCGAGAGCTCAATTTGTGGACCACGCGCTTCGCGATCTACCTTCAAAATGTAAGCGCGGACACGATCTCCTGAACGCAGGTTCTCTTTTGGGATCATTTGATCGCGACGTAATAAGGCTTCAACACGACCCGATTCAATGATTAATCCATTCTTGTCGGCGCGCTTGACCGTACCGGTCATGATCTTTTCACCCCGCTCGAGGTAATCATTCAAAATTTGTTCACGCTCAGCATCTCGAATGCGCTGCAAGATAACCTGTTTTGCAGCCTGAGCACCAATCCGGCCAAATGCTAATGACTCTATCTGCTCTTCAATATGATCGCCCACTTCGATGTCAGAGATTTGCTCTTTTGCCTCAAATTGCAAAATCTCCTTATCCGGCTCTTGTAAGCCAGCTTCGTCAGGAACAACCAACCAGCGGCGGAAGGTCTCATATTCACCGCTATCGCGGTCAATCGAAACGCGAATATCCACATCTTCGCTGTAGCGTTTTTTGGTGGCCGATGCCAATGCAAGCTCGAGAGCTTCAAAAACGATCTCGCGATCTACATTCTTTTCACGGGCCAGGGCTTCTGCCAACATGAGAACTTCACGACTCATGATTTTTTTCCTTTGAAATCAATTACAGGGACCAAGCGAGCTTTTTCAACTTCAGCCAAGCTAAATTCCAGCTCAGCAGGAGATCCATCACTCGCCTCAAATAACAAACTAAACTTTGCATCTGGAGAATCTACCGAGCCACTTTTTAGACCCTGCAACATTCCCCTAAAATTCTTTCTTCCTGAAGCTGCAACGCGCAATTTCAGATCAATTTCTACACCTGCGAACCGAATAAACTCAGCAGCCGTCTTAACCGGACGATCTAAACCTGGCGATGAAACCTCAAGACGCTCGTAGGGAACGTTCTCAACTGCCAAGGTATAGGTCAACTGATGACTTACCTTCTCACAATCCTCCACCGTAATCATGCGATCAAAGTCTGGGTTTTCAATCGTGACACGTAGCAACCCACGACCTTCTCGCTCGATATCAACCAGCGAGTAGCCTAGATTGCCAACTTCGGCAAAAATAATCTGCTGTTCTTTCACGCAATCCCCACACAAACATCACCCATTACATCCCGTTTGGCAAAAAAAAATGGGCTTACAAGCCCATATTCCCAATTACCAGAACAGGCCAGCCTACGTTGAACACAACATCAGCCGGTGAGGTGAGAATTATACCCGAATCAAAAAATCTCTAGTCAAATCAGAAACTTTCACCCGGATTTCGGGGTTTTCTAGGCCCCTTAAAGGGTTTTCCCTTCGCAGGACGCCTTGGTCCGCCATTACCCGGTCCTGCACCTGACCCAGCACTAAAGCCGCTACCATGATGAATCTTTTGGCCCTTGGGGCGTTGTCCGCCCGGCTTTCCTCCGGTTCCCCGTTGACCTTTATGACCAAATCCTGATCGACCGCCCCCATTATTTGAACCTCGGCCCTGACCGGGCAAATGGGATGTGCCCTGCGAATGATTCGAGGCCATAGTGAGAGCCTCCTTAGACCCCCAATACGAGACTGAAGTTTGCATTGGATCGGGCTGAAAATTGGGATCACTCTGGGGATCTCCTCCGGGGCCTCTTCCCTGCGGACCACCCTTATCTTTATTTCCCATTTGGGGAACTTTTAAACCGGCAGCTCGCATTAACTGAGTAATATTTTCAAGAGGAACCTCTTCCCACTTACCGCGCCGTAAACGGGGAGGCAATATAAACATACCGTAGCGGGTTCGAATCAAACGAGAGACTACGTGCCCCGTAGCCTCAAACATGCGACGAACCTCACGATTACGTCCTTCGGTTAAAGCCACGGAGTACCAGCGGTTTGCTCCATCGCCACCGCCTTGACTTAAACGCAAAAAGCGGGCTTGACCATCATCGAGTTGAATCCCTGTTTTTAATTGCTCTGCAGATTCAGCAGACAACTCACCCAAGATACGGACGGCATATTCACGCTCAACCCCATAACGAGGATGCATCAAGCGATTTGCCAACTCTCCGGAGGTGGTAAACAACAAAAGGCCTTCAGTATTGAAGTCCAATCGACCAACCGCAATCCAACGGCCTTGACGAGGTTTCGGCAAGCGATCAAACACGCTTGGCCGACCCTCTGGATCGGCTTGGCTAACAATTTCGCCAGCAGGTTTGTGATACAAAATTACACGTGGTGGTTTGGTCTGAATCTTACGATGCACAGGCTTACCGTTAATGCGTACGATATCGCTGGGCCCCACACGCTGACCAATGTGCGCCGGCATGCTGTTAACCGATACACGTCCCTGAATAATCAAATCTTCCATCTCACGACGCGAGCCCATGCCTGCATCGGCTAAGACTTTATGCAACTTAACAGTATCTTCATCTTCAGCATCATCATCGAGACCATCGAGATCTGACCACACCTCATCGCGCAAGCTCAGTGGTAGCTCGTCCACGCTAGCAAATTGCAAGCGCTCTAAATCAGTAGGATTGTCGAGCTCATCAGACTCTTCAGTACCCGCCTTGGTGGTCCGCTGTTCGATCCCGGCTTCATGGGAAATAACACCAGGCTCGTCAACCGGAGTGGGCTCTGAAGTCTCGGGGGCATCAAGAGCAGCATCAAACTCTCCGGACACCACAGAAGCAAACAATGCCTCGGTCTCCGCCTGGAGTTGTGCAGATTTTGGTGCTGGCTTAATGGGCTCCCCGCCTGTATCCGCATGAGGGTTCGGCGAATCACGTCGCTTATTTTTATTACCGAACTTACCGCGTGACTTATGGTTTGGTTTATGGAAACGCTTGGGTCCTCGCTCACCGCGGTCCTTACGCTCCCCAGACTCCGCATCTGCCGAGGAAGGGCTATCGTCTGATCCACCTGCTACTGGATTTGGTACGAGGGAGTCTTGATCAGGATTTGTCATCGTGCTCGGGATTACTTGGCAGATCTAAGGGAATCACTGTTTCAACAGTCGCATCAGCATCAAACTCAATCACTGCTTGGCCTAAGGCTTCTGCTGAAATAGAGCCATCTTCTAACATCGGGAGGCTTTGTAAATCTTTTAAGCCGAGATCATCTAAAAACTGTTTGGTAGTTGCATACAGACCAGGTCGGCCGATAGTATCTTTATGACCAACCACCTCAACCCAGCCACGATCTTCGAGCTGACGCATTACATTGCTACTCACCACCACGCCACGTACCTCTTCAATTTCCCCACGGGTAACAGGTTGACGGTAGGCGATGATGGCCAACGTTTCCATAACGGCTCGCGAATACTTTGGTGGTTTTTCTGGCGTTAAGCGATCTAAATACTCGCGCATATTGAGGCGACTCTGAAAACGCCAACCCGTTGCTATGTTAACCAGCTCCATACCCTTGTCATGCCATTCTTTTTGGATCTCAAATAATATTTTTTGAAGATCAGCAGAAGCCAAAGGGGGTTCTACAAATAATCGGCTTAATTCATTTGCCGTTAAAGGTTCTTGAGCGCAAATTAATGCGGTCTCTACTACACGCTTATAGTGATCAATATCCATACAATTTGGCTAAACAGGATTTACCTGTTTAATGGTTCATTCGCAATCGTCAAAATGGGTTTGGGGTGTTTTCTGGCTAACGCAGGGCTCACTCAAGTTAATTCTTATTTTGGGGATGCCCGGCAATCAAACGAATCTTTTAGTTTCGTAGCAATTTGCACCGATTACCCATTATAAGGTAGGGTCAATACAATAGCCATATGTCGCATTTATCCCGTCCTCCTAAAGCCCATCAACCAAGCCGTCGCAACGCACTGAAAGCCATGGGGCTATTTGGTGTCAGCGCCCTATCTGGATGCGGTTTATTAAGCAAAAGCCGTAAGCCCAATATCGCTCTTGTTTTGGGTTCTGGCGCTGCCAGAGGTTTTGCCCATATCGGGGTCATCAAGATGCTTGAGTCGCAAGGAATTCGTCCAAATATAGTGGTGGGGACTAGCGCTGGGAGTGTGATTGCTGCTCTTTATGCCTCTGGTTATAGCGGTCTTGATCTCAACCGCATTGGTCTAAATCTTGATGAGGCCGCCATTGCAGACTGGGCATATCCATTCGCGGGTCGGTTTGGTGGCTTGATTAAAGGAGATGCACTTCAGAGCATGGTGAATCGTGAGGTTCAAAACAAAGCCATCGAGCAAATGAGCATTCCCTTAGGTATTGTTGCCACAGAACTACACACTGGCAAAGGGGTTCTATTTCAGAGGGGGGATACTGGCCTCGCAGTGCGCGCTTCTTGCAGTGTGCCTGGAGTTTTTCAACCGGCAATGATTCAAGGAAAAGAATATGTCGACGGCGGTCTGGTGGCTCCTGTCCCTGTTCGTTATGCTCAAGAGATGGGTGCTAACTTTATTATTGCGGTCAACATCTCATCCGATACAAACACTTTTAATTCTAGTGGCACCCTAGGGCTTTTACAGCAAACGATCAACATCATGCAACAAAGCATTAATCAATATGAAATTGTCAAAGCAGATGTTCTGATTACCCCACAGCTCAAGCAAATGGGTAGCGCAGACTTTCGTTCCAGAAACGCTGCCATCCTTGCAGGTGAGCAAGCTGCTCAAGAGAAAATTACCGAGATACGAGAAAAACTAAGAATCTTTGAATCGAAATGACTCTTACAAATTACGTGTTTGTACCCGTAATTTCTTGGCTTCCTGAATCAAAGCATTGCGCTCTGCATTACTAAGCTCATCGCTACCGTCTAAACGACGAGCGCCATCAAAACGCTTATCCCAATAGGTGCTCGCTAAATCATCGACACGAACCGTGGAGCCTTTGGCGGGCGAATGAATAAATTTATTGTCGCCCACATAGATACCGACATGCGAGAAGGTCAAGCGCATTGTGTTGAAGAACACCAAATCACCGGGTTGAAGTTCTTCGCGCGTAATGGGCTTACCGACCTTACTCATTTGCGATGACTTAGGGGGCAATAAAAAACCTAGCTTATCTCTGAACACAAATCTGACAAAGCCGCTGGCATCTAAACCCGATTGAGGTAAATCACCATTCCAGCGATAACGAACTCCAATAAGTTGCATTGCCTCGTTAATCAAAGATTCTGTTTTGCTTGATACCGAATCAACTACTTGATAAGTGAAACGAGCAAAGTATGAAGAGGTACTCTCAAGAATGCTCTCAACTTTAGTACCTTCTTTATTGCTTGCCTCCTCAGTAGTATTGGCAGAAAGCAAAGGCGAAGCGAAGCCCAAAACCAGAACGGTCAAGGACTTTAAAGACAAAGAGATCGCTTGCTTTTTCAAAGACATAGCTCAATTCTAACAAAGCTAATCCGATTTAGAAAGCGGTATTGCCGAGATTTATAGTCTAAGTAACTGTTTTTTATAGGAATTTAGATCTATACCAGCTCTGCAGCGGCAAATAAGGCCTTGGTATAAGGCTCTTTAGGGCTCGCAATCATCGCCTCGGTCTCACCGTATTCAACAACCTCCCCACCGCGCAAGACCATCAGTTCATGAGACATCGCACGGATTACCGCCAGATCATGGCTAATGATTAAGTAGGCCAAGTTGTACTTTTTCTGGAGAGCGCTGAGCAATGCTAAGACCTGTTTTTGAATCGACACGTCCAAGGCCGAGCTTGGTTCATCCAAGACCAAAATCTGTGGTTTTAAGATCAGAGCGCGAGCAATTGCAATCCGCTGTCGTTGGCCACCCGAGAACTCATGTGGATAGCGCATCATCACTGAACGATCCAGACCCACTTCACGCAAGATCTCAATGACACGCGCCTCACGCTCCACAGTCGATAGCGTTGGTTGATGAATATTTAATCCCTCTGAAACAATATCAAAGATGGTCATACGGGGCGATAGAGAACCAAATGGATCCTGAAAAATAACCTGTAAGTTCGCCCGCATTGCTCTTCTAGCAAGCGGTGACATTGCCTGCCACGATTGGTCCAAAACTGCCACATCACCAGCAAGGCGTGCGGTGGTCTCGCCCAGTAGACCCAAGATTGCCATTGCTAAGGTGGTTTTGCCAGATCCAGATTCACCAATTACACCGATGGTTTGACCTTGCTTTAGTTGGAAGCTCAAGGGTTGCAATACGGTATTGCGTTTTGCTTTGGTAAACCATTTCGCAATGCGCAGACCCGCTCCCGAGAAATTAGACTGGGGATAAGAAACGCTTAAACCATTTACTTTTAGGAGCACCGGCGCTAGGGGCACTAGGGGCAACAGCTCCCTCACAGGCTGACTATTAACCAATTGCTCCGTGTAATTATTTTTAGGGTGTGCAAATACCTCATGGGTAGAGCCACTTTCTACCAAGCAACCCTGATTCAAAACACCCACACGATGGGCAAAGTGTCTCACTAAATTAAGATCATGGGTAATTAAAAGAATCGCCATCCCTCCCCGCTCTTTAGCCTCTTCTTGTAAGTCTTTTAACAAATCCAAAATCTGTAAACGCAAGCTCACATCCAAGGCGGTGGTTGGTTCATCGGCAATCAATAATCGTGGCTTACATGCCAATGCCATGGCGATCATGGCGCGCTGTCGTTGCCCTCCTGATAGTTGATGAGGATAGGCATGAAAACGCTCTTCTGGTTCTGGTATACCCGTTTTCTTGAGCAATGCAACGGCTGTATTTCGACATTCGGCAAGTGGCAATAAAGGCTCATGCACTTGAACCGCTTCGACAATCTGATTGCCAATGGTAAACAATGGATTTAATGCGGTCATCGGTTCCTGAAAAATCATGGCGATCTCGCGCCCCCGTATCTCCCGAATTTGCTCCAGACTTAAATCCAAAAGATTGACCTCTGTACCATCCGCCCTGCGCCAATAAATTTTGCCAGTAAGGTGCGCTCCCTCAGGCTGTAAACGCAATGGTGAGAGAGCGGTTAATGTTTTGCCAGAGCCCGATTCGCCCACTAAGGCGATGCGCTCACCCACGCCAATCTCCAGCGAGAGCTCACGAACTGCAAATTTCTCACGACGACCTGTACCAAACGAGAGTGAAAAGTTCTCATAACGTAATAGACTGGTGCTCATGCTTTCACTCCAGTCAGCGGATTGCTCTTGCGGGAGTCAAATGCATCGCGCAAGGCTTCGCCCATAAAGGTTAGCAAGAGTAATGTGCCGCCCAGCACCACAAAGGTTGATAAAGAAATCCACCAGGCATCTAAGTTGGCCTTACCTTGTGACAAAAGCTCGCCCAAACTCGGGGTACCAGGAGGTACGCCCAATCCCAAAAAGTCTAGGCTGGTTAGGGATAAAATAGATGCGCTCATCCGAAATGGTAAGAATGTAATGACTGGGGTCAAGCTATTGGGCAAAATATGACGCCACATGATTTGCGCATTTGTGAGGCCTAATGCTTTAGCAGCCCGCACATACTCCAAGGCACGATTCCGAAAGAACTCTGCTCGCACATAGTCCGATAGACCCATCCATCCAAATGCTGCTAACAAAATAATCAATAGAAGAACGCTGGGATTAAAGATCGAGGCAAAAATAATCAATAGGTATAACTCGGGCATCGCTGACCAAATCTCAATGATGCGTTGCGTAATCAGATCAAAGCGCCCCCCAAAGAATCCCATCAGTGCGCCAGTCAAGACCCCAACCACGACTCCCACAATCGTTAAGGCAATGCCAAATAAAATAGAGAGACGAAAGCCATAAATTAAGCGAGATAAAACATCACGACCTCGATCGTCTGTGCCTAACCAGTTATCCAATGAAGGCGATGCAGGATTTGGCTCCTTGGAGAAATAATTTAAGGTCTGAAAGCTATACGGGATGGGTGGGTAAATAGCCCAATTAGAACCTTGTGTAATATTTTTCTTGATATCGGGATCTAAGAAATCGGTTGGAGTGGCAAAGTCTCCTCCAAAGACAGTTTCTGGATGATTTTGAATCATGGGGAAATAAAACTGGCCCTCATAGCGCACTACCAGAGGTTTGTCATTCGCAATGAGTTCTGCACAAAGACTAAGTCCGAAGAGAATCGAAAAAATCCACAGACTCCAGTAGCCTAAGCGATTGGACTTAAAGCGTGACCAGCGACTCACGAGCCACCTCCTGAACCAAACTGTATACGTGGATCAACCAAGACATAACAAAGATCAGAAATTAGTTTTGTGACCAAACCAATTAAGGTAAATAAATAAAGAGTGCCAAATACCACCGGATAATCCCGCTTCATGACCGCCTCATACGACAGCAAGCCAAGGCCATCCAATGAAAACAAGGTCTCAATGAGCAATGAGCCTGCAAAGAATGCGCCAATGAATGCTGCTGGGAATCCAGTGATTAAGGGGATAAGTGCATTACGAAAAACATGCTTCCAAAGAACCTTATTCTCACTTACCCCTTTTGCTCTTGCCGTTAAGACATATTGCTTGCGGATCTCTTCCAAAAAAGAGTTTTTGGTGAGCATGGTAATCACTGCAAAGCTTCCGAGAACCGATGCTGTAATAGGCAATACTAGATGCCATAAATAATCTAAGACCTTACCCATCATGCTGAGCTCATTCCAGTTATCAGAAGTTAAACCCCGCAACGGAAAGATCTGTAAAAAACTGCCACCACCAAACAATACAAGCAACAAAACTCCTAAAACAAATCCGGGGATTGCATAGCCAACCAAAATCATGGTGCTGGTAACTCGGTCAAAACGTGTACCATCGCGTACCGCCTTAGAAATACCCAAAGGGATCGATATCAAGTAACTAATAAAGAAGGTCCACAAACCAATGCTGATAGATACTGGTAATTTAGAGATCACCAGATCCCACACACTCTTGTGTTGGTAGTAACTTTGGCCCAGATCAAACTGAGCAAATCGTTTAAGCATCGCAAAGTAACGCTCCAGGGCCGGCTTATCAAAACCATATAAAGCCTTAACTTGCTCTAGACGCTCCGCATCCAAGCCTTGCCGACCGCGATAGGTGGTTCCTCCACCTGATGACTCACCGCCGACTGCGGCATCTCCTTTTCCCCGAAGCTCTAGCATTAACTGCTCTACAGGACCGCCGGGAACAAATTGCACCACAGCAAAGGTTAGGGTCAGCACCCCCAGCAAAGTCGGGATCATCAACAAAATACGCTTCAGAATATAACTAAGTAGCTCTGAGTTCATTTACGTGCCTCTTGTAACCACCAGGTGGATAAGATCCATGATTCAGCGGAGTAATACAAAGGAGGATTGGGGTAGCCCATCTCCTTACGAAATGCGATACGATGCGTCGGGTTATACCAATGAGGAACTACGAAGTAACTGTTCCATAACACTCGATCTAATGAACGGGTAGCTGCTTGTAACTGCTCACGGGTCTCGGCTTTTACGATCGCATCAATCAGGGCATCCACGACTGGGGATTGCACACCAATGACATTATCCGATCCTCTCTCTTTGGCAGCTGCACTCCCAAATCGGTCATATAGTTCATTACCGGGACTTTGCGTATCGGGGAAGCGTATGGTGGTCATATCAAAATCATAATCATCCATCCGTTTCTGGTGCAAAGCATAGTCACTAGTTCGTATCTCAACTTTGATGCCTAACTTTTCTAAGTTACGCACATAGGCAGAAAGAATCCGCATGAAGAAGGGACCATCCTCCACAATCTCGAAACGAAAGATTTCTCCTTTCGAGTTTCGCAGTGCTCCATCGCGATAGGTCCACCCCGCTTCTGCTAACAACTCACGGGCTTTGCGTAAATTGTTCCGTAAGCTGCTCGGGGCTTCTGTACTGGGCGGTGGGGGCATTGCCCCAAAGACTGCCTCAGGAACATGTTGAGGATACTTCGCTTGTAATGGTTTTAATAGCTTGAGTTCGGCTTCTGTCGGGACCGTTTCGCCTCGGTAGTTCGCACTCAAATCACTATTGGTGTAATAACTGTTTATACGTCCATATTGATCAAAAAAGAGTTGTCGATTTAACCACTGAAAATCGAGGGCGTAACCCAGGGCTTTGCGCACACGGACATCCTGAAAAATGGGACGACGTAGGTTCATGGCAAAACCCTGCATACCGGCACCATTATGATTGGCGAAGGCTTTCTTAATGAGAGTGCCATTATTAAACTTTGGGCCCACATAACTCTTTGCCCAGTTCTTGGCACGGTACTCGACTAAGGCATCAAACTCCCCCGCCTTAAATGCTTCGAGACGCACCGCATCATCGCTGTATAACTTATAAACAATCCGATCAAAGTTATAAAAGCCGACCCGCACATTGACCTTGTTACCCCAATAATTTGGATTACGTTTATAGATCATTGATTTACCAGCACGAAAGGACTCGATGACGTAAGGGCCACTGCCAATTGGATGCTCAAAAGTAATTTTGTCAAAGGCAGTAACACTACCGTCTGTTTTAACACCCCAGTTCTTGGAGAAGATTGGCAGGCCACCCACCATCAACGGTAGTTCGCTATTACGAGTCTTGAAATCAAAACGTATCACCCGTTCAGAAACAACTACCGCTTGTTTAACATCTGCATAGATAGTTCTATATTGTGGATTTGCCAGCTTACTCATTAAGGTGTCAAAACTGTGTTTAACATCACTAGCCAATATAGGTGAGCCATCCGAGAACTGCGCCTCAGGTCGGATCCGAAAACTCACTGACATTTTGTCAGGTGCTACTTGAATATCTTCGGCAATCAAGCCATAAACACTAGATACTTCATCGGCACTACCTACTGCCAAGGACTCAAACATTAAGGCACCAATACCAGGCGCCGTTACCCCTCGAAGAGTAAACGGATTGAATTTATCAAAACTGGTTCGCCGATCTGGGTTGGGTAGGGTTAGGGTGCCGCCTTTAGGAGCATTTGGATTGGCGTATTCAAAATGAGCAAAGCCTTCGGCATATTTGGGCTTCCCATACTGAGCAATCCCTTGGGCAGCAGCACTTTCTCCCGAATAAAACCCTAGGCCACATAAGAGTCCAAGAGTAATAAGGAGAACCTGGGCCCTAAATGGCATCCCTACAGGATTAGGTCTAATTTGGCTTAGCATATGCAACAATTGTAGATAGCAAATCAATTTTGGAGTAAAGGACTCAAGATGGCTTATTTAAGCGGCAAACGCATCCTCATTACCGGACTTCTTTCAAACCGCTCAATTGCCTATGGTATTGCTAAAGCATGCCATCGTGAAGGAGCTGAGTTAGCCTTTACCTATGTTGGTGAGCGCTTCAAAGAGCGAATTACGGAGTTTGCCAAAGAGTTCAATAGCCAGCTGATTTTTGATTGCGATGTGGGTAGTGACGAACAAATTACGGCTCTATTTAAGGATCTCGCCAAAAGCTGGCCCCAATTTGATGGTTTCGTTCATTCCATCGGCTTTGCACCCCGAGAGGCGATTGCCGGAGATTTTCTAGAGGGTCTCAGTCGTGAAGCCTTCAAGATTGCTCACGATATCTCTGCCTATAGTTTCCCAGCTATGGCAAAAGAGGCAATGCCCATGTTACGACCCAATGCTGCCTTGCTCACTTTGACCTACCTTGGTTCAATGCGCAATGTTCCGAACTACAACACCATGGGGTTGGCCAAGGCATCCCTGGAAGCATCGGTTCGTTATTTAGCTGGCTCTCTAGGCCCTAAAGGAATTCGGGTGAATGGTATTTCTGCAGGCCCCATTAAAACTCTTGCGGCTTCTGGCATCAAAGGCTTCGGCAAGATATTGGATGCGGTTGAAAAGACCGCTCCTTTGCGTCGCAACGTTAGCGTTGATGATGTTGGTAATGCTGCATCCTTCCTTTTATCCGACCTGGCAAATGGTATTACCGCAGAAATCATCTATGTCGATAACGGTTTTAGCCAAGTTGTTGGCGGGATGGATGAGGTTTAAAAATCAAGCCAACTAGTTCTTCGACAGAACTATCACCCATCCCATTGCGAGATGCTCTCGCTTTTTGGGTCAAGCTTGGCTTTACTAGTTTTGGAGGGCCCACTGCTCAGATTGCCATGATGCATGACGAGCTCGTTGATAAAAAACGTTGGATCTCAGAACGACGTTTCTTGCACGCCCTCAACTATTGCATGTTACTACCGGGGCCAGAGGCTCAGCAGTTGGCCACCTATCTAGGCTGGTTAATGCATCGCACCTGGGGCGGCATTCTCGCCGGCGCTCTGTTTGTTCTGCCTTCTTTATTTATTTTGATTGTGCTTTCGTGGCTATATGTTCACTATGGCCAAACAACTATAGTGGCCGCCATCTTTTATGGAATTAAGCCTGCAGTAACCGCAATTGTCATTACCGCTGTGATTCGTATTTCTAAACGTAGTATCCAGAATCGTACTTTAGCAATATTGGCGCTGCTCTCCTTTATTGCAATCTTTGTGTTTAACCTACCGTTTCCACTCATCATTCTTAGCGCAGGTATTTTTGGCTTATGGGCTGGCCAACGCCATCCTGAACTTTTTTCTCAAGAACAAAAAACGTATTTCAGTCAATTACCCAAGCATCATGAGAATGCAATCATTGATGACCATACGCCACCTCCAAGTCATGCCGGTTTTATTCGAGCGCGGCTCATCTGGCAAATTACGATTGCTAGCCTCTTGTGGTTTGTGCCAATAGCATGCCTTATCTTTCTGCTGGGCTGGAAAACTCTGTATCCACAACTGGCTTGGTTCTTTACTAAAGCAGCACTGCTTACCTTTGGGGGGGCTTATGCTGTATTGCCCTACGTCTACCAAGGCGCTGTTGAGCACTATCAATGGCTCTCTGCCACCCAAATGATTGATGGTCTAGCTTTGGGTGAAACGACGCCGGGACCACTCATTATGATTGTTGCGTTTGTAGGTTACCTAGCGGGTCATGCTCAAGAGAGCACCTTAGGGGGCATATTCGGAGCATGCATTGCCACGTGGTTTACTTTCTTGCCATCCTTTTTATTTATTCTTATTGGTGCACCAATCATTGAATCAACGCATGGCAATTTACGTTTCACCGCACCCCTTACTGCCATCGGTGCAGCAGTCGTTGGCGTAATTGCTAATCTAGGGGTTTTCTTTGCGTACCATGTGTTTTTTCCTAGCGGCCTCTCTGCGGGGATTTCTTGGATATCACTGTTGATTTGCGGAGTTGCCCTCTTGCTGATGATTCGATATCAGTGGGGAGTCATCCGAACCCTAGCCTTAGCTGCTTTAGCAGGACTTCTTTTTGCACCCAGCGGACTTCTATTCCAATAATTTACTTTGGATGGTAGCGCTGCCAGGATTGGCATAATGAGAGTATGAGAATCGACCCACCGACACTAACCCATCTCCAAGAATGGATTGGTAAAACCGAGCGATATCAAGACACTGTCACTATCGCCCCCTACCGCGCCTTATCAGCCACCCTCGACCGTAAGGATCCAGATCCCATTAATGGAGTGTTTCTTCCCGAGTTATGGCATTGGTTGTATTTCTTGCCCCATGCCAAACAGTCTGAAATTGGACCCGATGGCCACCCCAAACGCGGTGGCTTTCTACCCCCCATTCCACTACCACGAAGAATGTGGGCAGGCGGTCGACTTCGCTGGGAACAGGATCTTGTTATTGGCGATGACATCGAGCGTGTCTCAACCATTAAATCAGTGACCCATAAATCAGGACGAAGTGGTGATCTACTGTTTGTATTAGTAGAACATCAAATTCATAATTCCAAAGGCCGCACACTCACTGAAGAGCATGACATTGTGTATCGGGCCGCACCTTCTCCCGATGAAAAGGCTCCTGATCCAACTCCAGCTCCAAGTGATGCCAAGTGGAGCAAGATCATCCACCCTGATCCTGTTTTGTTGTTTCGGTATTCAGCCTTAACGTTTAATGGGCATCGCATTCATTACGATCGCAGTTATGTGACCCAAGAAGAAGGCTATCCCGGTTTGATCGTGCATGGTCCTCTCATTGCTACTTTATTAGTGGATCTTGTGCGGCAGAGCAACCCTGGGAAGAAATTAAAGCGGTTTGAGTTCCGAGCCGTTCGACCGACCTTTGATATTCATTCCATGCAGGTAAACGCCAGCCCAGATCTTGCTGCAGATCCTAGCGGCAAAACTCTTTCGGTTTGGGCACAAGATCATGAGGGTTGGTTAACCATGCAAGCAAAAGTAGAGCTGGTCTGAATTCAATGAGCACTCATTACTCCGCAGAACTTGCCCAATTTGCTGCAGAACTCAAGCTCGATGACATTCCGCACTCAGTCATTGCTCGTACTGAAGATTTGTTTGTTGATTGGTTTGCATCGGCAATTGGCGGTAAAGGTGCAGCGCCTGTGGAGATCATGGCGCAATTTGCACAGTCGATGGGTCCACACCAGCAAACTGCTTTGGCAGGCTCTGCTGAAATCCTAGTAACACGAACAAGTTCCAGTCCGTTCTTGGCATGTTTAGCCAATGCGGCAGCATCTCATGTGGTTGAGCAAGATGACGTTCATAACGGCTCCGTTTTCCATCCAGGAACGATAGTGTTCCCTGCAGCTCTAGCTTGTGCACAAGCTAAACAACTCAGCGGCGAAGAACTGATAACTGCAGCCGTTGTTGGGTATGAGGTGGGTATTCGGGTTGGAGAATTTCTGGGGCGCTCGCACTACAAAATCTTTCATACAACGGGTACTGCGGGTACCTTGGCAGCGGCGGCTACCGTTGGGCATCTGCTGAACTTAAACCCCGAGCAGATGCTACACGCCTTCGGTTCTGCAGGAACACAATCTGCAGGGCTTTGGGAGTTCTTACGCGACGCGGCTGATTCAAAACAATTGCACACAGCACATGCTAGCGCTACTGGATTCATGTCGGCCTATCTAGCGAAGGCGGGATTCACGGGCGCTAAAAAAATACTGGAGGGGGCACAAGGTTTAGCTGCAGGCATGTCAAGCGATGCTAACCCAGAAAAGTTAATTGATCGTCTAGGATCACGTTGGTGTATTGCAGAGACTTCATTTAAATACCACGCCTCCTGTCGTCACACCCACCCTGCTGCCGATGCACTCTTACAAGTTTTGCAGAAAAATAGTGTTCAGCCACAGGAGATTGAGCGCATTGAGACCTTCGTGCATCAGGGTGCTATCGATGTACTAGGTCCCGCCAGCAAACCGAGCACCTTGCATCAATCGAAGTTCTCGATGGGTACCGTACTCGCCCTAGTCTGCAAGTATCACTTTGCTGGTCTTCAAGAATTTGCTGACCACTTTCACGATTCAGAAATTTGTGCCCTACGCGATCGCGTGACCATGACTCTCGATACGGAAGTGGATCAGGCCTACCCACAGCGCTGGATTGGTAAGGTCAAAGTTCACCTCAAGAACGGCAAGACGCTTGACGGTCGTATAGACGAACCCAAAGGAGATCCAGGAAATACTCTAAGTCGCGAAGAGATCCAAGAAAAAGCATTACGGCTTGCCGCATTTAGTCGGGGCGCTACCGAAATTGAAATGAAAGATGCCATCACACTACTATTTAATATCCGTCAGGCCAAAATCATTCCGTTCATCCTTCCCCAAGCAGGAGCATCCTTATGAACTTACCCCACTCCCCCTTAAGCGATGCATGTAGTTTTTTGTTTGTGCCAGCTACCCAACCCGAACGTTATGGCAAAGCACTCGCTAGCGGAGCTGATGGGGTCATTATTGATCTTGAGGATGCGGTGGGTCTGGATGACAAAGCCAAAGCGCGGGAGATTTTGAAAAAAACCTGGCCATCCATTTCGATCGACCAGAAACATCGGATCATTGTTCGCTGCAATGCTCCAGGCACCCCCTTTTATGCTGCTGATCTTGTGCTTGCTAAAGAATTACAGGTTCAGTATTTAATGATTCCAAAAACAGAATCGCACGATCAAATTAATGGGGCTGCTGAAGAACTCGAAAATACTGCGTTCATCCCCATGATCGAGACACCCCTCGGCCTGCATCATCTCAATGAAATCGCCAGCGCAGAACAAGTTTTACGCCTTGCTCTCGGAAATCTCGACATGCAAGTTGAGATGGGTATGAGTTGTGATGAAAATGAAACTGAAATTGATACGGCGCGCTTCATGCTGGTGCTGGCCTCTAAGTTGGCACAAATTGCCCCTCCAATTGATGGGGTTACACCCTCTACTGATGATGAAGCACGAATTTTTGCACATGCACAAAAGGCGAAGCGTTTTGGTTTTGGGGCAAAGCTATGCATTCATCCAAAACAAATCCCGATAGTTAAGAGGGCTTTTACTCCAAGCCCCGAGGAGCTTGACTGGGCAAAGCGGGTTATTTCTGCAGATAAAGCATCCAAAGGACAGGCTGCCAAAGTCGATGGAAAGATGATTGACCGCCCTGTAGTCATGCTGGCCCGAAGGATCCTAGCCTTAGCAGGTAGGTAATCCCTAAGTTTTTCCTCCTAAAAGCATGGCAAAATAGCCCTCGCATTACCTCTTTTGGAGATATGGAATGAACTTGAATAAACCCTTAAACGCATTACTTGCTTCAGTGCTCGGTGTTGGTGTTCTTTTGTCCGGCGCTGTCAATGCACAAAACTATCCCGACAAACCAGTTACTTTGGTTGTTCCTTTTGCAGCGGGTGGCCCAACGGACTCAATCGCACGCTTAATTGCTGTGCCAATGGGTAAATCATTAGGTCAAACCGTTGTTGTTGAGAATGCTCCCGGTGCAGGCGGAACGGTTGCTTCCAACAAGGTTGCCAAAGCCAAGCCTGATGGTTATATGATTTACATCCATCACATGGGTATGGCAACTGCGCAAGCTCTCTACGATAAGTTGCCTTATGACCCCATGAAAGACTTTGAATATATTGGTCAAGTAGCAGACGTACCAATGGTTCTATTAGGTCGTAAAAATTTACCACCTAACAACTTTAAAGAACTTGAAGCCTATATCAAGACCAATAAAGAGAAGGTAACCATGGCCAATGCCGGTCCTGGTGCCGTATCTCAGTTATGCGGCTTGATTTTCCAAAGCAAATTGGGTGTGCGTGTAACAACCGTTCCCTATAAAGGTACTGGTCCTGCTTTAACAGATCTGTTGGGCGGCCAAGTAGACATCCTGTGCGACCAAACCACACAAACCATTCCTTACATTAAAGATAACCGCGTTAAGGTCTATGGAGTGACTACTCCTAAGCGTTTATCAGCACTCCCCAATGTACCTACATTGGATGAGCAAGGCTTAAAAGGCTTTGACGTGAAGGTTTGGCATGGTGTTTATGCTCCAAAAGGAACTCCAAAGCCAGTGTTGGATAAAATCAATGCTGCTTTGAAGAAAGCATTAGCTGATCCAGATGTTAAGGCCCGCTTAGACTCTTCGAACATTGATATTGTTCCCGTTGCCAAACAGAATGGTCCAGCACTACAAGCACATCTAGATGCAGAGATTAACCGCTGGGGCCCCATCATTCGTAAAGCAAATATCCCTGATTAGTCCCTTGCTTCCCGTCTGAATGAAAAGGCCGGTTTTTTAACCGGCCTTTTTCTTTACCACCATTACTCTCTGTTAACTAAAAATCTTGCCCTGTTTTCTTCGAGCTAGGACACTCGAGTCAATATCCCAGGCAGAGTAAGTATGGGGCTCTGGTCGACCCCAAACAATCCAACGAATACTCAGCGTAATTGCCCAAATTGCTAAAAATGGATCCAGCAGGTAGTCCCAAAGATTATTGGACTCATGCCAATGAATTGACCATGCAATCACAGCCAACGAGATTATCAAAGCCTCCCAAGACTGCTTAGCAAAAAACAATACGAGTGCTACAACCATCACTATGGATACAAAAATGGCCGATCCATATCCCCAGCCATAAGGATCAAACATAGTGAATCCCAAAGCGAACGGATAAAACAAAATACTCAAGAGCGCAATAACAATGGGGGTCGTATTTGATAGGCGACAACTTGGCCAAGATGACCACGTAAACAGGATCAACATCATCGTAATCACGCTGAGCTCACCGGTCACACCGCGAACATAGGCTACTAAGGGCAGGCTCCATGGAGCGCCTAGGCTATTAAATGGTAACAATAGCAATATAGTACAAACCACAATAAAGAATGTGCCGGCAATACTGCTTTGACTTAAGCCTAAAAAAGTCCGGGCAAAATGCATCAATACAAAACTAGTAATGACACCGAGCTCAATCAGAGGAATTTGACTTGTAAGCATGGCTAAGTTCATTTGGCCTCCTTCATTTCTGTTGGGGTATCAGTGACAGAAACTATCTCTTGATGAACTTGATGCAAATAGGCAACTAGATTATTAGGTTCCCATGTAATCGATTTAATCCGTTTGCGATTCCAGGTGTAGACTAAAAATACCTGTCCTTGTTTATTCATGCTCATATAGGGATATGAAAACTCTTCTTTTGGATTACTTTGCGAAGCAGTCTCATCTTCCAATACTTGAATTGTTTTCCAGGGAGAATAATTTTCTTTTGCCGTTTGACTGCTATTTTCATTATTAGACTTTGGCCAAGACGCAGCTAGTACTAAGCGATGGCGCCCATGCTCGAGATCGTTAAAGACCATGAAACGAGTGCGATCGGCTAATTCAATTCCAGTAATAGCAGCATTTGGATTGGGGATTGGTAGATCAGGGGCCGTTTCCCATAGGCGGCCTGCATCAGCCGTATGACTGACAGCGATCTGCTTTGCGCCACTACTGCGTGCCTGCCTGAAATAAGCACTCGCATGTTTTGCATCATCCACAAACACAATCGGCTGGAGGGTGCCCCGCCCCGAGCTCATACGTCTTTTATCTAGTACGTGTCCAGATGGATCAAGTCGCAGAAGCTCTCCATACTTTCCGATCCATTCGTGATAGACCGGAAACCCCATACTGCCATCACTAAACAAGAAGCCAGAGCCCTTCACCAAGGTGCTGAGATTAAGAAGCGGGCTAGTAACCAAGCGTTGCGGTCTTGACCAACTCAGACCCTCATCATCGGAGTACATCATACTAATCGAGCTACCAGCCCAACCACCAATTGAGACTGCTACAAAATAGAGTTGCAATTGGCCATTGATATTACGAATCGGGACGGGATTACCTAATTTGGCGATATATCGGCCAAGCCCTTGTTGCGCCCCCTCGCGATCTAATGCGACTGTGCTCTGCCCCCACTGCTTTGCATTAGCATCCCACACCGCGCTCTGAATCACAACATCCGCAGCGCCCTCGCGCGAGCCCGCAAACCAAAACGCGCGCCAGTTGCCATCCTTTAATGGAATCAATGACGCGGCATGCACTGAGGGTCTACCGGTATCTGGAAGCCAGTCAACTTGGCCTTGCAGCTTGACGGAGGTTGGTTTGGTCGTTAATTTCTTAGTAACCACTCCAGGTGGATCAATACTTGTCTGTTGTCCATCAGGATTTACGGATTGATTGATCGGACCAACAAAATCAGCCCACGCTGGGTGGTCATTGATCTGTAGATAGGCCATCCCAAGTGCCACAACGAGAAAGATAAATGCAAAGACTCTAATCATCTACAGGCGTCCTTGAACTTACTTATATCTTTGGCAGCATTAAATGGCGCAGAAACAATGTACTCTTTCACGAAGAGATTGTCGCTTACTTGACCCATGAGCATAGCTTTAATCTCAGCATCATTATGTCTTGCGCGCATCTCAAACCGCTCCCCGATGATTTCACAATCAGCACAAAGTTCTAACTTACTTTGGACGGGGGCTTGAACTGCAAACAATGAATAACGTTCCGCAAGCTTTTTAATCTCCTTGGCCTCGCCCGCTGGATAGCCTTTGATATTAGCCCCAGGAATCAGTAATCGGTATTCCTCATCCTTGGCGCGGAAATCGCATGGAAACCAAATAGTTTTGCCTTGAAGTTTTTGGATGGTTGCTTTGCTAAAACGTCCCGGAGACCCATCGAGCGGCATAACGCTGCTGGTCAAAGATAGATAACTCATAAAACAGGCTAGTAATGTGGCTGACTTAGTAAGTGACAAGCGGAATAAACCAAGCCCAATCACGCATATGGATCCAAGAAGTAAAAACCAATGCCATACTGGATAGGTCCATAGATCAATATTCCAGCTAAGCCATGTCAAAGCAATAATGAGGATGCCTTGAATCAATAGCGCAACCCAGAACAGCAGTCGATTGAGTTGATGCCAATGAATTGCTAACAATATAGCGATTGCGGGCATGATCGGTAATAAATATCGACCCGATCGTTGACTTGGTAAACAAAAGATTAAGAAAAATACAGCAATCCAAATCCAAAGTAATTTTTGCTCAACAGTAGTTTGCCTGTACTGACGAATTGCAAGGTAAAACAAATTGAGTACCAAGAGCGACAAAAAGCCTGCATTCGCAATGCTGCTGAGAAAAAGCATGCCGATGCTATCACCACCCCACAGCATATCTTTTAGGTAGTTACTATTGCGGGCCGCAAACTTGCCGGCATTCTCACCCAGAATGAACTCGTTCCAGATTGCCATCGGATCAGGATCCAATACAAACCAGAGGCAAAAGCATGCGATTGACATCGCGCCCACGAAGATCACCTTGACAGCATCTTTACCCAGCAACTCAAGAATTCGATAAGAGCGCCATTGCCAATACCAAGCAACCAAGACCAAACAAACTGGCACAATATAGGCAATCGATTTATATAAAAGCGCTAACCCTAAAGAAATACCGGTCAGTAATGGAAAAATCCACTTCGACTCAAATGCGCGCTTACCGAATAGGAGCAACCCAAAGAACGGTAGACTTAGCCAAAAAATTTCGGGGGGCTCCGCCAAATACGGTCTGCCATAGCGATAGGTATTGAAGAAGGCTAACCAGATTAGACCTGCCAGAATACCGAGCGATAAATTTTTTGTTACCTTGCTAGCTGCCAAAGCGAGAAGGAGGGCTGTCAATGCGGTGTAAAGCAAACTTGGCCAACGTAAATCAATCAGAGACCAACTCTGCCCGCGCTGTGAAGAAAGCATTCCTTGCCAAAATAGTAATGGCGGCTTAGTGTTCTTAATACCCTCCATCTCCGACTGCAACGGTAGCCAATGTCCAGATGCATTAGTCATGCGAACAATATGGGTATAGGGATACTCATCGCCATTCTTTGGAGCAAAGCGGCTTTCGATGCCATAAAAGTACGCTCCGATTGCAAACACTAGGCATAAAAAGAGAGATTGATAGGAAATCGGTGTTTGCATACCCTCTAGTTTATTAGCCTAGGGTTAATCCCCAATCAATTCAGATAAATATATTTTAAAACCTAGGGAAAACCTTAATCTGTATATGCGCCTTGAGTTATATGATTATGGAATTAATGTATAGAAAATAATAGAAATTTGCTCAAGAAGTTGTGAGCCATCCTTTAAGATAGTTTCTTGATTTAGTTGTGTTGTTCGAAATAAAACCAATGGAGATATTTACTATGTTCTTTCAATCAGCGCGCACCTTAAGTAAATTAGGGTTAGGTATTAGTGCCGCAGGCTTACTTGCAGTGAGTACTCCTGCTATGAGCCAGTCAACAGCAAGCAATATCAATCAAATGGGTCTAGCCGCAACCTGTGCAAACTGCCATGGAACAAACGGGGTGGGCGTTCCGAATGCTGGCATGCCCCAAATTAATCACCTCAGCAGTGAAGCAATGCTGACCCAATTAAAAGCCTTTAAGAGCGGCGCTCGTACTGGCACCATCATGCATCAATTAGCAAAAGGTTATACAGACGAGCAACTCCAAACCATCTCCAATATCCTTGGTAAAAAATAATAGGAAAACCATCATGAATCGTCGTCACTTTTTAGGTGTTAGCTCCGGTGCCTCTTTAGGTCTTTTAGCAGGATGTGCTGCAAATCCAATCAATATCAGTAAAGCCAATGTGGTGGTAGTGGGTGGTGGATATGGTGGCGCAACAGCTGCTAAATATGTGCGGATGTTCTCTAATAACAGCGCTCAGGTTACTCTGATTGAGCCCAATGCCGAGTTCATCTCTTGCCCAATGTCTAACTTAGTTGTTGGCGGACACACATCCATCTCGAATATCTCCACCCCGTACGACAATCTCACAAAGCGTCATGGTATTAAGGTTGTAAAGGACATGGTCACATCGATTGATGCGAAACAGAAAACGGTTCGCCTTGCTTCTGGTGCTTCCATTAAATACGACAAGCTAGTACTCTCCCCCGGTATTGACATGATGATGGACCGAGTTGAAGGTCTACAAAAGGCAAACCAGGAAGGTGTAACCGTGCAGGCATGGAAAGCAGGTCCAGAGACCGTCTTGCTACGTAAACAGCTCGAAAGTATGAAAGACGGTGGTGTATATGCAATCAGTGTTCCCACTGCCCCCTATCGCTGCCCACCCGGGCCTTATGAGCGCGCCTGCCAAGTTGCTAGTTACTTCAAGCAGTTCAAGCCTAAATCCAAAGTTCTGATTTTGGATGCTAATGATGACGTTACCTCCAAAGGCGGCTTGTTCAAAAAAGCCTGGGCATCAATGTACCCCGGCATGATTGAGTATCGCCCTAAACATAATGTTGTAGCGATTGACTCCAAGAAAAAAGTGATTAAATTTGACGTACAAGATGATGTCAAGGCAGATGTCTTGAATATCCTACCCATGATGCGAGCTGGCAATATTGCAGTGCAAAGTGGATTAGCCAACTCCAATGCACGTTGGGTGAATGTCAATTACATTAATTTTGAGTCCACTGCGGCAAAGGATATCCATGTCTTGGGTGACTCCATTCAAATTGCCCCACTGATGCCAAAGTCTGGTCATATGGCGAACTCCCACGCCAAGGTGGCAGCAGCTGCGATCGTTGCCGAACTCGGTGGTCTTGAAGTTAATCAAACCCCCGTCTTAACCAATACCTGCTATAGCTTTGTTAGTGCTGATGAGGTTGTGCACGTTGCAAGTGTTCATCAATACGACGCCAAAGACAAAACCTTTAAAACAGTTCCGGGATCAGGCGGCCTCTCTGCGGAAGCGAGTAAGCTTGAAGGTGTCTATGCTTGGGGTTGGGCCCGCAATATCTGGGCTGACAGCTTAGGCTAAGTAATTTTTAGTAGCCATAAAAGCCAAGCAATGCTTGGCTTTTTTTATTTCTACTTTCGTAGCGACCTTCTTATTGAGGAAAAGGCCCATTAAGCTTTACAGTGGTCCAGTTCAAGACCATCGCAATCGATACCCAAACCAAATAGGGAGCCATCAACCAACTGGATATCGGCGAATATGAACGTGTCGCTAATAAGATGGCCAATACAGATAGCCAAAGTCCAATTGCTTCAATCAAGGCCCAGTCAGGGCGGTGCATCCGAAAATACAGAATGCTCCAAATAAAATTAAATAAGCCATTCACAATAAAGAGAATGACCAACATCCGAATCGTTTGTTGATTAGGCGCTCGATGATACGCCATCACAAACGCAATTCCAGCACAAATAAAGATAGTCGACCACATCGGCCCAAAGACCCAATCAGGCGGTTTCCAGGACGGTTGCTGCAGATTTTTGTACCATTCACCCAACTCAGTGGCCCACGCCCCTGCAAGAGCTAAAACAATCCCCCAGATGAGAGCAAAAACGATGGGTTTATAGTGCGCCAACCACTCAAAACTCATACCTTTGCCATACCCAATAGATGGGCCATATCTTTAAAAAAGATCTTGATGTGTGCCATGGGGTCTTTGCGAACCAGTTTCTTGTGCATGTATGACTCAAAAGTTAATCGCTGAACATCTTTGTCTTCACACATTTTGACAAAACGCTCACGGCGCTTATCGTTACCATACCAAAAGCGTTGCATGATGCCCAAGACCAAGAACACTGTACCGTGCTCCTTCATGAAGCGTTTGCGTGCTTTTGCTAAAGCCTTAACATTACCTGTTTCCAATAACTCATGGATAGATTCTGCGGCCAAGCGACCGCCAACCATAGCGTAATAAATACCCTCGCCTGAGGCTGGTGCAACAACCCCTGCAGCATCACCAGCCAAAATGACATCCCGATCGTTATCCCATTTCTTCAGGGGCTTCATGGGCAATGGGGCACCTTCGTGACGTAATAATTCGACCTTCTCTAAACCTGTTATCTTTTTTAGGTCAGCGACTGCTTTTCTTAATGAAAAACCTTTATCGGCACTACCAGTACCGATACTCATCGTATTGCCATGGGGAAAAATCCAACCATAGAAATCAGGGGATAAAGTACCTTGATAAAAGACATCGCAGCGAGAGCCGTCATAACCCTGAGGAGGCGCATCGGGCACACGCACAATTTCATGATAGGCAAAGACATAATCAACATCTTTTGCACCTGGTATGGCGCTGCGGCCAACTCCAGACTTTGCACCATCTGCCCCAATAATCGCTTTTGCCCTAACCGCTCCCCTTTGATCTTCTTCTAAGCGATTGGAAGAATGAATACGGTAATGCAGAATTGCTGTCCCATCCGTGTCGCGAGTAATCGTCTCAAAGATACCAGTGCGCCGTGTAGCACCATCATTGGCCGCACGAACGCGTAACCACTCATCAAACTTATCGCGATCGACCATTCCCACAAATCCACCATCAATCGGAATATCTACCTGGTTGTTCTTCGGCGAGATCATGCGTGCAGAACGTGCTTTTGCTACTAAGAGCTCATCCGGAATCTCAAAATCCTTGATTAAACGCGGGGGAATCGCTCCACCGCATGGCTTAATTCGGCCAGCACGATCAAGGAGCAGGACTTTATGTCCCATTTTGGCTAAATCGCCAGCTGCAGTTGCGCCTGCAGGTCCACCGCCCACAACAACGGCGTCAAAGGTTTCAAGGGAACTCATGATGATCCTCCATGGGAAATTAAACGACCGGATATTGATGTATTTTGTTTCTCTATTTGCACTACTCGCTCAACAGGCCGAATGTAAAACGAAAGAATTGCAGCAGCCATAAATAAAATAGCTTCAATTAAGAAGACACTGGCGTATGCGGCCACTGGATCTCCCAATAGGTAGCGGGCGAGATCGCTTGCGCCAGTCCCTAAGATCCCGCCTAAGCCAAAGGCAATCGCCTGAGCGGCACCCCAGACGCCCATCCGCACGCCCTCACGTTTCTCCTTGCCCACCCCAGCAAATTGCATCATCGAACCAATTGCGGCAATAGAGAATGCGCCATTAGATACACCCAAGATAAATACCGTACCCAGAAATGGCCAACTTGGGCCTACTATTCCTGACATCACCAAACTCAGCATCGCCAAGGCTGATGCAATACAGCCCCCAACGGTCCACATCCGCAAAGAAGAGAGGCTGGGACTTTTACTTTTATTCGTCACAAAACCACATAACAACATACCGCAGAGTACGCCTGCATGCTGTAATCCAGATAGGCTGGTGGTCTCTCCTGGTGTCAAGCCAAAAGCAGAACCTGCAAACGGTTCCAGAATTAAATCTTGCGAGCTATACGCCAGCATCGAGATGAATACAAAGATGGTGAATCGACGAACCCGTGACTCCTGCCATACATCAGCAAGAGCTTCTTTAAATCGTAATTTTGCTTGATTATTATTGGGTGTTATTTCTTTGCTAACTTTCGGCTCAAGTCCATATAGAGCAGTAAAGCTAAGCACGACAGCAATACATGAAACGCTTAAGGAAACCAGTACCAATCGTTCAAATGAAAATGGGTCTAGTAGTCGGCCGCTTATACCAGCGGTCATGGCAAAACCAAAAATCATCATGAGCCAAACGCAACTCGCAGCAGCAGCTTTTCGTTTCTCATCCACTCGTTTCGCTAACAACACCAACAAAGCCGTACCGCTAGCGCTTACACCAAGTCCGATCATCATGAATGCCACAATCGCTAGAGCAATGCCCCAGGGTAGGCTTTCACTCATGAGCCCCACGGCTATGGCAGCCAATACGCCACCGCTGGCCAATACCAACATACCCCCCTGAATCCAAGGAGTAGATCGGCCGCTTTGATCAGACCCAAAGCCCATCCGTGGTCGAATAAATTGCACTAAATAATGCATCGCAACCAAGAGGCCTGGGAGCAAAGCGGGAAGAGCTAACTCAATCACCATCACTCGATTTAAAACCGATGTGGTCAATACCACGACGGCTCCCAACGAAGCCTGTATAAGACCCAAGCGAGCAATAGCAATCCATGTAAGCTTGTCATGGTGGAGTGCGGCGCTATTCATGTTCATCCTTAACTCACTGCAAACGCGCTAACCATCATTCCACTAACAAAGAGAGGGACGCCAAAACCACTTAAAAACAAAGCGCGCTTAATTGGATCCCCTAAGAAATACCGCATCATGATCATCTGGCCAATAATTAAACCAATTACTGCTAATGCATGAAAAGGCATAGCGAGCCAAAACAAATATCCAACAACAATGCACTGTGGCACGATCATCATGATGCAAGCATTCCATGCAGCACCCTGCACTCCTAACTGAACTGGCAAAGAACGCACTCCCATTTGCCGGTCACCTTCAATTGCTTTGAAATCATTCAATGTCATAATGCCGTGAGCACCAATGCTGTAGAGCAATGCAAACAAAATGGAGTGAGATGATGGAAAGGTATCGCCAAGCATCACAGCCGAGCCAGTAAACCAAGCTAAACCTTCATACGATAATCCGCAAGCAGCATTACCCCACCAGCCGTTTTGCTTTAGTCTTAATGGCGGAGCACTATATGCCCATGCTAAGGCTAAGCCAATTAGGGTTGCGACAAAAGCCCATGGACTAATGAACCATCCCAACAAAAGCGATAAGCCAGTCCAAATACAGGCTACATATAAGCCCGAACGCCCGGGCATCCTACCAGAGGGGATTGGGCGCTGTGGTTCATTAATAGCATCAACGTGGCGATCAAACCAATCGTTAATGGCCTGACTAGTGGCACAAACCATCGGGCCTGCCAAGATTACACCGGCTAATAGAAGATGCCATTGATTGAATAAAGATTGCCCCGAAGCAATTACGCCACAGGAAAAAGCCCACATGGGCGGAAACCATGTGATTGGCTTTAACAACTCCAAAATGGCAGATGGAGTTGGCCACGAGCGCTCGCTCGTCTGGTTTAAGACCGAAGTCCCCATTTCCACAATCCCTCAGTTGATAACGGCAATACCATTAAGATGTGTTCCAAAATCGCCAGCGATAACAAAGTAGCCAAAATGGTGGATGATGCGATTTGATATGGCGTTACCCCAGTAGCAAATGCTGTCTGCCACAGTGGTATTGCAAATAAACACGCCATCAAAATAGAAACTGGCAACAAGGGGTTCATCGCCCGCTTCGTGAAATAGCTATGGATGTATTTCAGGTGTACTGGTAAAAACTTCTCATTCAAATTGAGAACCCCCAAGAACACATTCAGCTTGGCACTTTGACGCATGGCCCACAAAATGATGAAAGTCCACAATCCAATTAAATTACTTCCGCCCCATGTCACCAGGGCAACAGCAGCGCCCAAAACAAGTAAGGCTAACTCATGATGGGCAATGGTCTGAAACGCATAAAAAGCCTTCCTAAATCCACGGCATTCAGGAGGGCAAGCAGTCCGTCTTGATCCTGTTACGTAACCCAGTAAAAAACCAATTTCTTGCCAGGCCCATACAAGAAGTGCGCATGTAAAGCCGCAATACGCTCCAGCGACTGTATTTAAATTAGCGCTAGTCTTTAAGCCAACCAAAGCAAATAGCAATACAACACCACTCATCCAAAAGGTGGTTTGATGGGTTGAACGTGGTCGTTGATTAAGAAGCAAAATGATGCCCGTCCCAAACCACCATGCAAAGACGGTGTAGAGCAATGGAAAGGCAAAAGTGCTCATGCTCATTGTTGATTACCAGCTTGGCGCCAAACGAACATTGCGGGGAAGCTCGTGGTTACGTACTGGCAAGAAAAATGCTCGGGCAAAGACTAGGCCAACGCGAATACCCATAATCGGGACCATCATTTTGGCAGCCAGACCACCCTTGGCCTTATAAACATCCATCTTTTGAAACAATGCAAGCATCTGGTTCATACACTCATAAAATCTTGGGTCATCTAAATTAAGGGTAATCGGAAATACTTGCTTAGTAATCTCATTGGTAATATGCAAAACCTTCTTGTCATAATCAGTCGGAGAGATCTGCATTGCTTTATAAAGTTGTGGACGGGAATGATCTCTGACGTACATGGTGCTGTATACCGCTAAGCAGAAAAACCGGATCCAGTATTTGTTGAGCCCCGTAAGAAGATTGGGATTGGCGCGCATGATTAATGCAAATGCCTCGCCGTGGCGAAACTCGTCGTTACACCATCTTTCAAACCAGAGAAATATTGGATGAAAACGTAACTCTGGTTTTTTCTCAAGCTCACGGAAAATGGTGATGTAACGAGCATAACCAATCTTTTCGGATAAATACGTCGCGTAGTAAATGAACTTTGGCTTAAAGTAGGTGTACTTTTTCGCTTTTGCCAAAAACCCTAAATCAATTCCAATATCAAAGTCTTTGAGCCACTGGTTAATGAAACCCGCATGCCGGGACTCATCACGTGCCATATAGCCATAAAGCAACTTCATATCTTCATTCTTGACCTTACGCTTAATCTCGGCATACAAAATACAGCCTGAGAACTCGGAGGTAATTGAGCTAATTAAAAAGTCAACAAACTCATCATAAAGCTCAGGATCAACATTGGAATAGTTCTTATCCATATTGGCTGGACGTTGAAAGTGATCAGAATTAATATCTGCTGCAAACTCGGCCATTAAGACATTCCATTCCGAACGAAGTGCATCAATATTAGTTTTATCCACTTCATCAAAATTAGTGGTGTAAAAACGTGGGCTCAGAACAGCGTCCTGCAAAGCCATCTTGGTAGACTCGTTGACCTTGGCTGCTGCTGGTATCTGATCCCGTAATAGACTTTCTGCGGATTCCATACTATTTCTCCAATAATTAACGTTGTTGTGTGGCTTGACTGTCTAAACGTAACAGACGAGCAAAGTGTTTTGCATTAATCTCCCCAAAAGACTCTAGGTCAATCGTGCGACCTGTACTGGGGTCTATTAATGTCAGGCGCCCATCTTGACGGGCAATTAATTCAAATGGGGGCTTACTATCAATATCACGGCGTTTACGCTCCTGCGCTAGCGTTCGCAAAGCGCCGCGTACGAACCCTGCTTCACCGACGATTGAATCAATTTGCTTGCCAGTTTGGTAGTCAAAAACAGCAATAGAGCCATCGCTACGGTCCTCAAAACGAAGTTGCTTCACTTGTTTTGCAGGCGCATCCGGATAACGCGCACTAACTTGCGACTGGGTGATAACCCAAGTCAAAAATACGACTGCCGCGACAGTGCCCAGCATTGTTAAAGTTGTACTACGCGAAAGTCTTAGGGAAGGCAAAATCATAGGCTTGATTGACCCACTTTTACTAGCGCCATATCAGACCCGTAAGCATGATTTGTAGACTTTGCTGGATTACCGTTAAGAGGACTTGACTCACGCTGATTAAGATCAACCTGGTTGGCGCTGGCCCAAGCGTCTGCAAACAGACTGGCAACATGCTTACCATCCGCTACGCACCGGATCATGGGCTCGGGATGTGCTAATTTCCAGGCGCGGGCATGAGGCCATAAATGAAGATACGGAATCTTATCCTCAGCATTTAAGCGAATCGGAATGTCGGCGCTTCCATCCTTATAAACATGAATCCCAGCCTGCGCTAAGCGCTTGAGTGGCAAATTAAAGGTAATCGTCAATACAATCCCAATTCGCATTACTAAGCGGCGATTCGTCAAGGTGTACATGGTTGTATTGACTGACCAATAGGCCAACAAGCCAATCAAGACCAAAGCAGCAATAGAGAGTCCTAAGGCCCAAACAAATCCTGGCCACTCTTGACTCCAACCGCCCACAGACTGACTAACGGCAATGGCCTTTAATAGAACCATCGCCCCGAAGTACAAAGCAAACCAATGCATATGAAAGGCATGTAGCGCAAAGGCTTTGAGATCAGGGCCCCCCTGCCAAATAATTTCCTCATTAGGTGGCAAAGGCTCTGGTAAGCCCGGTTGGGCCTCGAACTCGTGCTCTGGCGCTTGATAAAGAGTGCTCATGATGCTTAAACCAATGGCTCACTTCTCTCGGGTGTGGCATATAAAGTGCCAGCCCCAAAGTAGGCCATGATTTTTTCCTCTTCGAGCAAGGTAATCTGTTCAGTACTCTTTGTGGCAGGAACGCTTACAAAGTGCCTACCGAGAACTGCTTGAACCGAAACTTGATTACGTGCAACTCGAGCAAAGTTCATGGGCAAGAGAACGCGTCGGCCACCGGCTTCTGGAGTGGTTTCAATTTCGAGATAGCGAATCATCATCTCAGCACGATCTACCCAAATCTCTTTAATCGTTCCACCCCGCACACCATCGGCGCCAACTACATTTAAGCCACGTGGATCAATATCTTGACGAGCGATACTGAATCCGCCCAAGATACGCATGGGCACTATCCGTGGATCTCCTTCTGAGGTATGGTCAGGAACATCAGCACGATTGGCATATGCGCCAGGACCAATTCCATCGAGCATAGGGTTACCTGTTGGCTCGATGGGTGAGCCATTGAGTCGATTTGCCGGCTTTGCGGCAAGTCGCTCAAGCGGCTCATCCCGTGGTATTGAGATGTCACCGCCAAATTGGGTTTTAAAGATTTTAGGCGATGGCATTCCAGCAATGCCTTCAGCACGCCGTACTTTACCCGCTTGATCGTATTCGAGAGGAAACCCCTCCCGCTTACCCTCAACAGTTAGGTAATAGACCAGAATGGCAAAAAAGACCCAAAATGCATATAGGGCTAATTGTGCGACATCAACGTATTGTGTAATTGCTCCAGTTCCCATGATGAACTCCCCTTTTAAATAATGAATTAGCTTGGAAACTCAGCTAATCCAAACTTCGAATCCGAATGCATTGGCATCGATCGCTTCATCACGACCAATGGACCAACTGCTACTAAGGTTGCAAACAACAAAAACAACTCAATGTGATACACAAAGCTATAGCCAGTACCTGGTGAAACCAGAACAGAACCAAGGGTTCCAGATACAGCCAAACTTGACACTAAATCCCGAATCACTCCGCCAAGCCCAATCGCTAAACCAGCAGCGGAAGCGCTCACAGCGCCCCACGCACCAATAACTAAACCGTTCATACCTAAGGAGTCAAAACTCATGGCCGTTGCGAGAGTACTCACGGCAAATAAACCACCGCCAAATCCAATTAAGAAAGCGCCAATCCTAAATAAGGTTGGGGATAGTAGTGGCTCAGAAAAAATAACGCAGGTAAAGGCAAAAATACCGCACAAAACACCAACTGCTGCTAGGCGATGTGAGTCAATTGAACGGTTTAATACTTTTGCGGCCAGCATAAATGCCAGCAGAGCTCCTAGGGCAGTAAGGCTGGTTAGCAAGGTAGTAGCGCTAACGGATAAACCCAACACCTCTGCACCGTAAGGCTCCAGAATAATGTCTTGCATACTAAAAGCAGCGGTACCCATGCCAAGAGCGACTAGAAACCGAATCACTTTATCTTGCTTAGCAAATTGTTTCCAGGAGTCCTGAAAACGAATGATCGGCTCCATCGCTAATTGCTCTTTAGTCTTTGGCTGACGTGCTTCTTGCTTCCATAATGCAAGCAGATTAAAGAGCATCGTTAATGCCGCCGCGCCTTGCACTACCTGAATTAAACGAACGGGTGAGAAATCTTTAAGTAGAAAACCAAACAAGAGACTACTAAAAACCATGCCTAGTAAGAACATGACATACATCAGTGCCACTACGCGAGGACGAGAGGCAGGTGTTGCCAAATCAGAGGCTAATGCTAAACCCGCCGTTTGGGTCACTTGCATACCGGCCCCCACCAATAAAAATGCAAGAGCTGCAGCAATATGACTAAACCATGCAGGCCAATTAGAATCGCCTGAAAGTAATATCAATGAAAATGGCATGATGGCTAAGCCACCAAATTGCAACCAACTGCCTAACCAAATGTAGGGGACTCGTTTCCAGCCAAGGAATGAGCGATGACGATCACTCCGAAAGCCCACCAAGGCTCTAAAAGGAGCAAATACTAAAGGCAGTGCAACCATCAACGCGACAAGACTAGCTGCTACACCCATTTCCACAATCATGACGCGATTCAGAGTACCAATCAACATGACCGTCGCCATCCCAACCGATACTTGAAATAATGCAAGGCGTAACCATTTACTTAAAGGCAGGTCTTTGGTTGCCACATCAGAGAACGGCATCAAGCTTGGCGAAATACGACGCCATGCTTGGAAAAGGTTGATGTTGAGCGATTTCATGATTTGCGAAGAGCCATCGCCTGAGAAATATAAAAACCACGGGCAATCTTTTGCGTACTTGCAATTTGCCAAGATTCTAAGAGTGCCTCTTGGGTAATTAACTTGGCTAAAGTTTGCTCTGCCACAGGTTCAATAAATGGTGCGCGATCACCCCTGGGAAATAATCGTCCCACTGCAATCATGGTCGATAAAAAGGGATTCTTGGGGGCGAATGTAAATGCGATGGTATTTCGAGTACGCTCTGCGAGTCCAGCCAATGCTTTAGCAATATCATGGCGGTGATAATGAATCATGGAATCCATGCATACTACGTGATCAAATTGACCCAAACTGGGATCCAACATATCACCCGCAAAAAACTCGATCGAGCCATTTGGTAAATCACTGGGTAAACGCTCTCGGGCTAGCTTGATTAAAGTTGGAGAAATATCGGTTGCCATCACCCGAGCGCCCCGCTTTGCTAATTCCACAGCAAGTGCTCCTGTTCCACAACCGGCATCCAAGACACGCTGCCCGCTAAGATCGCTTGGTAAGTACGCAAGTAACACATTACGCATTTCATCGCGCCCAGCACGAACCGTCTTACGAATACCACTCACTGGCGCAGTCGAGGTTAACTTAGCCCATGCATCAAAGGCAGTGCGATCAAAATACTGCTCTAGCTGACCGCGCTTTTCGAGATACGAATGATGTTGCATATCCATTTCCGATTCAATCAAATCCTAAGAGATCAAAAATATCGCGGTCCTTCATTGGCACCGCTGGCAATGGGTCAGTTCCAGCCCAAAGAGCAGCCGCAAGTCGTAAATATTCTTTTTGAACCAGATCGAGCTCGGGCGATTGCTCCATCTCAAACAAAGTGGACTTTTTTAAGCGACTACGACGTATAACATCCAAATCTGGAAAGTGCGCCATGGTCTTTAGGCCCACCTTCTCATTAAATTTATCAATTTGATCTGTAGCCGCACTGCGATTCGCAATCACGCCGCCTAAACGAACGTTATAGTTTTTGGCTTTAGCGCCAATCGCCTGAATGATGCGATTCATCGCAAAGATAGAATCAAAATCATTCGCAGTCACAATCAGTGCCCGATCAGCGTGCTGCAAGGGTGCTGCAAAACCACCGCAGACCACATCACCCAAGACGTCAAAGATGACTACATCGGTGTCTTCCAAGAGGTGGTGTTCTTTTAGAAGTTTGACCGTTTGACCAACGACATAACCTCCGCAGCCAGTTCCTGCTGGTGGTCCACCAGCTTCTACACACATTACACCGTTATAACCCTCATAGACAAAGTCTTCAACGCGAAGCTCTTCGGAATGAAAATCGACTTTCTCCAAGACATCAATCACCGTAGGCATCAACTTCTTGGTGAGCGTAAAGGTGGAATCATGCTTCGGATCGCATCCAATTTGGATGACACGCTTTCCTAATTTTGAGAAGGCAACTGACAAGTTGGATGAAGTTGTACTTTTACCAATCCCTCCTTTGCCATACACAGCAAATACTTTTGCTTTACCAATCTTTAAATTAGGATCAAGTTGAACCTGAACACTACCATCGCCGTCAGGTCGTCGACCCTTCATGTCACTTACCGGTATATTGACTACGTTCATTCGTGAGCTCCAAAGATATTGTTCATGGTTAAAGTGCAATCAACGCCCAAAATGGGCCTTAGCGTCATACAGCGTTTCTAAAGAAATTGTGGGAAGACCGCGTTCGTTGGCAAAGCGTTCGGTATTGCGTCTTGCCTTACCGCGCACAAAGAACGGGATCTTATTGAGCTCCTTCTGAGCCTCTGGCTCCCAAACACTTTCCATCGTCGGTGCGCCATTCACTACAGCGGCACTTACGACTTCAACAGGCTCTTCAGCCTTAATCGGCTCATTGGCTGAGGTCTTAGCATGGCCATGACCCAAATGCGATGGTGCAGCACCATCATGGAATTCAAAATCTTCTCTAAACATCCCAATAAGATGCTCTTCTAAACCCATCATGAGTGGATGAACCCAAGTATCAAAAAGTACGTTCGCACCTTCAAAGCCCATTTGAGGTGAATACCGTGCTGGAAAGTCCTGCACATGAATTGGCGCTGATATCACTGCGCAGGGAACCTTTAGGCGCTTCGCAATATGGCGCTCCATTTGCGTACCTAGGATTAATTCAGGTTGGAGTTCTGTAATCTTTTGCTCAACCTCTAAATAGTCATCAGAAATAAGTGCTTCAATTCCATACTGAGTAGCAGCCTCCCGAACTTCACGCGCCAGTTCTCGGCTATACGTTCCCAAACCAACCACTTGAAAGCCCATTTCTTCAGAGGCAACCTTTGCAGCAGCAATTGCATGCGTTGCATCGCCAAAGATAAATACGCGTTTATTGGTTAAATAGGTTGAATCAACGGATAGGGCATACCAGCGAGCCCGTGAACGCTTCGTAAGCTCCTCAATATCACACTGAATTTCAGCTAATGAGCATACTTCTTGAATAAATGCTTGCGTTGCCTTAAATCCAATTGGAATGGTCTTTGTGCTTGGCTGGCCAAAGTTTTTACTCATCCACTGTGCCGCACTGTTCGCTACCTCTGGATACAAAACAACATTGAAGTCTGCCTCATGTAAACGCGTTATATCCTCAGGCTTCGCGCTTAATGGTGCGATCACATTAACCAGAACGCCAATTTGACGCAGTAATTTACGAATCTCCACGACGTCATCGCGGTGTCTAAAACCTAAAGCGGTTGGGCCCAATATATTGCAACTCGGCGGTATGCCAGCGGGACGATGTGCTCTTTTTTTTCCTGGCGGCAATACATACTCTTTTCCAAGTAAACGCACCATTTGATAGAAAGTTTCAGCAGCGCCCCAATTTTCTTTCTTTTGATAAGCCGGCAATTCCAATGGCAAGACAGGAACTGGTAACTGAAGAGCGGCGGCAAGACCGCCTGGATCATCCTGGATTAATTCAGCAGTACATGAGGCTCCGACCATTAATAAATCTGGTTTGAAACGAGCGTAGGCAGAACGAGCTGCGTCTTTAAATAACTCCGCAGTATCGCTACCGAGATCACGCGCTTGGAATGTTGTGTAGGTTACTGGTGGGCGCTTGTTCATACGCTCAATCATGGTGAACAATAAATCGGCATAGGTATCACCCTGAGGAGCATGCAATACATAGTGCACGCCCTCCATCGCAGTAGCAATACGCATAGCACCGATGTGGGGAGGTCCTTCATATGTCCAGAGGGTTAATTTCATCGTTATCTCCTAGGCTGCCAACTTCGTTTTTCGCACTAAAGGACGTGCAAAGAGCTCGGCGAGATCAGCGGCCTGTTCAAAACCTTGAATCGGTGTAAAAACCAACTCAATGGACCACTTTGTAGTCATTCCTTCAGCCTCGAGGGGATTGGCCAGGCCCAAACCACAAACCACCATATCGGGATTGGCGCTGCGGCAACGATCTAGTTGTTTCTCCACATCTTGACCCTCAGAAAGACAAACGTCCTTAGGTAGTAATGCAATCTCTTCCGCCAGATGTTGACGATGGATATAAGGCATTCCTACCTCGGTCAGCTGCATTCCAAGCTCACGATGTAAAAAGCGGGCCAAGGGGATCTCTAATTGAGAGTCGGGGAAAAAGAAGATTGAACGTCCATCAAGAATCTTGCGCTGACGCTCTAAGGCCATCTTGGCACGCTCACGCTTAGGCGCCACTACCTTTTCAAAACGCTCTGGCTGAACAGCAAATGTATTTGCGGCGGCGGCTAACCACGCCTCTGTACCTTCTACACCCAATGGGAACGGGGCTGGAATCCGAGTGGCACCTAATTCCTCTAGTACACGAGCGGTATCCGTTAGAAAAGGTTGCGCTAGTAAATAGTGTGTATTAGGACCAACCTTAGGCAGATTGCCTGAACGCCTTGGTGGAAAGAAGGCGTATGACGATAAGCCCAGCTCTGTAAAGATTCTGGAGAATTGGTCTTCGACAACATCGGCTAAGCAACCGACGATTAAAAGATCAACCTCTGCCTGTGTAGTTGGCTCGCTAGCTTGCGGAATTTCTTTAGCAAGAGCGGCCAGACATGCATCCTCACCCTGCGTAAACGTTGTTTCAATACCGCTACCCGAGTAGTTCAAAATTCGCACGCGTGGTGTGTATGTTTTGCTGAGACGCTCAGCAGCGCGTGACAAATCGAGTTTGATGACCTCGGAGGGGCATGACCCGACCAAAAACAGCATCTTAATATCCGGCCGACGAGTTAAGAGCTGATTTACTACCCGATCAAGCTCTTCATTCGCATCTGCTAAACCAGCTAGATCGTGATCGTCAATGATGGCAGTGGCAAACCGAGGTTCGGCAAAAATCATGACTCCTGCAGCAGACTGGACAAGGTGAGCGCAGGTTCGCGAACCTACCACCAAGAAAAACGCATCCTGAATTTTTCGATGCAACCAAATAATTCCGGTTAGGCCGCAAAAGACTTCTCGCTGCCCCCTCTCTTTCAGAATATTTAATGGTGTAACGGAGTCGCATCCTGCTGGTGCAGATTGCAAAGGAATAATACGGTTCATGCCATCACCCTATCGATAGATTGCTTTGCCTCTTGAAGTCGTGCTTGACGCAACTTCCATAAGAACTGACCCGCATTAATCACATATGCTAGATATGCCGCCAAGGCCAATAGCATGAGTTGGCGCATTTCTAGAAAACCAAAACCGAGAGCAAGCAAATAGGCGGTATGCAAGAATAAAACCAGCATACTGAAGACGTCTTCCCAATAGAAAGTGGGTGCAAAAAGATAGCGCCCGAAGACTTCTTTCTCCCAAATACTCCCTGTAATCATGATGGCGTATAAAAAGAGGGTTTTAATTACAACGGAGGTATTTGCCGCAAACTCACCCTCACCCGTGAATAGAAATCGCAGAACAAGATAAAGACTGATTAAAAACACTAGAAATTGCACAGGCGCCAAGACACCTTGGACCAAGGTCCACTTCGAGCGATTACGTCGAAGCCGCTCTTCTGGGGTATAAAGGGGTTGTAATTGACTTGCCATGTGCTCTTTCTTCCTTATGCAGCCTGGCTCCTATATAAATATGTAAACCTAAGTTTACGCTTTTTTATGTTTTCAAATCTAAGAATAAACCCTTATAAGTGTCAAATTATTTTGACAGTTAGGCCAAGTAGTGGTTAACCTTATAGATATCGAAGAAAAAGGCAATTTGGGGCCGCCTTTTTGAGTTATTCAGGGCCAAAAACCCGTGCTTTTTGGGTGATTTTGGGTCTTGGATGTAATAAATGTTGCATTGCAACATGACTGAACAGTATGGGGACAGATAAAAGTGGATCATTTAAATCTACAAACTAGCAAAAGTAATTCAACAAACGAAAAGGAAGGTAGAGGATGGCTAAAAAAGTTCCGCTTAAGTGCTCTACTACCGAGCTTGGAACCCGAGACCATGGGAGGGCCCTCCCCCCATGAACTTGCTCATCTATTAAATAAAACCATCGAGGCTCAAATCATCCCCCGACTATTAATCCAACATTGCAATACAAATCAGGCGCTTGCTTCCCATAACGATGAGCCTATCTCTGCGGATGATGTGAAGTACTTTGCTGAACTATTAATTAATAGTTCAAATGAAATTTGCATGGGCTATATCAAGTCCTTACGTCTAGAGGGTCGATCACTCAACGAGCTCTACCTCCAACTAATTGCCCCCGCTGCCAGACGAATGCAATGCTATTGGGAGCTCGATGAACATAGCTTTACAACAGTCACCCTGGCATTGGGTCGTATTCAGTACATCATGCAAGAACTAAGTCCCGATTTTCGGAATGAACAAAATCATCACCGTAGTTTTTCAGGCAAGGCCTTACTCTTTGCGATGCCACACTCCCAACATACGATGGGTGTTTTTATGCTGAGCGAGTTCTTTACCCAAGCAGGTTGGAATATTTGCTCAACTCCTAGCCCCAGTGAGGAAGAGATCTTAGACTTGTGTTCTAAGGAGCATTTCGATGTGGTTGGTATTTCTATTTCGTATGAGTTGCAGTGGGACAAACTGCAGGCACTCATTCCACAGATAAGGCGAGCATCCCTCAACTCACAAATTGGCATTATGGCGGGCGGCGCATTATTTAATGCAAAACCAGAACTTATGGATGATTGTGTAGCGGATATTTGTACCTTAAGTGCTGCAGATGCAGTTGTGGCAGCAGAAAATATCTTAAAATCACGCGTTTAATTAAGTCGATACACGAGTAGATAGTGAACAGCACAACCAGCCCAGCTCATGTCCTAGGGCAACTCAATCCAGATGAAGTTGCTCATATTGTTCAAGCATCTGCAGATATCTCGTTAACATTAAATCGAGAGGGCGTTATTCAAAGTATTGCCTTTGGTAACCCCGATTTACGAAGCCCAAGCTTAGAAAGTTGGGTTGGTAAAAATTGGTTAGATGTAGTTACCAGCGAAAGTCGTCCCAAAATACAGGCTCTCCTCCAAGATGCAAATGAGACGAGTCTGTCTCGTTTTAGACAAATTAATGTACCTTCTCCTGGCTCGGCCGATTTACCACTGCTATGTGCAACTTTAAAGGTTGGTAGCACTGGACAGATCATTGCACTCGCGCGCGATCTACGAGAAATTTCCTTATTGCAACAGCGCCTGGTTGATGCTCAACAGGCCATTGAACGCGACTATACCCGCTTACGCCAATTAGAGACACGCTATCGTGTTCTATTTGAAATGGCATCTGAGGCAGTGATTGTTTTAGATGCCAATACGTTCAAAGTGATTGAAGCAAATCCACGTGCTGCTGATTTGCTCGGTGACTCGGTAAAAAAATTAAGTGGTCGCTTGTTAATGGACTACCTCACAAAGGGGGATCGAATTCAGGTTCAATCTCTTCTTAGTAAGGTAGCGTATACCAGCACAGTAGCAGAGTTAAATACGAGTATTTTGAGTGGCCAAGAGGTCTATCTATCGGCAGCGCCATTTCGTAATGAAAATCAATCGCTAATTCTAGTTACCCTGAAGCGCTCTGGTGAGTTGGTTGATCGTCATGATTCAAATGCGCAATCACTGGTCATACAGGCTCTTGAAAAGGCGCCCGATGGTTTTATTGTGACCAACTCAGCAGGAAAGATCTTAACGGCTAATCAAGCTTTCTTGCGCTTAATCATGTCAGACAAACTGGAACAAATTCTGAATGAGCCCCTAGACCGTTGGCTAGAGCGTTCTAGTGTTGATTTGCGTGTGATGTTGTCCAATCTCCATGAAAAAGGGTCCATTAAGTTATTTGCTACCTCAATTCGTGACTCCTTTGGTACTTTGCATCCCGTTGAGATTTCTGCAGTATCCGTACCCTACCCACATGCCTGTCTTGGATTTACTATCCGAGAAGTAGGCTCACGCATACGCTCTAAGATACAGCCTGAAGAGTCCATTACTCGCTCGAGTGAAGAACTCACCCAACTCGTGGGTCGCCTGCCTCTCAAAGAAATTATTAATGAGACTACTGATTTAATTGAGCAACTCTGTATCAAGGCCGCACTCGACCTCACACGCGGGAATCGGGTATCCGCATCGGAGATGCTGGGGCTCTCTCGGCAAAGTTTATATATTAAATTACGTAAATACGATCTGAGCGACCAAAGCAAAGATAGCGATATCGAGGAATAAGATGTCTAATCAGGTAGCGGTCATGGCCTTGGTCAATATCAAACCGCAAGCCAAATATTCTGGTATTGCCCGTCTGATGTTTAACCGATTTAGCCTATACCGACCACAAGGTCTTCTGCTGCAAAAGCATATGGGATCGGGTAAAAATGGTGGGTTCTTGATTAGCCCGAGCGGAACTCATCAAGGCCTATTTTGTCTTTTTGAAGGGCTTGAACAAGCCAATCGATTTATGCATGAGTCACCATTATTAGATTGGTACCGAAGTCATGCAAGCGAATTATTTACAGTAAAACTGCGAGCCTACTCGGTAAAGGGGCGTTGGTCAGGCCATCAACTACAAGAATCTACATCCCCACCCACTTCCGGTCCGATTGCATCTTTGACCCGAGCTTCGATTAAGCCAACGCGGGCGCTTTCATTTTGGTCAAAGGCGCCATCGGCTCAAACTGATTTACAACAGAGTGCTGGATGTTTAATCTCTGCCGGTATTGGTGAGGCTCCAGTTTTGCGTCAAGCCACCTTTACCATTTGGAACTCGCAGGCTGCGATGGATGCGTATGCTCGATCTGGTGCACACCTCACAGCAATTAAAGCCGCCATGCAAGGTAATTATTTTTCTGAATCGATGTTTGCACGTTTCCAACCCTTTGATGCAGAGGGCTCTTGGAAAGGAAGAACACTTGACTAAGTCACCTAAAAACAAGCCTATTGTTGTTATTGGTGGCGGTATTGGCGGTCTCGTCAGCGCCCTAGATATGGCAAGTGCTGGCCTTCCAGTAATTTTGGTAGAGAAAGAACAAAAACTTGGTGGCAAAATCCGTCAAATTGAGTGTGGTGGTAAGGGTGTAGATTCTGGTCCAACGGTCTTTACGATGCGCTGGGTCTTTGATGGCATCTTTCAAAATGCGGGCTGTCAATTAGAAGATGTTTTACATATTGACCAACTTCAGATCTTAGCTAGACATGCTTGGGGTCCGGCAGAACGCTTAGATCTATATGCAAATCGTGAGCAATCGGCACAGGCGATTCATGATTTTGCAGGTGCAGCAGAGGCTAATCGCTTTATGGATTTTTGTCAGCAGGCTAGCAAGCTATATCGCGCCCTTGAGAAACCCTACATGCTCTCCGCACGTCCATCCATGATGGGGATGATGAGCGATCTTGGCCCCATGGGATCAAAGGCTCTCTACGAGATTGGTCTGTTTAATGATTTGTGGAAAAGCTTGTCACGTTACTTTAAGGATCCTCGTATTCATCAACTCTTTAGTCGCTATGCCACCTATTGTGGCTCATCCCCTTCGCAAGCTCCTGCAACCCTCATGCTGATTGCGGATGTCGAAATGCAAGGAGTTTGGGCAGTGCAAGGTGGCATGGTTGCCATTACAGAAGCCATCACAAAGTTAGCGGAAGCTAAGGGCGTGCAGTTCATCACCGGCATGAACTGTGAAGAAATCATACAAAGTGCTGGCAAAGTATCTGGGGTACGCCTAAGTAATGGTGAGGTCATCGCTACGGATAACATTATCTTTAACGGTGATGCAATGGCCTTACAAACGGGGCTACTGGGATTAGCAAATCAATCAGCTTCGCCAGTTAGCCAAACAACTCGCTCGCTTTCTGCGATTACTTGGTCGATGTTTGCAAAACCCAAGGGGTTTCCTTTGGTTCGTCACAACGTCTTTTTTAACCAAGATTACGCCTCTGAGTTCACCGATATTTTTTACCGTAAGCGTCTTCCACAAAATCCTACGGTGTATGTCTGCGCACAAGATCAAACCGATATCCATCTTACGCATCCTGATGGTGAACGCATGCTCTGTTTAGTGAACGCTCCAGCAATTGGGGACCACAATCAACCCTCCCTTAGTGAGATTGAATCATGTCAAGAAAAAGCATTTTCTCTATTACGCCACTGTGGCCTCGACCTCTCTTTGAAGGATGCGATCGTAACTCGCACCTCGCCACAGGATTTTCATCGCCTCTTTCCGGCAACCGGTGGGGCACTTTATGGCCAAGCCAACCACGGTTGGATGGATACCTTTCGACGGCCAGCAGCACACACCACCATTCCGGGTCTCTACCTAGCGGGGGGCAGCGCGCATCCGGGAGCGGGAGTACCGATGGCGGCGCTCTCGGGTCGTATGGCGGCCGCAACTCTGATGGCTCACCTCGGTTTGATCAAGCGGTCCGGTCGGGTTCTTATCTCTGGTGGTATGTCGATGCCTTAAGCGATGATGGCCAGCATGGTCTGGTCATGATTGCGTTCGTGGGGAGCGTGTTCTCTCCCTACTATGCGTGGGCTCAGCGTCGTTCTAAATCTGTAGATCCAGAAAATCATTGTGCCATTAATTTAGCTATTTATAGTCCTGGTAATAAACGCTGGACCATGACCGAGCGGAGCGCGGCGAGCATCTCTCGCAATCAAACTGATTTTGTCATTGGCCCGAGTAGTCTTCGCTGGCATGGCGATCATTTACGGGTTGATATTTACGAGCGCGCTGTTCCTTTTGGACAACGTGTTGCCGGCCACTTTAAATTATTTCCGCGACAACTATTTAATTTCTCGACCAGCTTAGATGATCAGGGTAAACACCGCTGGGGTCCGCTTGCGCCCTCTGCCCGCATTGAGGTTGAACTAGACTCACCTAAACTGAAGTGGCAAGGTAATGCCTATTTTGATTCCAATGAGGGTGATGAGCCTATTACTATTCAGTTTAAAGATTGGGATTGGTCGCGGGCAGAACTCAGTGGTGGACGTACAGCCGTTATTTATGATGTACGGCAAAAGAATGGGGTTGAGAAATTGTTGGGTTTAGTATTTCATCCAGATGGGCGAATTGAAAACTTTGACCCACCACCACGGCAAGCATTACCCAAGACTGGTTGGCGCATTCAGCGGCAAATGCGTAATCCCAGCCAGGCTTCTTTGGAAATTCTAGAAACACTAGAAGACACTCCCTTTTATGCACGCTCAGTACTCAGTAGTGAGCTTTTGGGGGAGCGCGTAACATCCTTTCATGAAACCTTAGATGTACCTAGATTATCTTCGTGGGCAGTGCAATTTATGTTGCCATGGCGGATGCCAAGGGTGAAATAAATTAACTTGTTTGACTAATCTCTAAAAGCCATGCATGAATATGTTCTATATCCATTTGGTTTTGTTTAAATAGGTCCATAATTTTGGAATAGATTCTATTTGAATCTACATTTAGCTGATAACCATTCATTCTTAAAAATACGTCCATTGCGGCAAAAGCAATCCTCTTATTTCCATCTATAAATGGATGATTAATAATCAAACTCTCAAATAATGCTGCCCCTTGCAATAGCGTATCCGCATAATAGCCAGACTGTGGACGAAAAAGGGCCGCCTCCAAACGATTAGCGTCACGAAGACCCAGCGAGCCGCCATAACGCTCAATCAGGACGTGATGCATCACCTCGACATCGTGTGTCGTCAAATAACTAGGCATTAACTTAGAAACTTACTTTGCTAGCTTTTGATAAAGCGCATCAAATTGATTTAAGCTTTGGGCAAAATGATTCATGGCACTGCCTTTGGACTTTAGAACACCCTTCTTAACGAGATAATCGCTGAGAGCCTCATCCAAAATAGAATGCATTTTTCTACCCTCACGCTGTGCAAGCTCCTTCATGGCATTGAGGATTTCAGGACTTGCCTGAGACGAGAATTTACTAAGTTGCTGATTAGGCATTATTTACACTTTCAAGAATTATCTTGATTATTCAAGAAATTTCATGAAATGTCAAGTCCTTTTCAGCCAAGGCCTCCAGCCTGAAACCGGTCCTCAACGCTGAGTTCCGCTTCGCGCTTTCGCTCTTCAACACGCTCCAGCAGATCAACTACCCACGTTAGTCGCTCATAGATAGTTCCGCCGTAGTGACGAATATGCGGTGTTTTGCTGACTGCATCAATCAAAAACTGAATCGAGCGGTGAGCCTCTTTTGCCATGCGGCGACTCGAGAACTTAGCAATGATCGCCGAGGCTGCGTGTGTTAGCAGAACTAATTTACGCTGCTTCGAGACCACGGCGCGTACCGACACAGAATCAAGATTTAAACGTTCTAGCTCACGACCGATCTCGGCGTAAATCAAACGCGCCGCCTGTATTGCAGGTCGACAATCCCATGGCAAATCAATAATACCAATCTCAGCCTGTTTATAAAGTAGATCTGCTTCTTTTAACAATCGTGCCACTACTCTGGAAAGAGATTCATTAAATTGAGGATTTTGTAACCACTCTTCTTTGTTAATGCCCTCTTCTCTTAGCCACTGCAAGGGAAGATAGATACGACCATTTAAGGCATCATCACCCACGTCGCGGGCAATATTTGTTAATTGCATGGCTAAACCAAGATCACATGCTCGCGCCAGGGTCTCTGGTTCGCGTTTACCCATAATCAAACACATCATGGCGCCAACAGTACCGGCAACACGTGCGCAGTAATCTAATAAATCATCAAAGGTCTCATAAGTCCGGTATTGCGTATCCCACTCATAGCCCTCAATTAAAGCAAGGGGTAATTCTTTTGGAATATCAAATGCCCTCACCACTTCGGAAAGTGCCCGATCCGCAGGAATATCGCCCGGATGTCCTGCATAAATCGCAGTAAGTCGTTCTTGCAGGGTATGGATAGATTCCGCAGTAGCATCGGCCGCATCGGCAATGTCGTCGGTGATTCGGCAAAAGGCATATAGAGCGGTAGCAGGATCACGCACGCGACTTGGGAGGACACGCGAAGCAGCAAAGAAGGATTTTGAGCCGTCCCGCATGGTCTGAACGCATTGATTTAAATCATCGTCAAAGTGGTTTGAGCTTCGATTCATTTGGCATATCCTGTCGCAACGTTGACTGGGTGTGGAACAACGGACATCAAAGCCTTAGCAGATGACAAGACCCCTGGTATCCCTGCCCCAGGATGTGTGCCAGCACCGACCATGTATAAACCTTTTACATCCTCACTACGGTTATGAGGCCTAAACCACGCACTTTGTAGGAGCAATGGTTCAAAACCGAAGGCTGCGCCCTTTACCGATAACAGTCGATCCTGAAAATCTTGCGGGGTCATTAAGAAAGAGGTGGTCACATGATCTTGTAAACCTGGCAATACCGATTGATCCAAATACTGTGCGATGGCTTGTCGATAAGGCTCCGCCTGTTCTTGCCAGTTTGTACCACTATCTAAATTAGGGACTGGTGCGAGTACGTAGAAAGTATCGTGCCCATCTGGAGCCAAACTCGGATCCGTTGCTGTGGGTCGATGCAAATACAAGCTAAAGTCTTCGGCTAGGACTTTACGCTTAAAGATGTCCGTTAGTAGCTCCCGATAACGCTTACCCAATAAGATCATATGATGGGGTACATCGTGATATTGGCGATTGGTACCAAAGTACCAAACAAATAAGCTCATCGAGTACTTGCTACGCTCTACTTTTTTATCGGTCCAAACTCTTCGGTGTTGTGGCTCAATCAATTTCTGGTAGGTCCATGCAGCATCAGCATTCGACACCACAATATCGGCTGGAACAAAATCACCGTCTGCCAGGCTAACCCCGACTGCTTTACCATCACGAACTTCAATTCGTTTTACTTCAGTATTACATTGCACACTTACACCCAAATCACCCAATAGACGAACTAAGCCTTTGATCAAAGCACCGGTTCCTCCCATAGCTGAGAAGACCCCATGTTTGCGTTCTAAAGAATTAATCAGTGAATACACGGCTGTGACTGAGAATGGATTGCCACCAATTAATAGCGGATGAAAACTCATCACTTGACGTAATTTGTCATTCTTTAGATGGCGCGCTACTAAGGTGTAAATGCTCTCCCATGCCTTCATCTTAATCATAGAAGGAAGTGCTTCTGCTACGTCGCTTAAGGAATCAAATGCAACGTGACTGAGCTCTTCAAAGCCCAACTGATAGCACTTCTCAGCCTCTGCCAAAAAGCGATCGTAACCTGGTAAATCAGTAGGACTAAACTTAGCAACCTCCTCACGCATACGCTGCAAATCGCCGGTGTAATCAAAGTGGGTACCATCATCAAAACGAATACGGTAGAAGGGATCCATTAAGCGCAAATCAACATCGGTCTCTAGTTTTTCACCGCACAACTCCCACAGCTCTTTTAACAGAAATGGTGCTGTAATAATGGTTGGGCCAGCATCAAAGGTATAACCATCGCGCTGATACACATAAGCGCGCCCGCCAGGTTTATCCAGCTTCTCTAAGATCTTCACGCGGTAGCCTTTATGGGACAACCGAATAGCTGCTGCTAAACCACCAAAGCCACTGCCAATCACTACCGCAATAGGCCGATCGTCGCTAGGAAAGTATGTTCGTTTGAGCATATATTTGTGTTGAGAAAAAAATGGCGCCACGAGGACGCCATTAATTACCGCTTATATCATCTTCACTTCATCGTTAATGTTTTTTTCTCATCTGACTTTGGTGCTGCGCGTGGTGCCGGTGTGCCAGTTAAGAAAGGATAGTCTTTGAGCATTGATACACCATACAGTGGTTTATATGCTCCTTGGTGACAGGTTGTACAGTTATTTTTTAGAACATCTCCTTCAGGCCCCAATCGATGCGCTGGGAATACGTTGGTCAGCGGCACCATATAGTTATTGTTAAGATCTCGGACCATGCGAATACCGTACCAAGCAGTCATGCGTTGCGGTGGGCTTTGTGACCACTCGGGCATCGAACGGGTGTTATGACAGTACGCACAATTTACACCAAGTGAAGTTGACATATGTACCATCAAGCCAAAGACCTTCTCCGTATCTTGAATGCTGTTCTTATTACCAGTTGGTAATGCCGTTGGGCCATTCATGCGAATGTTCTCTGCTTTTAACAAATAGGGCGTAAAGGGATCGTAAGGAAGATCGCTTAATCCAACCGATGGTGATGGCGTATTTTGACCATTCTTACCACTTAAGAACCCACTACCCTGAGGTTTAGCAGGGTCAGTAAACCAAACGTTTTGTGGAATATTGTTACCACGATGGCAGGTATAGCACGTAACACCAGTTTCTGCTACATGGGACTTCCATTCCACGTTAATACGCTGTGTCATCTGAATCATCTTACGAGAAACAGTTTTGGTATACATACCCTCTTCAGCAAAATTAGCCACGTTATGGCAATATGCACAACCCTGCTCAGGGGCAACCCAACTGGTCATCGCCACCATAAAATTGGTGAACTGGGCAACACTTAGATTACCTAACACTTTGACATTTTTATAGACCGCTCCTGCTTTAGGTCCATCAGCGGCAGCCGGAATCGAGGCAGGCACCTCATTCTTTGCTGCTTCAGCCGCCAGAGTTCGTGGGTTATAGACAGATGCCATCCCAGTTCCTCTAAAGCCATTTTGCACTGACTCTATAGGAGGTCTTTCGCAGGCAGATAAGATCAGAGTCGCACCCGCGAGAGCAACGAGGCTCAACACACGTTTGATCGAGTTCATGTCGTGCTCCTTATTTCGCAACAGGTGGTGGTGGCACAAAGGTCGCTGACGGATCGACTGTGGGGATGCTGTAAACATCCGGATAAGCAGGTGCAACGCCATGCTTTACTGCCCACAGATACCAGTTATCAACGACGGTACCTGTTAATAAAATTCCGATACCGCCCGTTAATGGGACGAGGACTGCAAACCACCATGCCCAACGGTGAATGGATTCCATCGTGGCATTAAAGCCCATGGTCCATCTCCAAAATAAGCCGGCGCGCTCTGATGCAGTACCACGATCCACAATCTGCTCGATCTCGCGCTCACCACCATAACGCCCAACTGCCAAGATGGTAGCGCCGTGCATAGCAAATAAGAGTGCCGAACCATAGAGGAAGACAATCGATAACATATGGAATGGGTTGTAGAACAAATTACCGTAACGTAATGAGAATGCGGCGGTCCAATCCAGATGCGAGAAGATACCAAATGGAACGCCCTCGCTCCAACTTCCTACTAATAGGGGTCTTAAGAATCCGAGTACTAAAAATAACCAAATAGCTGCTAAGAATGCCCAGGCGATATGTGTTCCCATACCCAATGCAATCGCACGTCGATACGTTCTCCACCACCACAACAAGATCGAGGCTGTTAAGAATGCACCAGCCATCATCCACCAGCCACCCTCAGAAAGAGGCATATTCAAACTTAATCCGTGCTTTGGTAAAGGCGGATCCAGCGATAACCAAAAGAGTTGGCGAATAAACTGAATCGGATCCCAGTTAACAGAAGACAGCATATTCCAGCCAATAATCTGAAAACCAATCATGCCAAAAAATAAGGAGGCAATCCCGATTGTTCCTAAATAGACTGGTCCAATTTGCGCATTTCCTAATCTGCCAAAGAGATGTACCAAAAATGGTTGGCCAATACGCTCACGCTCATCTTTTCTAGGGTTTAGATGCGATCCATGATGTGGTTCGGCAACGACTTGAACCTGAGTAAATAAATTTTGATAGTCCATGGTTGATTTCCTCGATTCTTATTCTTATGACCAAATAGGGAGGTTTAACCACCAACCCCACCACTCCGGCCAGCCACGAGTCCAAAATGGTCCACTAATCACAATGCACACTGCACTCCAAAATACTGCTGCTAATGCCAAGAACAAACCCAAACGATGAATCCCCAACGTTCCCACGGAGTAACCAATTAAGTCTCTAAAGAAGGTATCCTCATGCTCTGGTGTTTTGACAAACTCGCCCTTTTGCGGATTAGTTGAAGATAAAACTAAGCCACCGTGCATTGCAAGCGCCAAGGTGGTTGTAAAAAATAGGGTGATCGCAATCATATGCGCTGGGTTGTAATGAAAATGTAGATATTGATAACCCACATTCGAGACCCAGTCGAGGTGACTCAGGATGCCATATGGGAATCCATGTCCCCATGCTCCCATTAATACTGGTCGTATCACGACCAAGGTAAAGTAGGCAAAGATTGCCATCGAAAACGCAACAGGCACATGAAAGCCCATCCCTAATTTGCGACAGATTTCGACTTCACGTAAAGCCCAAGATCCAAATGCTCCTAGAGCGCAGATCGTAATCAGTTGCCATAAGCCACCCTCCATAAGAGGTGCAGCTGCTAGACCATACTTCAAGTCAGGTGGCGCAATATTGATTTGCCACAGGTTCCAGGTGGGTCCTTGTGAAGCGCCCCACAGGATTAACGCAGTCCCCAAGAACGAAAAGAAGATCGTCGTGATACCAAAAAAACCGACATAAAAAGGGCCTACCCAAAAATCGAATAGATCTCCGCCAACAAGAGTTCCCCCTCTGACTCGGTACTTTCTCTCAAAACTGAGCATGGCCATTTTTATTTCTCCCATAAAAGGGTGGATAAGACTTGCTTTCTACTCAAGCCCTATCCACCATGGTTTGCATCATATGCACTACTTAGCTGCGGGTACTGCTGGTGGCTTTGCTGCTCCACTGTTACCAGTCTGTTTTACATACTCAGCTTGACTTAAACCATCAAGCCAGTTAAAGCGGACTGTGCTTAGCAGAATTAAATGAATCATTGCTGCCAAACCAAACAGGAAGATTCCTTGAATAGCCATAGCCCTTAATGGGTCATATAGTTTCCAAATTCTCCACATGGTATTTCTCCTAAGTTAAGTACGACATAAAGCTATAAACAGCTGACCTTACGCCGTCGATCATTGACTTCTCCTCGGCTCCTGGAAGCCAGGAGCTCCACTTACCAGGTAAGAACGCGGTAAAGAGCGCAAGCACAAAACACACCACAAAACACAAGACGAAGATCGTCCTAAACGTGATTGAATCGTTCTTAACCATCTCCTGCATTGTGTTATTTAAATGGATATCTTTCATATCATTGCCTTTACGTTGTTACTTACTATTTCAGTAGAACCAAGGACGCCATGCCCACACCAAGATGTGCGCAATGACCGCTATTGCAGTAAACCCGACCAAACCTTGGACATAAAACTGGTGAAATTCTTTCGCCTCGTCGTCGGTAAGACCAGAAATAGAGCCTCTGTGATCACTCATTCGAGATCCCTCCTTCAAAATTAGCCTTTCGGCTAGCACCGCGCAAAGCCCGCGCGACAAGGGCATATGGCAGAAAACTGCCACATTCGGTTTGGGTGAAAGTAGCTGTACTCATACTTTCTCCGTAATAGGGGTTTGAGTCTTCTCTTGTACGATTTCTGGGCATGAGATGCGGACACGCTCTACAGTTACCCGCTCTTCACCGGATGATTCGGTATCGCGCTCTACGCGATCACGTAATTGTTTAGCTGCTGAGATTTGTACTAAGACGGGTTGCTTCTGAACATAGTTCGCCACCATCGTTTGAGCATCCCCATCCCATTGGAATGAATTCGCGGCTTTACTACGAGCCAAGGTGGAGTCCACCTTATCCATATCGGTTGCCAAAGGCAGAATATGAAATAAAGCATCAAAGAGTCCATTGCAAAACTCTTGGATTAAATAGGTGGCACCGGCATAACCCATAAATGGAGTACCCGTATGGCGCCGAATCACTGCACCCGGAAAAGAGGCTGGAATATACATTCCTTTACTACCTGCTTCAGCCATGTACATGCGCTCGTTGTAACTACCAAACAGTACCAGGGGTGATTTCTCTTTCACGAGCTTGCGAATCGTTTCGCTATCGGTCTTCTCACCGGGTTTGCGCGAGACCGCAAAGCTGCATGGCAGACCCATTTCAGTTTCAAAGAAGTTCTGAATACCACGGGTATAGGTCTCGTTGGCCACCACTGCAAAATTGGCGGTCCCAAAGAAATCCTGAGTCACAGAGCGCCAGAGATCCCAGATTGGTTTAATTGTGGTGTGCTTCTCGCGCTCAATAAATGGCTCGGGATCTAAATCAAGCAGTTCGCCTAATTTACGTAAGAACTTCGTGGTGCTGTGTAGCCCAATTGGTGCCTGAAGATAGGGTCGTTCAAGCGCTTCACACAACATCCGCCCAAACTCACGGTACATGCAAATATTGACATCCGCCTCCACCAAACGAGAGACATCTGCTAAATGGCTTCCTAATGGAAATACCATATTAACTTCGGCACCAATGCCTTGAACCAAACGACGGATCTCAGCCAAGTCACTAGGCATATTGAAGGTCCCATAAGCCGGTCCAATAATATTGACACGGGGCTTTTCACCTTCCTTACGGGGTTTACGCTCCGGAATATTCTTCACTCCATACTCAGACCACAGCCAATACATGGCACGATTTGCGCACTGCCACTGATCTTCATCAATTGTTCTAGGCAAGAAGCGGGCAATAGCAGTTCCTTCCGGAGTAACGCCACCACCAATCATTTCGGCAATCGATCCGGTCACCACTACGGCAGGTAAATCAGGATCGAGGGTTGCATGCGCACGCTTCATCGAACCTTCTGTTCCCTCACGACCTAATTGTTCTTCGGCCAAGCCAGTCACAACAATCGGTAGCTCATGTGGAGGAAGCGCATCGGTGTAATGCAATACTGAGGTTACGGGTAAGTTCTCACAACCAACCGGGCCGTCAATGACCACCTGCAATCCCTTGATAGCTGTAAAGACATACACAGCTCCCCAGTAGCCGCCAGCACGATCGTGATCAATCACATACATCAGATCATCTCCTCGGCTTTGCGCTTCTTAATTGCTTTTTCTAGTTTGCGACGGGTCTCGGCCTTGAACTCAGGGCGATCTTTTGGAATGCTCTCCCAAACACCTGCATTGTGAGCAGCGCCTACATCCCCAAAGAACGCCTTCATCTCATCAAAACGCGCCTGATTTCCAATCGCTGCATTGATCACTTGCGCCAATGAGCCAGCTCCTGCGGGACCCATCAGCGGTCTTGCCGAAATAAGGTTTGTGAAATACAAACTAGGAATTGATGCCTGCTTAGCTGCCTGTACAACTGGGGTTGTACCAATCGCGAGATCAGGTTGAAACTCTGCCATCGCAGCCAAGTCTTGCTCAAGTGATGCACGGAACTGAACCTGCACGCCCTTTGCTTCTAACCATTGTCGATCTGCATCGCTCCAAACCGTTCGGGGACATGCTGAACCTACATAACGGACATCTGCACCACTCTCAATCAAAAGACGAGCAACCAAGAGTTCAGATCCTTCGTAGCCACTTAAGGTAATACGTCCTTTAATTGGAGTCGCTCCCAGCACTGCTTTTATGGCAGGCAAAATCTTATGTTTTGCAGCATTAATTTTTTCTTGTGGTGTATTAGTTGCCTTACCAATCGCTTCTAACCATGCAGCCGTGCCCTCGTAACCGACTGGTGCCGATCCCACAATCGGTCGACCCGCTGCTTCAAACTCACGAATACTTGCTGTATAAAAAGGATGGATTGCCGCAACCACTTTGCAATCCAACGCTTGATATAACTCGCGCCACTCTCTCGTAGGTACTGTTGCGCCTACAGCCAAACCCATCGGCTCAATCATTGAACCAATCACTGCGGGATCGGCTGGGAACATCTCACCCAACAGGGTGATGGTTGGTTTGCTTTGCACTCCCGTGCGTGGGGCCTGCACTGGGCCAGCCATAATCTCATTGCGTGCGTATTGCAACATTGCGCCAGCGAGAACATCTTTGGCTTCTGCATGAGTTGGTACACCAAAGCCTGGAACATCAATACCAATAATACGAACGCCATTAATTTCTTTCGGTAACAGTTGCAGTGGGACACCACTGGCAGTTGGTACACATAAGTTAATGATCACAATGGCATCATACTTTTCAGGATCAGCCTGCTCATGCACCGAGTCCCGAATATCTTCAAATAGTTTTCCTGTTACTAAGGACTCAGAGTTAAACGGTACGTATCCAACACTGCGGCGTGCGCCATAAAAGTGAGAGGTAAAGGTTAGGCCGTAGACACAGCATGCCGAGCCTGACAAAATCGTTGCGGTACGACGCATACGCAAACCCACACGGAGTGAACCAAACGCAGGACACATACTTTGTGGTTGATCATGCGGACCCTTTGGATAGTCTTGCGCATAACGCTGTAATACCTCGCCCTTACCAGCCGACTTTGCGGCAGCCATCATCTGTTTCTCACCGGCATGGCAACCCATACCATCCCCTTTTGATGGGTCTGCTACCAATTGCTCTGGGACGATAGGGATGATTGGCTTGGTCATCTGTCTTAAACCTTGTCGTAGACCACTTCTAAGCTCTTCTTAACAACTGCGTCTTTGCCCATCATGTCAACTGTCGTTGCGGGCTCAAGCACATAATCACGCCCAGTGATGTCGGATGAGAACAGTCCTAGTAAATCATCTTGACTCAGTGGCTTCGGACGCATTGGGGGTGCTTCGGCAACGTTCTTAGCCAACTCCTCAAAAAGTGGGCCCCACTGTGTACCAGGACGACCAATAATCTCGTAACTTGCGCTCTTGCGACGAATATCTTCATGCGCTGGAATTGCTGCTAAGACCGGAATACCGGCTCGCTCTGCAAAAGCCTGTGCTTCGCCTGTGCTGTCGTCTTTATTAATCACCATGCCAGCAACGCCGACGTTACCGCCGAGTTTGCGGAAGTACTCAACCGCCGAGCAAACGTTATTGGCTACATAGAGTGATTGCAAATCGTTGCTAGCAACAACAATTACCTTTTGGCACATATCGCGTGCAATCGGCAAACCAAATCCGCCACAGACCACATCCCCCAAGAAATCCAGGAGAACGTAATCAAAGCCCCAATCATGAAAGCCGAGTTTCTCGAGGGTCTCAAAACCATGAATAATTCCACGACCACCGCAACCGCGCCCTACTTCTGGGCCACCCAATTCCATCGCAAATACACCATCGCGTTTAAAGCACACATCGCCGATTGATACAGAGTCACCAGAAAGTTTTTTCTTGGAGGAGGTTTCAATAATGGTTGGGCATGCCTTGCCACCAAACAACAATGAGGTTGTATCACTCTTTGGATCACATCCAATCAAGAGAACCTTCTTGCCTTGTTGCGCCATCATGTATGACAAGTTTGCTAGGGTAAAACTTTTACCAATTCCGCCTTTGCCATAAATAGCAATGATCTGTGTTTCTTTGGTCACCGGTCCTTTGTGAACAGGATCTGGCTCCATTGAAGCTTCCTTCTTAAGGTTCACAAATTGCACCGTTGCTTCTGCTGGCACACCCTCTAATTTTGCGGTTGCTGGACTCATTGCAAGGTTCTCCAATCTAGGACCATCTTTAAACAATCTTTGTCACTAAACGCTTGACGATATGCTTGATCAGCTTGATGAGGTGACGCATGGTGCGTAATCAAACCATCAAGCGACAAGCGACCAGACTCGGCTAAGTTCTTCACTGCGAGTAAATCTTTTGGTTGCCATTGGGCTGCTACACGAATCCGTGCTTCACGCATAAACGCCTGCGGAAATGAGAAAGTCATTGGCGCGTCATAAAAACCCGCCAAGACAATCTCACCGCCAGGAGCCAAACATGAAATCAAGGTATCTAACAATGAAGCGTCGCCACTCACATCCACAATTGTTTTGTAATAACGCTTCTGATCCGCTTTTGGATCAATCACTTCGTAGCCAATTGCTCCGGTGCGGCGATCGGCATCGACCTCCCACACCACAGGGCTCTTGCCAGCAAGCACTGCAATGCGCGCAATTAATCGTCCTAACACGCCATGACCAATAATCAGATCAGGCTGTTGACTTCCTTCTGATGCGGTCACGTGATGGGCCGTTGCAGCAAGTGCAAAGAGGACCGCCTCTGGGCCTAATTTGCTATCAACTCCAATGACACGACTCGCCGGCACTACCACACGCGATGCTGCACCACCAAACAAACCTTTTACATCACCAAAACATCGGGCACCTGGCACAAATACACGTTGCCCTGGTTTATATCCAGAACGTATGCCTGCTTGATAAATTTTTCCGACAGATTCATAACCAGGAACAAGCGGATATCCCATTCCAGGAAAGTGAGGCATACGTCCGCTCCACAATAATTTTTCAGTGCCCGTACTAATTCCACTCCACTCAATATCCACTACGACATCGGTTTCGGTTACGGGGGATAACTGCAGATCGCTCAAGACAATGCTCTCGGGCTTTTCTAGCACGACGGCTTTGGCTTGATAAGTTGTGTTCATAGTGTCATTTCTTTTTTACATACTAATTGTGTAAATATTTATTTACATATATGCATTCTTCACCACTTTTGCAACAATGTCATCTAGGTGTTTCTACTAATACGCCCTAATATTTACAAGGCTTTATAGGGAATTTACCCCTCTAAAAAGCTAACTTACTGAAAACACTGGTTTTTTACAATGCAAAATCTGGGCATTTAGTGGGATTGCTGATGGCAATAAAGAAATGGACTCAAATCCAGCGGCTTGCAACATGGCGCTAATTTCAGCCTGAGTTCTTGGTCGACCTCGACCCATCGCTAGCAAATAGAAGCCAAAATAAGCATCCCCCATGGCCTCTTGGCCTGGAGTGCCCGCCATGGGTTCAGCCAAAATGAGACTAGCGCCAGGCTCTAAGGCATTAAATACATTACGTAAAAGGATTGAAACCCGACTGTCGTCATGATCAAAGATGACCCGGATTAAAGTGGCAATATCAGCCCCTTTGGGTAGCTCTCCCTGGAAAAAATTTCCACCTAATGCATTGATTTTATTGGATAAACCTAATTTATTAATGTGAGTATTTGCTAACTCTGCGACACCCGGGAGATCAAAAATAGTGCATTGAAGTTGGGGATAGAGCTCTACTAACTGACTGACAAAAGCGCCCTGCCCGCCACCAATATCCAAGAGATGTTTGTGTTTTGCAAAGGAATAGGAATCGATCACCTCGGCGGTTACCAAAGGTTGGGTATGCGCCATCAGTCGTGAGTAGTCTGCAACGCGCTGCGCAGATAAAGACTCTGGACTTGGATCCTTTTCTCCATTGATGTAGGGCCAGTACTCCGCCATCGCTGCTTTACCAGTCACATCACCGCGCAATAATGCCAATGGGTCTTGTAGATCGCGATAGAAATCGCCATGATGAATAATCATGTCAAGTAATGCACGATTACCAACCAATGGTGCGCCCAACATCCCCAAAGCGTAGTGGCCGTTTTTTCTCTTTGTGAGTAAACGAATCGCCACCGCAGCATCTAGTAAACGACTTAATCCGGACTCAGGTAGCGCAATCTGTTTTTGTAAATCTGCTTTTGATAATGCGCCATCTGCTAGAAGTTCAAATATATTAACGCGCACACACGCAAGTAATATTTGTGAATATACAAACCCAGCCATTACATCAAAAAGGGATGCTGCCTGCTTACGAACAATCCACCGGGTGAATGGAAAACGAGCAGCCCATCTCTGAAAGCGAGATGATGCAATTAAAGAGTTTCGCCAATCTACAAAAGCATCGAATAGCGAATGAGAGGAAGGGGGCGTGTCTCCAGACACACGCTCAAACGGTAGCATGGTGATGCAATGGCCGATTTGTATTTGCAAACCATGACTCGGGTATTAATCGCTCAGCCTCTTTTGCAACTAAGCCGCGCAACATCTTCTCGCCTTTACAGCTGGGGATCGAGTTAATCGCCTTGTATACCAACTCGTCAAAGTGCTGCACAGCACCCACTAGGCCAAGATCCCTTGCCGAGCTTGGTCTGTCGTGCGTAATGTCTTGTCCTTGGGGTTTGCCCATCATGGCTTGATCAGCCAATACATCGCGGATATCGTCGGCCACTTGATATGCCTCACCCAACCACTCACCCAGAGGTTTCCAGGTATCGGCATCGGCACCCGCTGCCTGTGCTCCAGCCGCAGTTGCTGCTTCAAATAAAGATCCAGTTTTCTCTTTTTGATATTGCTTAAGTTGCACTTTGGATTCACATTCCCAAGCTTGTCCTGCGACGATTCCATGCGGTGCGCCAACCGATGTTGCAATCGTACGCAACACAGGAGCTAAGCGTAATGGCGAACGCATGCTACAACTCGCTACATATTGGAATGCCAACACGATTAAGGCATCACCAGCAAGAACGGCAAGGCGTTCACCAAATGCTGCGTGAACTGATGCTTGCCCACGTCTTACTAGCGCATTATCAAAACACGGTAAATCATCGTGCACTAACGAGGCGCAATGCAATAGCTCGATAGCGCTGGCTGCCGCAGTGGATAATGCGGGATCATCATCACCGCATGCAGTGGCAACTGCCAAACATAATTGGGGTCGTATGCGTGCGCCACCTGGAAAAATAGAATGGTGCAAGGCTTTTTGTAAATTTTGTGGGGCTGTCTTAGACTCGGCTATCGCCAAAGCCTGATGCAAGCCTTTCTCAATCCGCTTTAGCATCTCGTGAGTTGGAGCACTTTTTAGACTCATGACTTACTTTCTGGTGTGGTTGACGAGCTGGTAAGACCTAAAATAGTTGTAAATATTTTTTTACACTTATTATGATTACGAATATAGACACCCGATCTACTTGGGTCAATGCACTTTAACTAGGGGAAAACCCTTAATGAACACTATGAATCGCGTTCCCTATGACTGGCCAAATCGTCAGATCAGTCGCTCAGTCGAGGTGGCTGGGCTAGCTTGGCATGTCCAAATCTCTGGTAAGGGACCGCTGATTTTGTTATTGCATGGCACTGGCTCATCAACACATTCGTGGGCAGAGTTAACGCCCATCCTCAATAAAGAGGCACAGATTTTGAACCTTGATTTACCAGGGCACGCCTTTACTCTAGGAGCTCCTATTGATAGCTTGAAGCTCGAAGAAATTGCCCGCAGTTTGATTGGTCTGGTTCAAGAGCTAAAACTTCCTTGGCCAACCATGGTGGTCGGCCATTCTGCAGGTGCGCCGCTCGCGCTGGCATTTGCCGTTCAAGCCAAGGTAAAACCACAAATTATTATTGGTTTTAATCCATCGCTCATCCCGCCGCCGCCCAGCTACACCCAATTTTTTGGTCCGATGTTAGGCCCAGTTACAAAATCAGCCACACTGGCGTCGATTTTGGCCAAGATTGCGCCCATGAGTGGTATGACCGATCGCTTGCTGGACTCTACAAATACCAATTTGCCCGAGACCAATCGCAATTACTACCGCCGTTTATTTACCTCTCCTGATCACGTACGTGGCGCAATGAACTTTATGGCTTCAGCTAATATCAGTCAGGTGCTTAGTGCTAGCTCAAATCTGCCTAGCAAACTCATTTGGGTTATTGGTGAAAGCGATCAATGGGTTCCTGAAATAGGTTTACAGAAAATCATCCAACAGTATTTTGCAAAATCAACCGTGATTCATTGGCAGGGTGGTCACATCATGCACGAAGTAGAAGCTGAAAAGAGTGCAGATTTGATCTTGAGTGAACTGCGTACTCTAAAAAAATAACTGATTCGTTACTGATGTAATACCTGAATTACTGCCTGCGAGAGTTCTTGCGCACCCGCATGGGGCAAAGGTAAATAATAGGATCCAATCAAATGAGCAATGTGTTGACCTTCCTCGCGTACCTGCGGAGAAGTATCGATCCATAAGCTACGTACCTTGACTTGCGCTGCCATACGAGCCGATTGCTCTGCATCGACCTGCGCTTGTGCCCTACCTGGAGTGCCATCACGCGCAATATTGGCACGACCATCCGTTAAGAACACCAACGTTGGTGTCATCCCTTTTTTAAGAGACGCTTTAGCCAGTTGATATGCCGAATCAATTGCACGCGCTAAAGGAGTGCCTCCTCCTCCAGGCAAACTTGCCAAAGATCGTTTTGCTCTGACCAGTGAACGTGTAGGGCTCAGTAACAGCTCAGCCTCACTTCCTCGAAACGCAATCAATGCTACTTGATCGCGCCGCACATAACACTCTGCTAAAAGAAGCTCAACTGCACCCTTGGCTTCGGCTAAACGGTTCATTGCCGATGAGCCTGATGCATCCACTACAAAAGTTGTTAAGGTTTGCGTGCGCTCACGATAGCGTTTAATACGGAAATCATCTTTTTGAATGAGCACACATGGGCGGCCAATCTGATTTTTGTTCGCCGTCTCGCGACGCCGCATGGCTTGCCATGGAACTGCGGCACGCAGAGTATCAATCAGACTTAGTGTGCCTCTAGCGCTAGGCATTCCTGCCATAGAACCCATTGGGCGGCCACGTTTACTACTCATCTGACTAACGCCTGCCTTACCTGCAGAACTATTTTTCTGTCTAGCCATCGCAATTTGTGCCAAGCGGGCCAAAAGGTCAGCTGGAATGCTAGCGCGTGCAGCGTCTAATATTTGATCTTCAAGCACCTCTTCATCGGGGGTTTGTGGCGCATTTGATTCTTCAGATTGAGTATCGTCAACCTCGGGTGGCGGAGTCTCCTCATTCGCCTGCTCCTCAGGGGTCTGCTCGGGCAGTTGCGTTGCGCGAGGAATAAGAACCATACTCACTGCGCGCTCTATATGGTCCCTACTTGGTATTACTCCTTCCCACAAGGGGTCGAGCGCAGCTAAGTAGCGTGCGGTCCGCACTGTAAATTGCACTGCACGAATGGATGCGATTCCTAATTGAATTGCGATCCCCACAAGCGCATCAATTTGATCATCCTCGAGCTCAATCTCAGCGAGACGAGTCTGCACTCGACTTGGATCAAAATCACTAAACTCTTTATCCACCTCTTCATCCGGCAGGGATTGCCAAGCAAACCCATCTAGATCAATGTGAAAGGCGCAACGCTCCATTAATTTTGGGTTGACGTGCTCATCGTCTTCAATACTTTCGTCGAGCACAATCACACCAATACGACACACCATGGTTTTACTCTGGCCATCACGCTCTAACTGTATTGCCCCATGATCTAATGCACTTGCGATCCGGGCGGCAATGCCTATCTCGAGGCGCTCGGCCATCGGCAAAACCACAATACCTTGATCACACTTAGCCAATACTCCTTCCCGCAAGACCGGCTTACCTTGTTTAAGGGTGGCTTCAATATCGAGGCCACCGAGTAAGTTCTCATCCGTAATTGCATTCGGAATCTTGCGCAAAGGTACCGATAAGCCATTCTGTTTAGCCATTTGTTCAAGGGCCACTAACCAGCGATCACGCACCGGGCCCGAACGTGAGCGTACAAGCACCCCACCAAAGTGATGCGGTGCCAGCACAAGTAGTTGTGCAATCTGCAGATAAGCCAACCAGTGTTCAGTCATTAATTAAGCAAACAATTCATCGAGCGCGCGCTGAACACGGGTAGCTGAACTAGACTCATCAAGTGGATTTCGGCGTAAGCGATGCTGTAATGCAGGTACTGCAATTCGTTTGAGATGCTCGCGGCTTACTTTATTTTTGCCTTCTAATGCTGCCATAGCGCGGGAGGCGCGTAATAAGGTGAGCTCGCCACGTAAGCCATCGGTACCAAGATGAGCGCACAATTTAGTAGCATCTTCCAGCAACTTATCGTCAGCTTTCACAGTAGGTAATTTTTTTCGGGCAGCGGTCATTTGTCCGCGGATCTTTTCTTCTTCTTTCTCCCACACTGCTAAGAAGGCCTCAGGATTACGTTCAAACTGATCGCGCCGCTTAATGATCTCCACACGTCCTGCCATATCACTGGGTGTCTTTACCTCAACAGCCAAACCAAAGCGGTCAAGTAATTGTGGACGTAACTCGCCCTCTTCCGGATTACCGCTACCAACCAGAACAAATCGCGCTGGATGGCGCACACTTAAACCCTCACGCTCAACCACATTCTGTCCGGAAGCAGCCACATCAATCAAAAGATCAACCAAGTGGTCATCTAGTAGGTTCACTTCATCGATGTATAAAAATCCACGATGCGCTCTTGCTAATAGGCCAGGCTCAAAGGCTTTTTCGCCCAAGGTCAAGGCTTTCTCAATATCTAAGGCGCCAAGCACGCGATCTTCGGTTGCGCCTAAAGGTAAGTCCACCACGGGTACTGGGCGTACTTCGGTTTTTACTTTTGTTTTGGAATTGGACTGCGTATCGCAAATTGCGCAAGCGCCTGCCATAGCCTTTGGATCACATCCATAGGGACAGTTTTGAACAACAGTCATGTTGGGCAACAAGGCAGCAAGGCCTCGAACCGCAGTTGACTTACCCGTGCCACGATCCCCCATCACCAAGACACCACCGACACTTGGATCGAGGGCGACAACTAGAATGGCTAACTTCATATCCTCTTGACCAACAATGGCTGAAAAGGGGTAATTACGAGACATACCTTGCTCCTCTTAGTAACAATTAACTGCTTGTCGTTAATTTAGGGTTAAATATAAGGCATATGAACCTAAAAAATAGCCGAACAAAGGGAAAGCCATGAGTGAAAGTAACCCAAAAGACATTAAAAACATTGAGCACCGGATCGAATCCTGGCTAATCCCTACCGGTAATCTCTTTGTTTCTTTATTCCACCGGATAGCCCTTTTTGGTATTGGCGCAGCTACAGTTTGGGCCGCCGGCATGAGTTTTGCTGAAATGATGCAAAAACCTTATGCATCCGTTCAAGACCTACTCCTACTCTTTATTTATCTAGAAATCGGTGCGATGGTAGGCATTTATTTCAAGACCAACCATATGCCGGTTAGGTTTTTGATCTACATCGCTATCACAGCGGTTACTCGCCTGATTATTGATTTAGTCGGAACAAAGCATGAGGCAGATATGGGCATTCTGCTCATGGGTATCACCATTTTTGTATTAGCACTTGCCAATGCCTTGATCCGCTATGCCTCGAATAAATTTCCGAGTAAATCGGATACCCATAATGAGTAACTCGTGAACCCAGAAGAGTGGCAAACCCGGATTGATTTAGCTGCCTGCTATCGACTTTGCGCCTTTGAGGGCTGGGATGATTTGATTTATACGCACATCTCAGCCAGCGTTCCTGGCGAACCTAATCACTACCTGATTAATCCATTCGGCTACCAGTTTGATGAAATTACTGCATCCAATTTAGTGAAGGTCAACACACGGGGTGAGATTGTCGACTCCGACTCTCTATACAAAGTAAACCCTACCGGCTTTGCAATTCATGGAGCAGTGCATCGTGCAAGACCAGATGCACACTGCGTAATGCATCTTCACAATACTGCGGGGATTGCCGTATCTGCACAAAGCAAGGGCCTACTCCCGCTGTCACAACACGCTATGCGTTTTATGGGACATATTGCATACCATGACTACGAAGGTGTTGCTCTGACTGAGACAGAAGGAAAACGCTTAACCGAGTCTTTGGGACAGCACCCTGCAATGCTCTTACGAAACCATGGCACCCTGACACTGGGCAGAACAATCGGTGAAGCCTATGTGGTCATGGCAACCCTGATTAAGGCCTGTGAAATCCAAATAGCAGCACTTAGTTCCACAGATTTATACACACCCAAACAAAGTGTGATTCAGAAAGCAGCCGACGAGTTACATGACAATGGGGCCGAAGAAGGCATTCTCGAGTGGCCTGCCTTATTACGCATGCTCGATCGATTTGATGAGAGCTATAAAGATTAATACCCATCATTACGAAAGGAATAGGTATGCCAACCTTAAATGTGCAATTGTTTGAAGGTCGTACCGTTGAACAAAAACGTCAATTTGTTGCTGAGGTCACTCGTGTAACTTGTGAAACCTTAGGTTGCTCAGCAGGCTCTGTTGACATCATCATCACGGATGTCAAAAAAGAAGATTGGGCTACCGGTGGTAAGTTATGGTGTGATGCAGATAACAAATAAAAAGCTAAGCATGAACGGTGATCCTCATGCCCAAGGCTTGAATCACTTTTGAGACTGTATCAAAACGAGGCTTGGTATTCGGTTTTAGGGCTTTGTATAAGGCCTCGCGGCTTAGTCCGCTAGATTGAGCAACCTCTACCATCCCTTTAGCCCTAGCAATATGCCCTAGGGCAGCAGCCAGCTCCGCATCGTCCCCATCGGCAATGACTTGGTTTAAATATTCTGTCATTGCTTTTTTACTTTTCAGCAAACGAGCGATATCAAATTCAGAACATTTCAGGTTTTTAGTCTTTCTTAATAATTTCATTGAATTCCCCAAGTTCCATAACTAGCGCCTTTGCTAATTTAATATCCTTTGCTTGAAATTTTTTGCCACCTCCATTGAGCATCACAATAATCAATGGATCCTGATGAAAATAGTACATTCTCCAGCCAGCACCAAAAAATTCACGCATCTCATACAAAAAATTAGCTAACTGCTTAATATCTCCTAAATTTCCACGTTGAGCCTTTTCAAGGCGCCTAGCCAAACGTAATCGTGTTGCTAGGTCTTTAATGCTAGCCAACCATTCCCGAAAAATTGATGTCTCCAATACAGTAATCATGCAGAAATTTTAATAGATCAATTGTAATCGATCGATTACAAGATTGCAATCCCCTTCCAATTAAGAAGGATTGCATAGGCACTGCTAGGTTATCAGCGCATTAATAGGAAACTGCAAGGATTAAATGGTTTTTGCTTTTTCCAAGAAAAACTCAGCCTGCGCCAGAGATTCTTCTGCATCAAGCCCAACGATATCTGCCTGAACCTCTTTGCGAAGTTCGGGTTTAGCAATAAATATTGGGCCGCCAACCATCACCCCAATTTTTTGATTAAGAGATTCCTCTTTCAACAAGGCTACAAATCGTGCTAAAGCAGGGAGTTGATCTTCAGTGCTGACCGAGAGCCCGACCAGATCAAAGTGTTGCGTCTTGATTGCCGTAACAATATCGGCCTCACCGGCTGCCAACTCACCCCAAACTTTCCAACCGCCCCTGCGGAAAAACTCAGACACCATAAAAAGTCCCAAAGTATGTTGTGAGCCTGGTAATGGCACCAACATAGCATGAGGAGCGACCTCATCGGTTCGCGCAAATTCCTGAAAGAGTGGGCTAAAGTCATACACCAACTGCTTAATCCGCCACATGCCGGTCGTGACCTGCGTAAAACTGGCTTGATCTTCTTCCCACATTGTTCCAAGACGTCGAGCTACGGGAGCCAACAATCGCATATAGATCTCATCGAGGGGTACTCCCTGTTCGTAGAGCTCTTGTACAAATTGAGCTGCCCGACTGGCATCATCCTGCAGGACCAACTGAGACAGTTCTTCAACACGCGTTTGATCATCCAAACGAATATTCATCACTGGCGCAGTACTGGCTTGCGCATGTCCAGCATGGGTCATCAATAGACGGGGAATGACATTAGCCTCGATCGTTTGCATGAGCCAATCTAAATGTTCATTGGGTCCTGCATTGATGCGCAGCGGTCGACTGCCAAGATCAACCGCTAATTGTGAGATACGGTCTGGATTACTGTCATTGGCCGATTCATGAACACACTCGTCCCATTCAGCCCGACTGGGGTTGATGTTCTGCTGTTGCTCATCCTTGGAAAACAACTTTTCCTTGATGAGGCTGGCATATCGCCAAAGAACCATACTATCTCCGATTTTCTTAAGGTATTTCGTCTTAGGGGCTAGCCAAACCTCTACTGAAAATCAGGCCTATTTAGTCCATCTCTTTTGCTTTTGTATTTATAAATCCATAGGCAAGAGACCGCCATGAATGATTACTTTTAAGGGTAAACCCTTGATTTAATGCTGATTACATCTGAAAGTGTCAATAAAAGTTGACACATCTATATGAAACCAATATAAAAAGGGTAGTCCCTTTTGGAGCTAAAAAGCCATGGCCGTGTCCCAGAAATCGAAAAAAATTGCAATACCAATCCGTTTGGTATTAGTGACGATGGATACGCACTTAAACAGTGCCGCTAGACGTGCGCAATTTCAGCTCCAACGCGCAATACCTGGCCTATCCCTCCAAATTCATGCGGCCAGCGAGTTCGCTGGTAATCCAGAGTTAACCCAAAAAGCGCTCGATGACATTGCGGCCGGCGATATTGTCTTAGCTACCATGCTCTTCATGGAAGATCACTACCTTCCTGTCTTTGAGGCTCTCAAAGCAAAACGGGATCACTGTGACGCCATGGTCTGTGCGATGTCTGCTGGTGATGTGGTCAAACTAACGAAGATTGGTAAGCTCGATATGAGCAAGCCCGCAAGTGGCCCGATGGCGATCCTCAAAAAATTACGCCCTAAGGCCAAAACAGAAGGTGAGAAACAAACAAGTTCTGGCGCTAAACAAATGAAGGTCTTGCGCTTAATTCCACAAATCTTGCGTTGGGTACCTGGAACCGCACAAGACGTCCGAGTATATTTTTTAACTCTGCAATATTGGTTAGGTGGCTCCGAAGAAAACATCTTTAATCTGTTTAGCTATCTGATTAATCGGTATGCTGCCGGTCCTCGTGAAGAACTGCGTGGTTTAGCGAAGCCCACCGATCCAGTGGAGTATCCCGATCTGGGTGTTTATCACCCCCGTATGAAAAACCGCCTCAGCGAAAAACTCTCTGATCTACCCAAAGTAATCCCAGACGCCAAGCGCCGTGGTCGGGTTGGTCTACTATTACTTCGCTCCTATTTAGTATCAGGTAATAGCGGTCACTACGATCCAGTGATTGCAGCACTTGAGGCACAGGGCCTTCAAGTGGTTCCAGCATTTGCAGCCGGCTTAGACTCTCGCCCCGCCATTGATTCTTACTTCATGAAAAATAATCAGATCACCGTAGATGCAGTGATCTCTCTTACCGGTTTCTCCTTGGTTGGTGGCCCCGCATACAACGATGCGAAGGCAGCCGAAGAGGTGCTTGCTAAACTCGACGTGCCCTATATCGCTGCTCACCCCGTGGAGTTTCAAACACTGCCGCAGTGGGGTGGATCTGAGCGAGGCCTAATGCCGGTTGAGAGCACCATCATGGTAGCCATTCCTGAACTGGATGGCGCAACGCAGCCAATGGTGTATGGTGGGCGGCCCGGCGCCGCTGGAACCACCTGTACTGGTTGTCATCAACGCTGTACCTTTACCGAAGAACATAATCCACAAGATATGTTTACCTGTGTAGAACGAACTGCCATGCTCGCAGCACGTACTGCCAAACTCGTTGATCTCCGTAAGTCGGATAAGGCTAATCGTAAGATTGGTTTAGTAATCTTTAATTTTCCACCGAATGCGGGTCATACTGGTACAGCTGCCTATCTCAACGTTTTTGAGTCCCTGCATAAAACGATGCTAGGTCTCAAGGCTGATGGTTATACCGTCACTGTTCCAGAAACTGCTGAAGCATTACGTAAAGAAATTATTGAGGGTAATGCTCAGCAATATGGATCTGAGGCAAATGTACACACTCTTATCTCTGCCGACGATCATGTTAAGCGCGAGCCTTGGTTAAAAGAGATTGAAGCGCAATGGGGTCCAGCCCCCGGTAAACAATGGAGTAATGGCTCGGGTATCTTTATTTTGGGCAAGCAATACGGCAATGTCTTAGTGACCGTTCAGCCTGGTTTTGGTTTTGAGGGCGACCCCATGCGCCTCTTATTTGAGAAAGGTTTTGCGCCCACCCATGCGTTCTCGGCCTTCTATCGCTATATCCGTGAAGATTTTGCTGCAAACGCCGTCCTGCACTTTGGTACGCACGGCGCGTTAGAGTTTATGCCCGGTAAGCAATCTGGAATGAGTGGCGCTTGCTGGCCTGATCGACTCATTAATGATCTCCCTAATTTTTATCTTTATGCTTCCAATAATCCATCCGAAGGTGCGCTTGCGAAGCGTCGTGCGGGTGCGACCTTAATTAGTTATCTCACACCACCTGTAACCCAAGCAGGAATCTATGCGGGCTTGATTGATCTGAAGAGCTCAGTGGAGCGTTGGCGCGCGATCACTCCCGAACAACGTGGTGATGAAGAGGATCACGATTTGGCAGTTTTGATCCAAGCCCAAGCCGCTCAAATGGATTTGTGCAAAGCGGATCCACAATGGGACTTAAAAGACGATGTGGGCTTACAACAGCAAGTAAGCAAACTGTATTCAGACATCCTAGAACTTGAATACACCCTGATTCCGAATGGGATGCACATCGTGGGTGAGACCCCAAGCGAGACCGAGCGCGTTGATTTGCTCAGCGCCATGGCGATTGGTGCCTTTAACAAAGCTCTACCCAACTCAGTGATTACCCAGTTAGTTCAGGGTAAGTCGATCCAAACGATTGTGGACAAGAACCCTGATCTTAAGGAGTTTTCTAAAGAAGAAGTAATGCAGTCGCTAGAAAAACTACAGCACTGGAATCAACAAATTCAGCAGGAGACCGAGATTCCTGCGCTGCTCAGAGCCTTGGATGGTCGCTTTATCCGCCCCGCACCCGGTGGCGATGTAATGCGTAATCCTGAAGTATTACCATCGGGTCGCAATCTACATGGCTTTGATCCCTTCCGTATTCCTAGCGCCTTTGCGGTTAAAGATGGCGCTAAACAAGCCCAAAAGATTTTGCAAAAACATATGGATGATGGCAATCCACTCCCAGAATCAATCGCACTGGTCTTATGGGGTAGCGATAACCTCAAATCCGAAGGTGGTCAGATTGGACAAGCTTTAGCGCTCTTAGGTGCACTACCCCGCTTTGATGGCTATGGTCGTTTAGCAGGTGCCACGTTAATCCCACTAGAGGAGCTTGGTCGCCCCCGTATTGATGTGGTGATTACACTCTCGGGCATCTTCCGGGATCTCATGCCTTTACAAATTAAGCTATTAGCAGAAGCTGCGTTCTTGGCTGCATCAGCTGATGAGCCTAACGAGCAAAACTTTATCCGTAAGCACGCTCTTTCTTATATGCAAGAGCACGGTTGTGATCTAGAGACTGCATCCCTGCGTGTCTATGGCAATGCGGATGGCACCTATGGCGCCAATGTCAATCATCTGGTTGAGCACAGTGTCTGGGATGAAGAGGATGAACTCGCCGAGACGTATATGCGACGTAAAGGTTTTGCTTATGGCAAATCGGGTAAGCCAATTTGTAATAACGCCCTTCTCAAGAGCGTACTCGCCGATGTCACCATGAGTTATCAAAATCTGGAATCCATGGAGCTAGGCGTTACTACGATTGATAATTATTTTGATACCTTAGGTGGAATTACCAAAGCGGTTAAACGTGCAAAAGGTGGGCAAGAAATTCCGGTTTACATTGGCGATCAAACACAGGGTGAAGGTGTTGTCAGAACGCTGTCGGAACAGGTATCACTCGAAACTAGAACTCGGATGCTCAATCCTAAATGGTTTGAAGGCATGCTAAAGCATGGCTATGAGGGTGTTCGGCAGATTGAAGTGCACATCACCAATACAATGGGCTGGTCAGCCACCACAGGGCAAGTACAGCCATGGGTATATAAACAACTCACTCAAACGTTTATTTTGGATCCTAAAATGCGTGAGCGTTTAGCGCAACTAAACCCAACTGCCTCAGCACGGATGGCAAATCGCCTCATGGAAGCATCAAACCGAAACTACTGGCAACCCGATGATGAAATGCGTGCCGCTATGAAACAGGCCAGCGATGAGCTTGAAGATCGTCTTGAGGGAGTATTTGAGACACCCGCTTTGCAGCGCGTTGGATAAAAATCCAATCAAATAACCATTAGTGGGCTTTTTTGAGTAGGCGGAAGAAATATCTTGTCCAAGCTCTCTAGAGTTTTTAAATCTAGCTGAATATGGCTGGCAACTAAATTTTCTTCGAGGCGCTTTACGTTAACTGATTTTGGGATTGCGATTGCATTGGGTTGGCGCAAAATCCAGGCTAAGGCTAGTTGAGCTGGCGTAATTCCTAGGGTGTTCGCGATAAGCTTTAGATCAGGATGATTAACCAAATCACCAGTTCCCAAGGGCGAATAAGCCATTAACTGCATTGTTTGCTTTTGCATCAGCGGAATTAAATCGTATTCAATTCCTCTTGCATTCAGAGCGTAATAGACTTGGTTACAAACAGTACGCTCATGCGCCCCGATCCGATTCTCCGCAGCAATCCACTTTTGCAAATCCAAGGTGTCAAAGTTGCTAATACCGTAACTTCGAATTAAACCGCGCTCATGTAGCTTCAAGAAACCCTCAATGGTTGCCTCATACGAATACGATCCCTGCCAATGCAATAAATAGCAATCGATGTAGTCACAACTCATCCGCTTAATTGAGGCTTCACAGGCTGCAACGGTACCTTTGGTGCTGGCATTACTGGGCAATACTTTGCTCACGATTTGCAGTTGATCGCGCTTGCTATGTCCAGCGATTTTGAGTGCCTTACCAATTAAACTCTCTGCATTACCCGAGGCATACATCTCGGCAGTATCAATTAACCGATACCCCATTTGAATTGCAGCTTCAATCGCTTTAATTTCCTCGGCTTCAGACCGAGCAACTTCACCCATTTGCCAGGTTCCAAGGCCAATTCGAGACTGAAATGAGAATGTCATAGTATTAATAATACAGAGGCCGACTATTAAGACGAGTCGCTATCTTTCTCCAACAACTCTTCCCAGCGCTTCATTGAACGCGTCGTTTGCTCTTCTATTTGAGTCAGCTCATTTTTAAGGGTAACGATAAGGTGTGCATCTCCTCTGTAGATCTCCGGGTTTGCCAATTGTTCACTTAAGACCAATTGCTTTTTTTCTAATTGCTCAATCTGATTAGGCAGCTTATCTAATTCTGCTTTCTCTTTATTGCTCAACTTACTCTTCGTGACGCTTTGTTTTACTTCTGACTTGCTCTCTGACCTGCTCTCTAACTTTTTGTCTTCTTTGCTAGCCGTTTTATTGACGGTACTTGCCGTGTTTGCCTGTGTGAACGCATCAAAGCGTTTCTTTTGGATCCTGTAGTCCTCATAGCCACCCTCGTACTCTTGCCACTTACCATCGCCCTCATAGGCAATCATGCTAGTGACAACGTTATCGAGGAAGGTTCGATCGTGACTCACTAGGAACACTGTTCCCGCGTAATCTTGTAAGAGTTGCTCGAGTAGATCTAAGGTATCAATATCTAAATCATTGGTTGGCTCATCGAGTACCAAGACATTGGCTGGTCGAGCAAAGAGTCTGGCGAGCAAAAGGCGGTTGCGCTCCCCGCCCGATAAGGTACTAATCGGCGAGTTGGTTCGCTCGGGCGCAAATAAGAAGTCGCCTAAATAGCTCTTCACGTGCTTACGATTGCTGTTAATCTCAATCCACTCGCTACCCGGACTAATAAAGTCCTCAAGAGTAGCCTCTAGATTTAAACCTTCGCGCATCTGATCAAAGTAAGCGACCTCAATCCGCGTTCCCATGGTTGCAATTCCGCTATCGGGCTGGATGACTCCTAAAATCAGTTTGAGTAAAGTTGTCTTGCCAGCACCATTAGGACCCAAGAGCCCAACCTTATCCCCTCGCAAAATGGTTGCTGTAAAGTTTTGCACAATCGGCTTTTGGTAGGATTTACTGACGTTTTGTAAGTCAGCTACGATCTTGCCGCTACGATCCCCGGATGAGATGGCAAGCTTGATCTGGCCCATCGCATTGCGACGTTGTGCGCGTAAGGCACGCAGTTTCTCAAGACGGGCAATGCGTCCTACGCTCCGTGTTCGCCGAGCTTCCACACCCTTACGCACCCAAACTTCTTCTTGTGCCAGTAATTTATCGGCTCGGGCGTTTGCTAAAGACTCTGCATTGAGTTCTTGTTCTTTTACCTTCTCGTAACTAGAGTAATTTCCAGGGTAGCTGCGTAATATCCCGCGATCGAGCTCGACAATACGCGTAGCAACATGATCTAAGAAGGCCCGATCATGGGTAATGAAGATAATTGCACCCGTATAGGCGTTTAAGAGTTCCTCTAGCCACTGAATCGAATCCAAATCAAGATGGTTAGTTGGTTCATCGAGGAGCAAGACATCAGGCATGGTGACTAGGGCCTGCGCAAGCGCAACCCGTTTTTTAGTACCCCCAGAAAGCTGCCCAATCGTTTGATTAGCATCGAGGTGTAAACGGTCTAAGCTTTCGCTAACGCGTTGCTCCCAGTTCCAGCCGCCTTGAGCGTCCAGCTGCGATTGCAGTTGATCTAAGCGCTCATGATTGGATTCATCCCACTCGCCCTCTGAAAGTGCTTCGTACTCTTCGCGCAAGGCCTTGACCTGAGCCAGACCTTCAGCAGCTGCCTCAAAAACCGTGTGCTCGGTCTGCAAAATAGGTTCTTGGGCTACATAGGCTATGCGTAGATTCTGTTGATACTGCAAGAGGCCATCATCGAGCTTCTCAAGGCCAGCGAGGATCTTTAGTAATGATGACTTCCCAGTGCCATTGCGTCCAATTAGGCCAATGCGCTCTCCACTTTCTAGGGAAAAGGCTGTGCGATCGAGTAAGGGGACATGCCCAAAGGCTAACTTGCCCTCGGTGAGTGTGATGAGTGCCACTATGAACCCACTCTCTTTGAATGAACCAAGCCAGAGGCGCTAGCCAAGGGGAGAAATAAGCTTTGCCCCTGATGCGAGAGGCTCATAAAACCATGGTGCCGATAAAACTGGATAGCCTCATGATCTTTTGCGTCAACAATCAAGGCAAATGCGGTAATTTCCGAACGGCAGGCACGAGTGAGAGCATCAGCAAGCAAGGCACTCCCAAGCCCTTTCTGACGATGGCTTTTATCTACCGCTAGCCTGCCCATACGAACTGCAGGCACCGCCGCATAGCGGGGCAATTTCTTTTGAATAGCACTGGGTAGTTGATCTAACAAAACCGATGCTGACGCAAGGGTGTAATAAGCCAATAGTTGCCGATGGGAATTGAGTGCCATAAAGCAGGCACTCACCCTTCGCCGAATATCTTGCGAAGCTTGCTCCCGAATGTAGCGATCAAGGGGCATGGAGCCACTTTGAAACTGCTCACGGCTGATCGCCGCATCAAATGGAACAATGGTCAGCGACACAGTGTTAAAACGCGCTGGACTTTAGTAATTTTTGGCGTCGGTCAAATGCTTTCTTTAATGCTGCATTTGGCTTGGCGGGCTCCATCAAAGCATTCACAAAACGTGTTTGGTTCTCTTGGTTTAGGCGAATAATTTCTGACTGCTCTATCGCTGCAACGGCAGCCTCTTGGACAGCAGAAACAATAAAGTCAGTCATAGTACGTCCCTGTAGCTCTGCGGCACGCTTTAGTAGGGCATGCAAATCATTGCTAATGCGCGCCTCGAGGCGAGCAACGGATGGAGCGGGTATAGAAGCAAGAGTGCGGGTGCTTGGCATTCGTAAATTATACGGCACTTTGCCGTATAATGAGCGATTCTTTTTTGCTGTCTTGTCCATTCATTCTGTAGGTTGTTTATCAATAATTCTTCCAACCCATCCCCAAATGATTCGGTCCTTGCCGAAGTCGCCCGGCGTCGTAGTTTTGCCATCATCTCGCACCCTGACGCAGGTAAGACTACGCTCACGGAGAAGCTTCTCCTCTATGCAGGTGCCATTCAGATTGCGGGGAGTGTAAAGGCTCGTAAAGCCAGCCGTCACGCAACCTCGGATTGGATGGAGATTGAAAAGCAACGTGGTATCTCGGTAGCGAGCTCTGTCATGCAGATGGAGTATCGCGATGCGATTATTAACTTGCTAGATACCCCTGGTCACCAAGATTTTTCAGAGGACACCTATCGGGTATTAACGGCGGTTGATTCCGCCTTAATGGTTATCGATGCGGCCAATGGTGTGGAGCCACAAACCCGTCGCTTAATAGATGTATGTCGTGCTCGGCATACGCCACTAGTCACCTTTATTAACAAGATGGATCGTGAGGTTAAAAGACCTCTTGATTTGATGGATGAGATTGAAACTGCACTAGGGATGTCGGTAGTACCTTTTACCTGGCCAGTGGGCATGGGTAAATCCTTTGCGGGTGTGATTGATATCGTCAATCATCAGATGCGCCTCTTTAAGGCAGGTGAAGATCGTGTGACCGAAGACTCCAATACGGTCCTTGCTTTGGATGACCCATCCCTTAAAGAACGTTTTGGGAGCGCTTTTGAAGAGGCTCTTGCCGAAGTAGATTTAGTTAAAAACGCCATGCCCGCCTTTGATCGGAATGAGTTCTTGGCGGGTCGTCAATCGCCAGTATTTTTTGGCTCAGCCATTAATAACTTTGGGGTGCGTGAGATCTTAAATACTTTGGTCGACCTTGCCCCCGCGCCTGGATCGCGCCATGCGATTCAGCGTGAGGTCAAGCCCGATGAGAAAAAATGCTCAGCCGTAGTCTTTAAGATCCAAGCCAATATGGATCCGGCGCACCGTGATCGTGTAGCCTTCTTGCGGATTTGTTCAGGTCATTTTCAGCGCGGTATGAAGTTAAAGATTGTGCGCAATGGTAAAGAGATCCGCACCAATAATGCCCTTTCCTTTCTATCACAGCGGCGTGATATTTTGGATGAGGCCTTCCCTGGCGACATTATTGGCTTACCCAATCATGGACTCTTGCATTTAGGTGACACTCTGACCGAAGGTGAGTCTTTGCAATTTACCGGTCTACCCTTTTTTGCTCCCGAGATCTTTCGCATGGTCGAGGCCGCTGACCCCATGCGCAATAAACAATTACGTACAGGTCTTTTACAACTTGGTGAAGAAGGTGCTATTCAGGTCTTCAGGCCGCTTACAGGTGGAACGATGCTCTTAGGGGCTTTTGGGCAATTGCAATTCGAGGTAGTTGCCCATCGACTACAAACTGAATATGGTGCGGAGGTGCGACTGCTACCCGCGCGTTACAACATGGCGCGCTGGGTGAGCTCCGATGATCCAGTTGCCCTAAAAAAGTTTATTACCGAGAACAGTCACCGAATGGCTGAGGATGTGGTGGGTGCATCGGTATTTCTGGCGGCACATAAATCTGAGCTCGATGTTGCCAAGCAGCGCTGGGAAATGATTGAATTTCATGCGCTGCGTGAGCATGCGGGCCTGATTTATCAGACAGAGATGTAACGATGTCTAATACGCGCATTTGTTTTGTCCGTCATGGTGAGACCAACTGGAACGCAGAGCGGCGGATGCAAGGTCATATTGATATTCCACTCAATGCCAACGGTATTTCTCAGGCCGAGCGTCTTGCTAACGCCCTTATACGAGTTAAGCACTCCTTTGATGTCATTTACTCGAGTGATTTAGAAAGAGCCTTGCATACAGCCAATGCTGTGGCTAGAGCACTATCTTTGGATGTACAAATTACTCCACGACTGCGAGAGCGCAATGTCGGCAAATTGCAAGGACTCCTATTAGCAGAGGCCCCTGTTTTGCTGCCAGAGATTTGGCAAAGGCATATTGCTCGTGAGCTCGATCATGATTTAGGGGGCGGCGAGAGCATTCGTACTTTTCATCAACGGATGCAAGACATTCTTGAATTATTTTTGAATGAGCATCGTGGGCAATCAGTCTTAGCAGTGAGTCACGGCGGCTCACTCGATATGATCTACCGCATCGTCACCCAGCAAGCTTTAGATGCTGAGCGCGTTGCCGTGGTACCCAATACCTCACTCAATTGGATTACACACGATGGTTCTACCTGGAGCGTTGAATGCTGGGCGGATACTAGCCACCTGAGCGAGAGTGCTCTGGATGATATTGAGATCTAATCTTGATGCTGGGTGGCTAGCAAATCTAAAGCAATAGCCTCAGCTACTTTAATACCATCAATCCCAGCAGACATAATGCCGCCAGCATAGCCTGCGCCCTCGCCCGCTGGGTACAGTCCTTGCGTATTAATACTTTGGTAATTTGGTCCACGTTTAATTTGCAAGGGTGATGAGGTACGGGTTTCTACTCCCGTTAAGACCGCATCGTGCATTGAGAATCCTTTGATTTTCTTCTCAAAGGCAGGGATGGCCTCACGTATCGCCTCAATGGCATAGGCAGGCAAACTCTCTGCCAAATCGGTAAGATGCACACCGGGTTTATAGGAGGGTATTACTGAGCCAAACTCGGTCGAGGTCTTGCCTTGTAAAAAATCACCGACGAGCTGTCCAGGCGCCTCGTAATTTGAGCCACCTAATGTGAATGCTTTGGATTCGATCTGCCGTTGAAACTCGATCCCAGCAAGCGGTCCTCCGGGGAAGTCGTCTGGCGTAATTCCCACCACAATTCCGGCATTGGCATTGCGCTCGTTGCGGGAGTATTGGCTCATGCCATTGGTCACCACGCGATTAGACTCCGAGGTGGCAGCTACCACCGTTCCTCCGGGGCACATGCAAAAACTATAGACCGAACGCCCATTTTTGGCGTGATGCACTAGCTTGTAATCAGCCGCCCCAATGAGAGGGTTACCCGCATGCGGCCCTAAACGGGTGCGATCAATTAAAGACTGTGGATGCTCAATCCGAAAGCCTACTGAAAAGGGCTTCGCTTCCATATACACACCGGCATCATGCAAGGTTGCAAAGGTATCCCGGGCACTATGGCCTAAGGCAAGTACCACATGATCGGCCTCTAAAAAATCGCCGCTCTCCAAATGAATGCCTTGAAGTACATGATTGGAAATCTCAAAGCCCGTGACCTTTTGGCCAAAGCGTACTTCACCACCTAACTCAATAATCTCCTTGCGCATTTTTTCGACAACCCCCACTAAACGAAAGGTACCAATATGCGGTTTAGAAACATACAGAATCTCTTCGGGGGCGCCTGCTTTAACAAACTCCTGCAAGACTTTGCGACCATGAAACTTTGGGTCTTTCACCTGACTCCATAATTTGCCGTCGGAGAAGGTCCCCGCTCCACCCTCACCAAATTGCACATTGGACTCTGGGTTCAGAATCTTCTTGCGCCACAGGCCCCAGGTATCTTGAGTGCGCTCGCGCACGGGCTTGCCGCGTTCCAAAACAATCGGCTTGAGTCCCATTTGCGCCAAGGTCAACGCAGCAAAGATTCCGCAGGGGCCAAAACCAATTACCACAGGTCGTAGCGCACTTTGCGGTTTGATATGGGAATCAAAATGGGCAACAAAGTGATAGCGCGTATCGGGTGATAGGCGAATTTGGGGATCGTGTGCCAAACGTTTTAATACAGCTTCTTCATCTTTGACCGAAAGATCCAAGATATAGATAAAGCTGAGGACATTGTTCTTGCGCGCATCATAGCTTCGCTTAAAGACCTCATACCGAATCAGATCCTTTGCAAGAATTGCTAATTTTTTACAAATAGCGACCTCAAGGTCCTCAGGGGCATGGTCAATCGGCAGGCGAAGTTCGGTCAAACGGATCATAGGGTGTAACGATAGCAGTTTATGATCGACTTCTATGGGGCGCCCTACTATCTCTGTCAACATTCTGCCTTGGGAGCAAGCGCAATCTCAGGCTTACCCCATTCGACTTGCGGTCTTCATCAAAGAGCAAGGCGTTCCAGAAGAATTGGAGCTTGATGAGGAGGACCCACTTGCCTGGCATGCTATTGCAAAACTCGACGGGCAAGCAATTGGTACCGCACGCTTACAAAAAGATGGAAAGATTGGCCGGATGGCAGTAACCCGCACATGCCGTCGGCAAGGTGCTGCCAGCTCTCTATTAAATGCCCTCATAGACTTTGGTCGCCAACAGGGAATCCGGCAGTTTTATCTATATGCCCAGATGGAGGCCATTGCGTTTTATGAAAACTTTGGTTTTACAGCAAGCGGTCCAATTTTTAGGGAAGCTGGTATCGCGCATCAGGCAATGACCAAAACGATTTAGTAATACTTTTTGATCTCATCATCGTTAGAACGAAACCACGCTTGGCAAAACAGAACAAGAAACCCGATGGCAAAGTAAATAACATTTTGGGTGGTCACATAGGCAATGATCCCACCAATAGTTGAAAAGACACCCAGCAGACTCCAAAATATGTTCATATAAACTCTCGGCAATTTGTATTTATCTATTTTTTCATGGAAAGTAGATCATATGATCACTTAACGTAAAATGATTATCTCAATTTTAACCATTAGTAGCATATCGTGAATAAAGTTCTGCTAAGCCTACTTTTCTTTCTATTGGTGCAACCCGCCTATGCTAAGTGGGTTTTGATTTCCAAAGATGGGCAAGGGAATTCTTATTTTTACGAAGATACTAAGGTGGTTCTAAATCCTGGGGCCGAACAAGTGAGCGCTTGGCAAATGATTAGTTATGAAGAAAGAATGAGCGCTCCCAACGGCGAGTCAATCTATTCTGTGATCCAAGATATCTCGTATTTTTGCCGACCTGGTTACGAAAGCTATAAGCAGTTTTATATCGGTTACTACTCAGGTAGCAATGGTGGTGGAGTCTCAGTGCAAAACGTTGATACTAGTGACTCTAACTGGGAGCGGGTCATTCCCGATACGATGAGCGAATTACTCTTTAAGTTTTTTTGCAAAAAGAATTAATTTTTTACTGTTTCTGCACTTGCATTAGGTTGCTTAAAATACTCCGCGGGAAAGACCATCTCGACTCCCGATGCTCTTCTGAGCCAAATTTGGTTGTTATAGCGTATATAACAAGCTCGATTGACCACTCCAAATGAGGTCTCAAAATAAGCAAATAGCCAATTAGGCTCTTCTCTGCCGTTATCCCACTTACAAGTCTCGGAGGTAATCACGAGTCGCTCTCCGAATGCAGGCATAACACCAACAATATCGGCACGTGAAAACAGGGAGAACAATAATCCGCCCAAGAAAACGACCGCCAAGAAATAAAAAGAAGGAGTTTTATAAAACTTAGGTTTTTTATTATCGAGCTCTTGTGTGGCAAGCAATAACTTATCAAAATTTTCTTTTGCAATACTGACGTGTACTTTATGGATTGCTTCCTCAGCACCCTCTACAGCTTGCGATTTTGAGGTCTTTGCTGTCGCACCCTCTGGATATACAAAACACTCGGCTTCTGATAAACCCAAAAATGTTGCGAGCTTCTTGGCTGCTACAAACTTAATGGCGGGCGAATAAAAACAGCTTGACTCTCCATTCTCAATTTGCTCGACATGACTTGTGGTCAGTGAGGCCATCTTTGCCAAATCAGCGGTCGACATGCCCACCCGCTCTCTTGCTCGTGCAAATTCAGCGCCTTTGATTTCAGGGATTTCGTTTGGATTTGTCATTTTTAGCAAATTAGCTCTTATTCCTACCAAATGATATCAATATGTTCATTAAGGATAAAGGGGACTTTTCTAATTAATTTTCAATGACTTAGCCCCAATATTACTCATTTTTTGACAATTTCATGGGGGTTTTTCATATAAAATATGGCTCATTCCAACAAAAGGCTTAATTCATGCAGCTGATTTGGGTTTCCGGGGCCACCTCTAAGGTTCAAAAATTCAACATCACCCCCAAGGGCTTGATGAAGATTGGCCTTGCCATTGGTACCTTTTTTGTTCTTTGCGGTATCGGAATTCATTTCATTGGATTTAAGATGGCGCTTCAAGTCCGACCAGATCTCGCCCGAGCAATGGGTGGTGTCGTTACCTTCGAAGAGCTTGATGCTCTAGATGTTGCTTATAAAGAGGAGTTAGAGAGACTTCAGGCTCAACTCACCAAGTCCATTGAAAAAATCTCAGAACTAAAGACTCTCAAAGATCGCTTTGCAGATGTTGCCACCCCTGCCCCAGTGAAAAGTAAATTAACTGAGAATACTGGGGGTGCCCGTGGCGGTCCTTTCAAACCATTTGTATTCAAAATTGATCCAAACAAATCCGTAGATAAAAACTTTCATGAGACCGTCCTAAGCTCAAAAGAATTAAATTTAATCCTCACAAAAGTTAAGAATGATTGGTCTTCGCAATACGACTGGCTCAATCAACTTCCAATCGGTATTCCAGTGGCATCACAATTTGGCTCAATGAGCAGTAATTATGGGATGCGTATTGACCCCTTTACCAAAAACTTAGCGCATCATTCAGGTATTGATTTTCAGGCAAGTCCAGGAACGGGGATCGTTGCAAGCGGTTACGGCACCATTAGCAAGGTATCTACCGACTCGATTTATGGCAAATATGTTGAGATTAGCCATAGTGATGGCTTTGTCAGTAAATACGCGCACGCTCAAAAGGTATTTGTTAAACCTGGTGAGCAAGTTTCTAAAGGGCAATTAATTGCAGAGGTTGGGTCCACCGGTCGATCAACCGGACCGCATCTTCATTATGAGATTATTCGCAATGGCAGTCATTTAAATCCTGCCCAAGTTCTGTTGATGCCAAGGCAAGCCAATTTGCCAACCAATCCTAAGCCCACTACTGCTGTTGCAAGCCAGTAATTTAGGTTCGATTACTTCCCTTTTTTTTCCTCGTTTTCCTCATCTTCGCGAGCAAATGCTTCGAAGACCTCCATTGCCTCAGGGGATACTTCTTGTGGTTCGTCTGGATCAATCCTAGACATCGTGCCGGTCAATTTAGCGCCTTGCTCCACTCCAATTTGACCGTAAATAACTTCTCCATGAATGTCTGCGCCATCATGGAGCTCTGCCCGTTCGGAGGCATAAATAGTACCGTTCACCCTGCCAGCAATAAGCGCCCTATAGGTATTGATATCGCCTTCTACCGTTGCTGTTTTTCCTAAGGCGACTGTAATATTGCTACCCGGCGGAGATTCGATATTGCCAATTACCTTGCCGTCAATTCGAATACTTTCAAAAGCAGCAATATTTCCCCGAAATACCGTTCTTGGGCCAACGATTGTCTCAAATGACTCTACGGTAGGATCTAAAAAACGAATTGCGGAGGATTTTTTCTTAGCCATGGTTATTGGAGATGGTAATTCAATTAGCAGAATGATGCTTCATTATTACCAAACATTAGGCTGAGCCTCATGCCATTGCTTTCCCAATCCAAGCATTTGCTCATCAAGAATGTGCTCAGCCTGATCGGATAGAAGTGATCCCGGCGGAATTTTTATTAGCTGGTCTACCAATCCCTGTAATTTGCCTTGTTGATTGCGTCGCAGAATTAAATCTTCGCTGATCTCCTGATGTGTCTTTATCCCAGCCGCTGCGCACATATCGGCAAAGGCAAGCAAGGTCTCATGGTGGAAGCGATAAACACGTTCGCTCTTATCCAACGGATTTAAGGCGCCCTGCCGTAAGCGATCCTGTGTGGCTACCCCAGTAGGACAATGATCAGTATGGCATGACCTAGATTGAATACAACCAATAGCAAACATGAAGCCTCGAGCTGAATTACACCAATCCGCACCAATCACGAGAGCTCGCATGATGTCAAAAGCGCTCACAATTTTGCCAGCAACTCCAATCCGAATCTGATCACGCAAGCCTACACCAACAAGGGAGCTGTGAACCAATCGCAAGCCATCGCGCATTGGTATTCCCATATTGTCAACAAACTCTACTGGGGCCGCTCCCGTTCCGCCCTCACTACCGTCAACCACAATAAAGTCGGGATATATCTTGCTCTCCAACATTGCCTTCACAATAGCAAACCAATCGGCAATATTACCGATGCAAAGCTTAAAGCCAACTGGTTTACCATTCGATAAGTTACGGAGTTCTTGAATAAAAAGACATAACTCTATGGGGGACTTAAAGGCAGAATGACTCGCCGGTGATACGCAGTCCTCCCCCAAAGGAACCCCGCGTGTTAGTGCTATCTCTGGGGTTACTTTAGACGCCGGTAACACGCCCCCATGGCCAGGTTTTGCACCTTGAGATAACTTGATTTCAATCATTTTGATTTGAGGCTCTAGCGCTACTGTTTTGAAACGCTCAGGATCAAAGCGCCCATCCTGCGTACGACAACCAAAGTAACCTGAGCCAATTTCCCAGATCAAATCACCCCCATACTTGCGGTGATAACTAGATACAGATCCCTCGCCGGTATCGTGTGCAAACCCACCTTTTTGAGCGCCTCGGTTTAAGGCCATGATGGCATTTGCTGACAAAGCGCCAAAACTCATTGCAGAGATATTGAATAATGAAATGGCATAAGGCTGGGTACAGCGACTACCGCCAACGCTAACCCTTAAGGAATTCAGATCCGGTGCAGAAGTAGGATTGCCTTTTTGGAGAAGCACCTCTACATTAGGCTGATACATATTAGTGAGGGTTCCAAAAGGTCGCTTGTCTGATGCGCCCTTGGCGCGCTGGTAGACCAACGCTCTTTGCGCCCTAGAAAACGGAATCTCTTCGTTATCGGATTCTAAAAAATACTGACGGATTTCTGGGCGTATGAACTCGAATAAAAACCGTAGATGCCCAGTCAATGGGTAATTATGCAAAACGGCGTGCTGATTTTGCATCAGATCCCGAAACCCAATCCAGGAAAAGAATAGAAATAAGGCGAAGAGTAACCAAACATGGAGGCCACCAGGGCCCATAAAGCAGTAAAGACCACTCACCACTGCGATCAAAATACTTAGCAGCCAAGGTATAAATCGCAAAGGCATGTCAGATTTTTTTATACCGCTCTCAAACAAAATTTAGTATGAAGGGCCTAAACTGCCTTCAGTTTCTTCACTACTGGCTCTGATAGAGCATTCACATCTACAGGAAGAGCGTCCTCCAAAAGACAATGCAACTGCCCGTTTACTCTAGCATCTGCATGAATAAAGATTTGCCCATAATCGATATCCCCGTTGACAACGGCCGTTGGATAAATCTCAAGACGATTTTCGACTCTCAAATTACCATCCACCCGGCCGATCACGATCGCGTTTTTACAGATAATATCCCCCCGCAAAATACCGGAGGCATCGATCACAGCGGTATCTTCAGATAGGGGATCTAGTTTTACATTACCAATGCACTCCCCAGAAATTAGCAGGTGCCCTTTAACAGTCTGATCGCCCTGAATGAGGGATCCCGAGCCGATGATATTATTAAATACCAAGTTGGTCGGGGTAGATGGATGCTTAGCTTGGACATTAAACATGAGAGTCTCCGCAGTGTTATTTTGAGTTTCATTCTAAGCCTAAACTAAGGTCCCATTTATTACGAAATGGCTCCAGACTAGGGTAAATACTAATCATGTCTTGGTTTTAAATACGAAATCTGAAGAAATGATGGGATAGCCTAAAATTCATCCATGATTAGAAAAAAAGCTATTAATCGAATGGTATGGGTCATGCCCATCCTAATTGCTGCAACGCTTCTCCATGGGTGCAGTAAAAATGACACCGAGAAGAGCAAGCAGGCGTATTGGTTGCCTGACGCAAAAGAAGAGCAACTTCCCCTTGTGGCATACCACGGTATTAGCTATACCGGATCTAAAGAGCAAATTAAGAATCAATTCAAGTGCACCGAATATGAATCCACTCTGAGTTGCAAGATAAAGGTGGATGACAAAGAAGATCATGTTTGGATTATGTTTAACGAGTCTGACAGGCTCATTGTGATTAAAAAGGAATTGGGCTATTTCAATCCAGAACAAGCCCAGCAGATTATTGATCGCTTTACCCTTAAATATGGGCTTGATTTTGAGCCCACTGCGGGGCAAGAAAGCTCATTTAAAGCAGGTTTACGGAAAACAAAAACCTATTTATTTGGCAAGGGTCAAGTTGCCTTTCAGATTGGTCGCAGTCTCAACAACCGCAATGAACTCATGTTAATTTATTACTTCCCCGAAGATGTTGGCGCCACCTTTGCGAAAAGTATTCAGAACTAAAGAAGCGCTCGCCCAGGCTTTAAAAGCTCAGGGGTAAATTGGATATCGGGCAGGTCTTTATTAAAACCAACATCTTTAACTTCGTAAGCCCACGCCAGAACCATCGCAATCGCCTCAAATAAAGGGGCAGGAATGGATTCTCCAATATCCAATTGATTAAAGAGGTATCGGGCTAATGGTGGTATTTGAGCAATCGGTACATTGTGCTCTGTAGCCACTTCCCGAATCCGAAGGGCTAGCGCATCTGCCCCCTTGGCCAAGATAATTGGGGCAGACATCCTGTCAGGATCATAGCGAATAGCAACGGCATAGTGTTCCGGATTCGCCAATACCACGTCTGCTCTTTCAATGGCTGACATCATGCGCGATGACGCAATCTGTCGCTGCCGTTGGCGCATACGTGCCTTAAGCTCTGGAGAGCCCTCAGACTCTTTTAATTCCTGTTTCATCTCTTCAGGACTCATTTTGATTTGCTTATTAAAGTTAAATAATTGCAAAAAGGCATCGGCTATCGCAATTGCCAGTAGTGGCGCCATTAACAAAGCAAAACCGTTCAAGATAAATGCGGTGGTATTTTCTAGTGCGAGATTAAAATCAAGATCGACAATCGATCGCAGGAAGGTAAATAGCCCATAAAGATAGGCAAAGCTAATGCCCAAGATCAAAATAGTCTTAAAGATATTTTTAACCACTTCCAACAGGACTGTGACCGAGAACATTCTGGCAAAACCTGCAAATACATCTAAGCGCTCTAAATTAAATTGCAAAGCAAAATATGCCTTGAAGTTCACTAAAAATAATGGTGCAAAGATTGATATCAGCCAAATGATCAATAGAACAACACCGCAAATGAAGAGAACGATCAGAAATGCCCCGGAAGTCCACTCTGCAATATGATCAATCAAGGTAATCGGTTTAGAAAACTGCAGGCCAGATTGCATCATGATGACCAGTTGGCGCATCAAATAGGGGCCCGCCGTTAAGAGAAAAATAATAAAGCCCAATAACAAGGCAAACGTAGTAATGTCCCTAGACTGCGGGAGTTGGCCCTGCTCTCGTGCGCGCTGAATTCGTCGCTCGGTCGGTTCTAGTTCTCGGTCTTGCGAATCGTTCTGATTTTCGGCCAAATGGGCTCCAAGGGTATCTTTTTGGGGCTTTAATTACCACTCATTATCCCCAATGCCTAACTATAAAGGGGTAAATAGCCGTATGTTTTAACGAAGAAAGCTCACTCTACTCAGACTAGATTCATCGATTTACCCGAAATACTTGTTTTAAATCAATTATTTATATAGTATTAGCTCTTGAGCTATGAATTACAACTGGATTGTTAGCCATGGACACAATTAAGGTACTGATTACCAATCAAAAAGGTGGGGTCGGCAAAAGCACGATTTCTGCCAATTTGGCTGCGTATTTAGCGATCCAGGAGAGCAAGAAAGTCTCATTAATTGACTTTGATAAACAATCCTCGGCCTCACGCTGGGCTAGCAAAGCCCCGAATATCGGCATTGAGATTCATCAAGCTAACCTGGAGTACAAAAATAGTGGTTTAACCCTTTTAGATGCCCGCGCTATGTTGCGGAACTTCTCGGTTAACTCCGATATTTGCATCTCCGATCTTACTTGGACGCACGCAATTCCTTATGAGTTCCTCTTAGATTTTGACATCATCTTGGTGCCTAGTTCTACTTCTAAATTCGAGATGGCCAGTACCGAAATATTTATCCTTGAATATGCCCAGCTCTACCTTTCCAAGTTTTCAAATAACAAACAACTGATCCTGGTTGCACCTAGTAGAGTGGATAAGAATTTCTCTCCTGCTACAGCGTTTACCAATTTAGAGTTTTTAAATAATTGTTTAATTGCCCCACCACTCTATATCGCGCCCAATATCGATCAGTATGTCTATCACGACTTTTTATTCTTATCGACCGATGATGCGGTCTCCAATAATTTTATGGACTTTGGCCGCTTTGTTCATGAGAAGATTGTTGCGCAAGCTGTCCAAAAATCCCAAAAAGCGAATATCAATCAATACACTGGTCTAGTCGGAAAAAAACTCAGCATCCTCGATGACTACCGCTTAGGACGAATCCGAGCACGTAATGGAGAGGCGGGAGACCAAGAGGCGAGAGAAACAATCTCTAGAAAAGTAGGGGAAATGACCTCAAACTTTATTCCCCACTTCCTAAAAAAGAATAAAGATACCCCTGAATAATAGTTCGTTAGTTTGTATTTGGGTGGATCGTATTAAGCATTGCAATCATTTGAAGGTATTTTGGTGGCATTCCAAATGAAGCTGCATTCTCTACACCAGTACTCTTAGTTTTTGAGATCGCCGCCAAAATCTCTGGGTCAATCTCAATTTTTTTAGGCTCCTCATCTAAATCAAAATCGCCATCCGCTTTTGCAATCACGATCTTTTGAACGGTAGGAACATCGTTCTTGATTAAGACAATCCAAGTATCGGTTAAAAGTGTGCTGTTTCTGAATAAGCCCCAACGCCCCCAATAAGTTTGGCTGTCAATGAAATAAGAATCTTCTTCATAAACCTTTAAATCACTGCCGCTGTATTTGTAATGCGATACCGCATTTTCACATAAATCAGCTACAAAAAAGTGAGTACGCTCTTCCGGTGAGATCTCAGTCGGTGCCAAGGTGGGCAACAAAGCCTCAAAGGCCTTTAAATCAAGCATACATTGCGCTACCCTTGTCTCGGGGTTGGGATGCGATGCGCCATGCATGAAATCCGATTCCTGCGCTTTTGTTCCATCTGGAAGATACTGATCGGCCAACTTTTTAAGTACTGAAAACAAAGCAATTGATCGACCCGATAAGCCGTATTTGCTAATCCAGTATTTTTCGATCTCAAGAGTGGCTTGAGAGAGCTGTTTTAAGAGTTGCTCGTCTTTTGTAAAGTGGGCGCTGTAATTAAAGAAGATTTGGTTGAGGCGCTCCTCCGCCCCATTTGCATTCTTGACCTTGGCATGCCAAAAATCGTTGAAGTCCTGATAGTTGGCACGAGAGCAATATGGCAAAAAAGCGACGACATTGAATAAAGCCTGGCACATTATGTCTGCGCCAGATTTACCACCCAATACAGCGTTAAAGAGTCCCAAAAGAATACTTTCTGATTAAAAGGACAATACTAAGCTACACCAGCCTCTTTTCGTACTTTCATCAATTGATCAGCTCGCTCTTTCATTTGTTTGATCTTGCGATTGCGATTCTCAACTTCATAGTTATACAGCATTGCCTCGTAAAGGCGCTTACGTAAAAGCTCCGAAAGCAATGCGATGACAAATAGGTTGAAAAACATCCACCATAGATCGGCTACCAATAAAATATCGGCGATCCCCAAGCATAAGATACTCGTTAAGCGTAAATAGTTGGTTTCAGAAAACTGCACTTCATTCATTGCGATAACCCAATATTCTCTAGGACTGTATTTATATCAAAAAAATACGGGGTTTTCTAGCGCAAAATGTCCAAAAATGGTGCATGCGCTCAAAGGCAATTAATTAAACCTTGGTCAATATTTCGTAACTTATTGATTTGTATCGATTTCTAAGAATTTGGGTCTGCTTCAAGCTGCTTTAACACCTGATCACACCGAATTTGTTCCTGAGCGCTTAATTTAGCCTTGTAGGCGTCAGCCTCGGCTTTAGCAATTGGATTGCCCTTTTGAGCAGATAAGACCAGCCAGGCATATCCACGCGCAGGGTCCTTCTCTACGCCCCTACCGTCAATATACATTTTTGCCAGGTTATAACGCCCAACCGAACTGCCAGCAAGGGCGGCTTTTTTGTACCAAAAGACGGCTTGGGTCTCATCTTTGTCCAAGTTAACCCCATACTCATGCCGCCCGCCCAACTCAACCATTGCCATCGTATTGCCATGCTCGGCTGACTTAATCATCCAAAACCAACCTTGACCAACATCTTGTTTGGTACCAATCCCTTGCAAGTACATCAAGGAAAGGTCATATTCTGAACGGGTGTCACCGGACTCAGATAGTTTCTTAAAAAGCTCAAACGCCTTTTTATAATCACCACCTTCATAAGCTGATCGAGCGCGTTGATAATCTGAGCAGCCAACTAAAAAGAGGCTGATGACAATAATCAATAAACTACGCATCTTGATTTACTCTGAAATCCCTATTGTCATTACTTCTTTGCTGGCGCTTTGGGTGCTGCTGTGTCCGCTGCTTTAGGTGGCAGATCTTTCAAATCCTCATCTTCTTCTGCATTATCACCAGCTGGCTTAGCATTAACTAATGGAGCCACTTTGGGTTCTACACGATAGCTAGCACCAAGGTCTCCCCCCACTAAGCGTGCAAATCCACCAATATAACGGCGGCCTAGGTCGGGATAAAAAGGCTCATTGGCCAAATAGCCTTTACTGCGAATACACGATTGGGTATTAACGCTACCCTCGCAACTTGCTACGGCAGAAAGTCGACCAACCTCATATTGTTCGCCAAGGAAAAAAATAAACACGATGAATACCAATGGAGCTACTAACCAAATCAGCAGCTTTTTGAGATAGCCAATCAACATATCTACTTTTGGATTCATCTTAATACTCTCCTTATTGGCGAGGAATTTTACTTGTTTCTGAATCTAAACGACTGGTCTGGCTAACTGATTTGCGCATATTAGAAACAGTATCATTATTGTGAAGACGCGCATATACCTCTACTGTACGCGGATCATTATGGATTGCTGAGTTTCTCATGGCATTGTACATATCGGCTGCAGCATTCTTCTTACCAACATCAAGATAGCCCATCGCAGCGCAGTAATAATAGTCTGTAGCCTTGTCTTTATTCTTTATCCCAAGATAACCAAGATCTGCGATTTCACCAAGGTGTTTACATGCATCTGGATTTTTACTGGCAGCATTAATTGCTAAATTCTTTTCAGCAAGCCGGAACTGGTCAAGGGCGTAACGACGAAATACAGTTGCAGATAAGATAAAGTCTGGGTCTGTGATTAAGGTGGCTCTACCCACATAGTATTTGCCACGCTCATACGCAATCAAGCCACGGTAATAGCTTGCATCCAAATCTTTTTGCTTAATGACTAACTCATCGAGGCGATCCGTGACCCGAATGATGGCCATATTGTATTTAATCACCTCATCTTCAGGCTGAATACACTTTGGATTTTGTACACACGCAACGGCAAGAATCATCTTTCCATAGAGGCGTTGATAACGTTGGTATAGCTTTTCTGCTTCGCTTTGCGTTTTTGCTTTTGTTTTTTCTACCCCCGCGGCAAGAGTCGGTTCAGCAGAAGGTACTGCCTTTTTTTCGGCAGACCAAGCAGAGCTATTAATAAACAGTGTGAGTACAAACAGTGCGATCTTGATGTTCATGGCTTACTTACCCATGCTATCGCTTTTTTGAGCTGGTTTTGCTGGCAACTCTAGCTGCGGATTACGTGGCGATTTCTTTTCCTCTTCCTTTGGCGCTAATTGTGCGGGCGCCCTTAAGTTTGGAGGAATCTCTTGGGCGGCAGGCTTAACAGGCTCAGGCGCTGGCTTTGGTGGTGGAGCTACTTTTTTAAGCTCTTCTTTCGGTGGAGGCGGAGCTTTCTTTAGCTCTTCCTTAGGCATAAATTGTGCCGGCGCCCTTAAGTTTGGAGGAATCTCTTGTGTGCCAGGCTTTACATTGTCCGGTAGCTTTTCAGCCCTTGCTTTTTCATAAGCAGTCTTATCGGCATTGTTTATCGGTTTCTTATTGAGGATCGTTATCGAAATCCGTCGATTTAGGGGATCCTTGGGATCTTGGGTGTTTAATGGAATGGTATCTGCAAAACCAATTACCTGAGACACTTTTGACTCATTCAAGCCTCCAGCCACCATCTCACGTCGTGCGGCGAGTGCTCTTTCTGTCGATAGCTCCCAATTACTATAACTAGCATTGGTGCTATAGCGAGTATTGTCGGTATGCCCCTCAATTCGAATCGTATTGGGTGAGCTTTTTAATGCGCTACCAATAATACGTAGTAAACGTTTTGCAGATGGTGTCGGATTGGCACTGCCAGACGCAAAGAGCGGTTTATTTTTCTCATCCACCACCTGAATTCTCAAGCCCTCGGCTGAGATATCCATAAAAATCTGACCTTTGGCATTCTTTAACTCTGGATCAGAATCTACCTGTTTGTTAATGTCATCACGAACCATCTCATTTTTGGTTCGATCCTTACGGGCATTCTCAATTTCGGTAACTGAAGAATCGCTAATCCTGCGTTGCTCAGTATCCGCATCGGCGCGACTTTCCTCACCAACGGTTTTTGATATGTTGTCGCCGCCACCTTTAATGATGCGGGTTGCATCACCCGATCCCTGCCCGCCAGACAAAGAGACCCGCAATGGGTTTTGAAAATACGATGAGATACCTGCGAGATCACCTGCTGTAGTTGAGCCTAGAACCCACATGAGCAGGAAGAAGGCCATCATTGCCGTCACGAAGTCGGCATATGCAATCTTCCAAGCGCCTCCGTGATGTCCATGACCGCCTTTTTTAACGCGCTTGATAACAATTGGCGGCGCGTCATTTTGGGCCATGACTATTTTCCTTTAACTGCTTTTGTACCCTCATCCAACTCTGCAAAAGTAGGACGTTGATAGGTGAACAATACCTTGCGTCCAAATTCAACAGCTGCTGCAGGTGGGAAATTATTCAAGCTAGCAATCAAAATGGCCTTTACTGCCATGTATGAACGTGTATCCGCTTCGAGGTTTTGCTCTAATACTTTAGCAACCGGTGATACGAAAGCGTAGGCCAACAAAATACCTAAGAAGGTACCAACCAGTGCGGCACCAATAAGCTTACCGAGTTCAGCAGGGGGAAGACCAATAGAACCCATGGTATGTACCACACCCATCACCGCAGCAACAATTCCGAACGCTGGTAAACCGTCGCCCACGTTTGTAACGGAAGCGACTGGAATGTGACCTTCTTGATGATGGACGTCTAACTCCTGCTCCATCAAGCTCTCAATTTGGATAACGTCTAAGGAGCCACCCAGCATCATTCTTAAGTAATCCGTAATGAAATCTACCAAGTGGTGATCCTTGGTGACTGAAGGGTATTTCTCAAACAGAGGACTCGCCTCTGGTTCTTCAATATCTCCCTCTAATGACATCAAACCATCACGTTTAATCTTTTGCAAAATCTCAAACATTAAGCACAATAAATCTAAGTGCATCTGTTTAACGGATGATTTAGTTTTAAAGGCGCTCCCGAGTGCCGCAAAGGTCTTCTTTAGATTAATGATGCTATTTGAAGCAATCATGGTGCCAACAGCAGCACCTACAATGGTCAACACTTCGGTAGGTTGCCATAAAACCATAATATTTCCGCCATGGAGGGCATAGCCCCCTAGGGCACAACCCATCGCGATAATCCAACCAATCGGAATATTCATACGTTTATTTCACCAAAAACTACAGTTTTGAAAACAAAGAGCTTTGTTGCAAACGAGCAAACATTGCCTGGGCAGCATTTAACAAAGTTTGTGATCGGGTGTACGCAGCCGTAGCTTCGGCCAAATTGGTATCCAATAACGCTGATGCAGTTGCTGCCATCTCTGTGCCAATCTTAGACATTGCCATTTTTGATATATCAACCTGTGCCGCTATACCGCCGCTTCTTTGTTGTGCTGTAGTAATTCTATCAAATATGTCATTTAAACCAGCCTCCACTGTGCTGGCGGTGTTTGTAAGGGCTGTTCCACTTGCTAACTGATCCAAGTAGGTCACAAAATCATTGATTTTTGTGTAGAGTGCTGACTGCGTTGGGTCGGCAAGGGTTCCACCATTAAAAACATCTGTGAATTGAACTCCTGAGCCCACTGTAACGTTCGGCTCTATTTGAACCTGATTAATCGTTTCTGGAAATATTGCATTACCAGTGGCGTCTTTAGCTGTCATTTGAGATTTAATCGTATCCCGAATTTGCTCTGCCTGAATCTTTAAGGCCTTAAAGTTTGTGCTGTTTAGGGCTCCATTTTTAGACTGTACAAAGGCCTGCTTTATCACGACTATCTCATTAATGATGGTACCCATTTGAGACTGTGCAATTGCATGCGTACTTGCTGCATAATTCTGGTTTGTTTTGTACATCTCCAAGCGATCAATATCAAAGTCAAGTCGCACTCCACGCGATACCGCATAGGGATTGTCGGAAGCTTTGCTGTAATTATTGCCTGTACCAATCTTTTTTTGCCATTCCATAGCATCCGCAAGACTATTGTTCATCGACTGCACGCCTGCTTCTAAAATCTGGTTTGATGAGACTCGCATAATTTATCCGTTTCTAGTTCATGATAGCTAAGAGCGTGTTGAACATTTGATTACCAGTCTGCAGTATCTTTGTAGAGGCGCTATAAAGCTGTTGGTACTTTAATAAGTTTGCGGCTTCTTCATCTAAATTGACACCAGAAAGTTGATCACGTTGCTCTTTTAAATTATCCAGAACCGTATCATTTACTTTTTGACTATTCTTCCAGGTTGCAACCTGAACGCCAACATCAGTTACCAAATCTGCCACCACATTTCCAAGATGCGCACTTTTTAATTGCGCAGCATTTGCATTTATAGAGCTAATTTTTGGATTTAGTACATCTCCACTGTTGTAGTACATTAATGGATCATTTGGTGCTATCGATATAAAATTTTCTGCAGTTAATTTATTTGCTAGGAACACTGAATTACCTGAATAACCCTCTTTCCAAGTGCTAATTGTTGGCAAATCAATACCGGTTGAGCCACTTGCTGATAGGTTAGCTAAGTTCAGATTTGAAGTTGTACTAGTAAATGAAACAAAAGCTCCTGATGGACTACCAGAGTTCCATCCATTTATTGATCCTGCACTAAATGTCCCACCAGCACTGGTACCTAAATTTTTACTTGAATTTAATTCAATATTCGTCATGCCATTTGTTACGTTTGCAAATGCACTTGCAACCTGAGTGGCCGTAGCTCCAGAACTGCCTGCGGTGAAAGTTAATCCAGCAACAGTAAGCGTTTGTCCTGCGTTCATCGCTTTAAACGTTGCCGTTGCTGTCTCAGTCTGTGAGATTGATCCTAAACTATCATAAAGATTTTTTAAATCAATTTCTGATCCAAGATTAAACTGCGGCACCGTTATCGGGAGTCTAGTATCACCAAAGTTAGAGAAGGTATTTGAGTTTACTTTGAATCCGAATATTGCTAACGGTGATGCAGACGTATCTACTATCGACTCATTGGATACTTTAACCAATGCGATTGCTGCGGTATTTAATCTTTGTTCTATTTTGGGTATGAACTCATTCTTTAGTGTAAGCAAGGCTCCCGCCTGTCCACCATCTACTCGCTTTATAGTTTGTGTAGTATTAATATTTCCATTTAATTGTTTAAAGTTTATTGCTAAGCTATTTCCATCCCCATTAATGGAGATTGTATTTGCTAAGCCCCTTTCTACTAATGGTAATCCGTCTATGAATTGTGTTGCTGTTCCATCACGATTAATTAATGATTGCCCACCAATTAACTTTTGTAGATTAGCAAGGATTCGATCGCGTTCATCTAACAAATCTGCTGATGGGGAACTGTTTCCAGGACTATTAGCTTCAATGATTTGTTGATTTATTGCAGCTAATGCAGGCGTATAAATATTTATTTGTTTAACAGTGTCATTTAAACCGGTGCTACTATCACTCCTTAACTGGCTAACTAGATTGGTAATGCCTGTCATTCGTTGCGCAACCACATTGGCTGATCCTGTAATAGCCGCTGCTAATGATTTGTTTGTAGGGTTAGCAGCATATTTTCCCATCGTATTAAAGAAATCTGTAATTGCAGAACTTAAGCCTGCAGACTGATTTGCAATAACACTATCAATGGTAGATACATACTGAACTAATGTCTCTGAATTAGATGACTTTGCTTGCTGATTTAGTAATTGTCCGCCTATTAATGAAGAGTACTCACGAGTAAATCCCTCGACTGCAAAACTACTACCATTTAACATTAAAGAATTTGGGGCAAGCGCATCCATCACGGTGCTAGCACTTCGCCGTGAGAATCCCTCTATCGAAGTACCAGCTACGTTTTGAGACGTTACTAAGATTCCTGCTTGGGCAATCCTAAGCGCCGCACTAGCCGATTCGTTAATGGAATAAATACCCATATATTCTTTCTAAACCTTTAATTCTTATAGGGAAGTGGGTTGGGTCGCATGTATTTATTAAGCGCAGGCGAAGCCACTTCATCTTTACTGTTTACGGCTTTTTTCTCACTATTGATTAATTGCTTGATATTTGACTGTTCTAGCAATTGCTCGGCCATTTTTTCTCCAAAACCAATTTTTTTGGTCTTTGATAGCAGGTCTGCTAACTGATCATCCATCATCTGTAGATAGGCCATCGACATACTACTTTTGGTCTCGGTTCCGCTGATATTGCTGTTTCGGGCAACACTTAACATTTGGCGCAATAGCGTTCTTTCAAAACCTTGCGCCGCTTCCCGAATCTTCTTTTCGGATTTCGTGATGTCTTCAGGCTTCTTAGCTGCTTCAGACTTGTTAATTAATCGAGCGGTTGATGAATCAACCGTTGTCATCATGAGCGCTGGGATCATTAGATGACCTCCAACTCGGCTCGTAAAGCGCCAGCAGCTCGTAATGCCTGCAAGATCGATATCAGATCTTGTGGTGTTGCTCCCAACATGTTGAGAGCTTTCACCACCTGGTCTAAGTTAGCACCGCTTGCGACGCTAATTAAGCTATTTTCTTTACCGTTATCGGTAATTGTTGCGGTATCTTGTGTGGTCACTGCAGTTTGTCCTCTGCTAAATGGCAGAGGCTGACTAGTGGTTGGGGTTTGCTCTATTTTGACTGTCAAGCTTCCGTGCGCAACGGCCGATGGCGATAACTGCACCGCCTGATTCATTACCACTGATCCTGTCCTTGAATTCAAGATCACCTTTGCCGGTCCACTGACCGGTGGCACATCTAAGTCTTGCAAAGCCGCCATAAAGGCTGTTCTTCGTAAGGGTTCTGTTGGTACACGTACATTAAGCGCTCTAGCATCAATGGGGATTGCTGTACCTAAACCAAAACGTCTACCAATGGCTTCAGCAGTTCTTTGCATCAGTCCAAAATCTGCGCGGCGCAGATCCAACTGCACGAACTCATCCACCAATAATGCGGGTACTGCTCGTTCGATGATACCGCCCGATGGAATACGTCCTGCTGATAAATGATTAACAGATGTTTGAGCCCCACCAGCGGCTGCTCTAGCTCCGCCAATTACTAAGCTACCTTGAGCTTGCGCATAGACCTGACCATCGGCCGCTTTTAATGGGGTCATTACCAAGGTTCCGCCCTTTAGGCTGGTTGCGTTACCCAATGAAGAAACTGTTACATCAATTTGCTGACCTGGCTTCGCTAACGCTGGGAACTCTGCCGTTACCATCACGGCAGCCGTATTACGTAACTGAGCCTGGGTACCAGTCGATGGCAGAGTGACGCCAAGCACACCAATCATCTGCAATACGCTTTGTAAGGTGAATGGGGTTTGCGTGGTTTGGTCACCAGTGCCATCCAAACCAACCACCAAGCCATAACCGACTAATTGGTTTGGTCGCTGGCCAGCAATGTCTGCAAAATCTTTAATCCGATCTGCGAAGACCGTGTTTGAAAAGACACTGATACTTAGTATCAGGATGATCTTTTTGATGGTTATTTGTTTAAGTAGCATATCGATCAGAATGGCGCCATCTTTAACAAGAGTCGTGTAAACCAACCCACACCTTGGGTGTCATCGGTTGCACCGCGACCACGGTATTCAATGCGTGCATCAGCCACTTCTTGTGAAGAGATGCGGTTAAAGACCAAATTATTCGGGTTCACAATTCCCCCGAATCGAATGATCTCTTCTTCATTGCTAATTGCAACCTGCTTTTCACCTGCCACAACTAGATTTCCGTTTGACAGAATCTCAATGACCGTAACCGTAATCGTTCCAGCAAAGGTATTATTAGCTGCACTACCGCCCGCACCCTCACTCTTTAACTCGCCCGTTCCCTCAAAATTGCCAATTTGCGCAATACCCGTATACCAACCTTTCGGTACACTTAATGCCCCAGGAGCAAACTCGCTGGTTGCGGTTGCTTTACGAGCAGCAGACATAGATGAGTTCTTAGCAGCGCTGGTCGTTTCATTCAAGATAACGGTGAGCGTATCTCCCACATTTCTAGCGCGGCGATCCTCAAATAAAGGACGATGGCTAACCATCGACACATAAGGCCCACCCGAATTTGCGGGGTACAAACTACCCATATTGGCCGATGTTTCTTGGATTGGTTTTGGTCGTGCAGTCGTTGGTGTCTGCAATAAGGATGGTCGATCCGCACTGGCACATGCGCCCAACAAACCAGCGCATACAGTAGCTAAGGTTAGAGAAGCAATTGTTCGTTTATGAGCGGTCATCATTATTGCCCTAAATTACTAACGCGTTGCAAGATTTGGTCGGAAGCGGTTACTGCTCTAGTATTAATTTCGTAGGCGCGTTGTGCAGCAATCAAATTAACCAACTCTTCGGCGACGTTTACATTTGATTGCTCAACGTAGTATTGCTGAGTTGTTCCCATACCATTCGTGCCAGCAATTTGATTTTGTGCTGTTCCTGAAGCTGGTGAAGGAATAAAGTTATTTCCACCTATGGCAACCAAACCTGCTGGGTTGGCAAAATTAGCCATCGTAAATTGACCTGCTTGCGTTAGGGTACTTGATCCCTGTGTCGAATATTGAACCAATCCTGCTGAGCTGATTGTTATTCCAGTTGCTGTAGAAGGTATTACCCCAGCCCCAGCAACCGTATTACCCGCTTGGGTGACAATTTGCCCCGTTGAGCTTAAGCTAAATTGACCCTGCCTTGTGTATGCTAAGGTTCCATCGGCTAGCTGGATTTGAAAGAATCCATTACCGTTAATAGCCACATCTAACTGATTACCGGTTTGCAACATGGATCCCTGAATCATGATGCGTTCAGTCGATGTTACAGCCGATCCAGCACCAATTTGTAATCCTGTGGGCAATAAGTTTTGAGCATTACTTGATGATCCAGCTGCACGCAAGGTGGTGTACAACAAATCCTGAAACATTGGTTGTACACGTTTAAATGCTGTGGTAGATGAGTTTGCGAGGTTATTGGTAATCACATCCAAATTCATTTGCTGGGCATCCATCCCAGTCTTTGATATCCATAGTGAACGTAGCATGCTCTTCTCTTTCTTTTAATTAACCACGTGACAAGGAAAGCAAACTCGTTGCTGCCCGTGCATTTTGGTCTGCGGTTTGCACTGCTCTAAAGTTCAAATCAAATAAACGACTTTGGTCAATCATCTGTACCATTGCTAGTGTTGGATTAACGTTGCTCAATTCAAACGCGCCTTGGGCAACGCGCACTGAACCATCGGGTGGTGCTTGCTCGCCTGGAATGTCATAAAAACCATCTTCCATGCGTTGCAGGCTGTTCGGATTTGGGTTTACCAATTTCAACTTACCTGCCTGATTCAAGAACTGGGTTCCCGGTAACTGAGTAAACACCGCACCATCTTCTGCAATTTGTACAGTGGCATTTGGTGGTATCGTAATCAGGCCACCAGTTCCCACTACAGGTATATCTTTACCGATTTTTAATGTGCCGTTTTCATCAACCATGAACTTACCAGCTCTTGTATAAGTTTCTTGTCCATCGGGTCGACGCACAGCAAAAAATCCATCCCCCTTAATAACGACATCAAGGGGGTTGCCTGTAGTCTGAATCGACCCTGCCGCAAAATTACTTCCAGGGGTGCTATCAATTGCAAATACTCTTGAGTCGGCACCATTCCCCTTAAATGGCTCACCATCTCCCCGCAATGGCACAGCTCGAAACGCGCTAATCACCTCTTTAAATCCTGGCGTTAGTCCATTAGCCAAGTTATTGCTCGTTACTGCCAATTGCTCGGTCGATGCCTTGGCTCCGGTCATCGAGACGTAAGCGAAGCGATTAATCATGATGGCTAATGGATCTTATAAGTTAACTTATTGGCCGATACGTAATGTATCGTCAACCAGTGTTGCAACCTGCACCTTAGTAGCCTGTGAAGCAGCTGAGTATGCACGTTGTAGAACCATTAATTTCACGAGTGACTGAGTTAGGTCAACGTTAGACTCTTCAACAGATTGTGAGCGAATGGCTCCCATTTGTGATCCATTAGGTTTATCAATTAATGGGTCACCTGATGCTGCAGAAGCATGGAAGCCATTGCCGCCAACAGGAATTAAACCTTCAAAATTATTGAATGCAGCCAAAATTAACTGGCCCTTCACCACAGATTTGCCGTTGTCGTATTGAGCAACAAGCTTTCCGTACGTATCAAATGAATAAGAACTTAATTGCGCTGTTGGTGTGCCATCTTGCTCATTTGCATATGTCTGAGCTGCTGATGAGTAACCCGTTAAGTCTGTACTATCCAGTGAAAACTGAACAACGCCGCCATTAGCAGTTTTACCCCATGTTGATCCAGGTCCACCCGATGCATCGATGGTTACTTTTGTATTAAATTGCGGTCTACCAAACTGGTCACGGGATAAAGAATCAATATTTTTTCCACCCACAAACGCAACAGTACCCAAGGATGTTTGCTCTTGTGTCGTTGTTGCCCCTAGGCGAATAGTAGAAGTTCCAAGTCCGGTTGATGTTTGACCAACTGGTACGCCATCTAAGGTTGCAAACATCGCAAATCGGTCAACTTCAACTTTATACTGAGCAGTCTCACCTTTTGTTGTTGTCTGTTTTAGAGATAAATTTGTCCCATCGGTTAGCTTTAAGTTATATGTGGAACCAAGAGCGCCGGTGCCTACTTTATTTGTTACAACCTTAATATCCTCAGCGTTATTATTTGCAACGGCTGATATAAAGGTCACGCCCGAGCCTGATACACCACTTGTACGCCATCCTGAAAGTGTTCCACTCCACAAACCATTTGAGGTTATATTTCCAGTGCTACCGTTTGACAAGTTTGCAAATCCGTTTGCAACTGCTGATGCAGTGATCGCTCCAGACGCAGTTAATGTCAATCCACCGATTGTGATTGACTCGCCAGCAGTTAATGCTCTAAATGTGACTGGAGCAGCTTCCGTGACACCTGCACTTAATGATCCCGTTAAGGCTGCAAGGGCTACGCTTGTGCCCGAGCCACCAATATTTGTATTTGCTAGTGTTAGAACGTCTCCTGCGACATATGACCCATTTCCAACATCTGTTATGTTGACAGAGCTTACTGTTCCGCCACTAACAACAACTGTTGCCTTTGCACTACTGCCAGTTCCTCCTGTCAAAGCCACGTTTGTATATGTGGTTGTTCCACCAGAAGCCACTGCTAATGCAGGAGTTCCTGCAGATAAGCCCCCAATCACAACACCAGAACCTGCTCCACCGATATTTGTATTTGCGAGTGTTAGTACGTCTCCTGGGATATAAGCACCATTTCCGACATCTGTTGTAGTGATACTACTAATTGCTCCACCAGACACCACGACAGTTCCCTTCGCACCGGTACCAGATCCCCCTCCCAGTGGGACGTTAATGTATGTACCATTCGTATATCCAGTACCTGCAGTTGTAACTGTTAATGTTGGTGTCTTACCCAAATATCCAGTACCAGAATTTGTTATTGTCAGTGCTGGACTTACGCCTTGTGTAATTGACCCGACAGTTGCACCATCGGTGCCCCCAACAATATTTAGTGCGGTGATGCGTGTTAATGAAATTCCTGAACCTGTGCCGCCAATATTGTTCGCTGATAAAGATAAATCATTTCCTGAGATATATCCACTACCAGCATCTGTTATCTTAATAGAACCTAGTGTTCCATCTGCGGCTACAACTACTGTCGCTAATGCACCAGAACCAGCAGATCCAGCAGATCCATTCGATGCTGTAATCGGGACATTTTTATATATACCCGGGGTATACCCACTGCCAACAGCGGTGACGTTAACTGACTTTACTCCGGTGATGTTTTCTACTCCGCCACTTACATAAGTAAGCGTACTGTTATAGATTGTTTGAATCGGGCCTGTAACCTGAGCTGGTGTTGAGGTTGTAGCTATTGTGCTTGCCTGCTCTCCATTTAATGAAGTTCCGATTGCCTGCTTAGGTTCAAAAGTAAACGTATTAGCCCCAGCTTGTTGCGTAAGAACCAAATCAAGTGAGTTCACTTTTTTATAGAACATTGAAAGGGTATGAGAAGCGCCTTTGTCGTCATATACCGTCTGAGAAATTGATTGGCTATAACTTGCGGGGCTCTTTGGATCAAAAGCACCGCCTGATGTTGGGTTTGCTCTTGAATCTAAATTTAAATTAATGGTAGATGTCTTTGTTGCTTGCTGAGCCATTGCAGTGGTGTCAAGCTTTAATACAGACTTACTACTATCAAGCACATTGCCACTTGCATCAGCTGCATAACCAACCAAGAACAAGCCGTTCTCATTCACAATGCGGTTTTCTGCATCAACAGCAAACTGGCCATTACGCGTGTACTGGAATTTCTGGGGATTTTCGGTAGGCACGGTACCGTCAACTTGCTTAGCCAACATAAACATTCCAGGACCTGCGATTGCTAGATCGAGTGGGTTTTGTGTACCAGAGATAGTTCCGTAGGTATTAGCACGACGGATGATCATTCGGGATGTACCCATACCAGCACGATCACGGCTTTGAGGATTTTGCGCTTTGAAGAACTGGTCTGCAAAGACATATTCAGCCTGCTTATATCCGACGGTTTGTCCGTTCGCAATATTGTTACTGGTGACGTCAATCGCCTCCGAGAAAGCATTTAGGGCTGATAAACCGATTCCGTACTGTGCCATGTTGCTATCCTTCTTTCTTCAATAATTTTTTAGTTAATCCACTGCTTAACTTCTGATGCTTTGATACTGCGTCCATCGGCTAACTTGAGAAGCGCCTCACCTGAACTTCCTTCCTTTAGGATCGAAACGACCGGTGATCCCACATAAGGAGCCGGACTCTCATTAGCGCCTGCATTATTTTTGCCACTGATCTCTACGCGATAGATACCTTTTGGCATCTTGACTCCACTTGCATCTTTACCATCAAAAATAAAGTTGGCCATACCGCTATTGAGATTACCCATATCGGCTGTTCCCACCACATTACCGCTTGAATCTTTGATCGTTGCCACAACACCCTGCAATGGATTTGCGAGGTTGGCGCCCAACATGACATCGCTGCCGGTGTAATTAATTGAACTACCTGCAACCATCGGGCTATGACCGATAAGAGAGGCTTGGTTCATAAAGTTAGCACTTTGCATCTGTGCCAACATGGCTTGCATTGAGGTGTTCATTGTCCCCATGCTGCTTACCATATTTAACTGTGACATCTGTGCGGTCATAGTCGATGCATCCATCGGACTCATCGGGTCTTGGTTCTTAATCTGGGCAATCAGAAGCTTTAAGAAGTTCTGGGTCTGATCTGCTGCGCTCGTGCCGGTATTGGGATTCGTATCCTTTGGCTTACTTGCTGCCGCTGGATCGTAGGTCCTAATTCCGCTCATTCCTGAAGTTGCCATAATGTCCTCGATTTACCTTAATTACCTAAGTCCAATGTCTTTAGCATCAACTGACGCGAGATGTTCATTGCTTCAATATTCATTTGGTAGGATCGCTGTGCCGAGATCATGTTGACCATCTCTTCAACCGGGTTCACATTGGGCATATCCACATAGCCTGCTGGATCTGCCTTGGGGTGTCCTGGGCGGTACTCTCTTCGAAAGGGTTCTTTACTCTCCACAATTTCAGTCACAGCAACACCTGAGCCTGCTTTGTTGGGCGTTGGTATTGCAGAGAAAACCACCTGTCTTGCCCTATATGCACGGCCATCGGGACCCGAGACGCTCTCAACGTTAGCGATATTGGACGAGATCACGTTTAAGCGCATGGCTTGAGCGGTCAGGCCAGTAGCGCCAATATCAAAGGAAGATAAGAGACTCATGAGGCTTGTCCAGTAATGGCTGACATACGACTACGAATCGTGCCGCCCAAGAAGGTCAGCGCCGCTTCGGTAAATACAGAGTTCTTGGTAAATTGGCTCAGCTCTATATCGCTATCCACTGTGTTGCCATCCATGGATGGCTGATTAGGTACCCGATACAACAAACCAGGATCATCAACCGCTGGCTGGATTGCAATATGAGCTTGATGGGTAGTTGCTAATGGAATTGAGTTTGGAAAACGATTTTTGCCTGCCAGCTCATTCTCTAAGGTCTTAGCAAAGTCAATATCACGCGCTTTGAATCCAGGAGTATCCGAATTGGCCAAATTATTGGTCAAGATTTCTTGACGACGCGTGCGCAGCTTTAGCGCAGCTTCGTTAAAAACCAATGAGTCATATTTTGGTACAGCGTTCATGATTACTTTCCTCAAAATCCACCCAGAGCAATATGCTCAAAGTTCATTTGTCAGTCAATAATAAGCAAGAGCTATGCCAACATCTATAAGACATTGTTTTTATTGATTATTTATTGCTTGCCGGGGATCGAATTGAGCCCCCTTAGACAGATTTGCTTGGCACAAAGATTGGATACCAAGAAAAAAGCGGTAAATTTTGCCGGATTGGATCCGGCTTGAGCTTTAACGAGACTCTTTAATGATCCGATCGCCCTTGATTTGGAGGGGTCTAGCGTTGTTGTTATAAATCTGGCCAAAGCTATGCACCTGCTGGGCGGAGACCAATACCGGGTTTTTCATGACGATCCAGGTAACCCCCTCAGTACAGGGTGGCTCGGTGAGAGACCCCATATAGGTGAAAAAAGTACGGTCTTCTGGTAAAAGTTGATTGGGATTGATAGCGACATCGCGTGGTGAAGCAACCTGATTTTTGACCAAGGGGACATTGTTTAAGATGATCTGAAACAAGGGGTTTTCCTTGGGCGCACTATCCCACCATGACTTTTTGGCTGCTCCCAATAATTTGGGGGATGAGCTCAACATCACCGCTACGATCACCTTGCTGCCATCAAAATGCTGGTGCACTAAATGCACCGACATCTCCGCACGTTCGCCATTAAAGGCCTCTTCACTTGGTTTGTGGAAGTCAAAACCAATCAAGCGGTATTGTTTCTCATTAAGAGTAATGTTGTTACCCTCTGCACCGATCACCTCAACGGTCCTGCCGTTATCGATTAAGGATAAGAAGAATGGTCGGTACTCAAATACGACGGGATTTAAATTGCCCTTCACCGTATTATCAAAGTTGATATTGATCGGGGATTGCATTTTCCCTTTACCGCACAGCTGATTTTCTTTCTTCAGAGTGATCCAATTCTCTGGTCCGGCAGGTCCATCGGTATAGGACCACGGAGTCTCAGGGATCAATTCCTCCTTAACCTTAATAACTACAGCTTCTGGTTTAGGTGGATCTTTAGGTTTTACTTCTGCCTTTTTTTCAGCCTTCACTTCTGGCTTGAGCTCAGCTTTTACTTCAACTTTGGGTGCTGGGAACGGTGGTGGTAGATCGCTACTTCTTAAGACAATATCGCCCGAGCTTTTATTGATCTTCTTAACCAGAGCATCGGTCATATCCTGATCGGGGTTTGTGCTGGCTTTTGGGCTAGCGACTGCTGCGGGCTTGGCTACTGTAGGCGCTACGGGGCTTGTTGGTTTAGTAATCTCAGGAGCATTGGGACTAACTGGTTTGGCCACCTGCGCTTGGGGTGCGGCCGCTTCCTTGGTCTTGTCATCAGCCGCATAAGCGCCAAAGGTAGACACACTGCAAAGAAGGCAAAGCAAAACCCGTGCCCCTCCTTGAGTGGTGGTGAGTCCGGTAAGGCTAGGGCTAGAGATCATATTCATGTGTGTATTAACGGCTTTTTCAAGAAAAAGTTAAGTATGTAAGTGAACGCTCTAGTTTGCCGGCTTTTTGACCGGGGGTTTAGTGTTGTTGGGTATTTTGGGGGCAGGCTGAGCGGTGGCCGGGGCGAGTGTTGGCAAGGGATCAATTTGGGGGGTCTTGCTGGTGCTAAACATCCATTCACACTGCATTAGCCCAGCAATATTTTCTTGGCTATTTAGGGGTAGAGATTGCTTTATCGCCGTTTCAAGAGCCGCATCACTTGGTGGGGGGGTTAAATCAATGCCGGTTACCCAACGCATAAATCGTGTGTAAGGGCTGCCTAATTTAGGTGGCGTACCAGGATCAGCATAAAAATTAGAGCTGCAAATTTGTAAGCGGCGTTCGATCTCGCTGGCTGGCAAGTAATAGCCACCCACCAATAGGGAGGCAATTTTTTCATTACAACGCGCCCAATTAGCAAGCTCTGTTTTTGATCCAGTTGTAGAAAAAGCATCCGAACGCTCGTTGATCAGCTTCTCAATCTCGCATTGCATTTGCTGACCTCGAACTACCAAGCGCTTACAAATAATAGAGTCGTCCTCAACGTATGGAACGCTTGCCTTCTTAGAAGGAGGCATCGGAAATTTTTGTTCACAATCTGTCGGGCCTGCGCGCCCCTCTCCCAAGGCTGGGTCGATCTTTGGAGGCCCTTCTTTTTCAGGGGCCATTGGTTCGACTCGAATAATGACATTTGGCTCGCTAGCTGGTGCTGAATTCGGTTGCGCATGAATTGAAAACGCAAAGCCTGCAAGAGCAAATGCCAATAGTAATGGTTGGTTCATGATCTTCGCTCGCTGATTACTGCGGTGCATTTTTAACTCCCAATCCCTGCCGAATTAAGCCTAGAGGCTCCTCTAGAGAACGCTTCAATACATCTGGTAAGTCTGGAAGAATAATAACCAATACTAAGAACGCTAAGGGAATACTAATTGCAAATCCCACCGAGAAGAGATTCATTTGAGGGCTTGTTCTACCTAAAAACGCTTGAGTCATGTTAAACATGATGTAGACCAAGAGGATCGGCATGGCAAGAACTAAGCCTAGACGAAAAGAGCTGGTCAAAATATCAACAAAAGCCTGAATACCCCACTGTGAAGGCCAGACCCCAAATGGCAAGGTTTTAAAACTAGACAGAACTAGATCAATGACCAGTAGATGGATATTGAGTGCAAAACACAATGCAATCATCAGCAAACTTAAAAACTGTCCTACTAAACCAGAATTAAGCATGGGATCATTAAAAAAGGTGGAGGCAAAACTAAATCCAGCCTGAAAAGATAAGATCTCAGCAGCCACATCAACTGCCATTAAACCCAGACGAATCATAAAGCCGATGAAAGCACCAATTGCAAGCTCAACGATCACAAAGAAGAAATTAATATTACCGCCTGGTGTCGGAAAGTTGGCGGTTCCTACCATCGGGAATACATAAAAGGCCAATAGCAAAGTGAGCAAAACCCGAAACTGCATTGGCAATGCCCGAAACGCAAACATCGGAGCGGTTAGAAACACGCCAAAGATTCGCACGGCTGCAAACATGAGAACTAACATGTACTGCTCAATCTGAAATCCGGTAATCGTGATCATGATCGAGATATTTTCTAGCTAATGAGGCTAGGAATACGGCCTAATAACTCTTGGATGTAATCCACAAACAATGCGAGGGTTACGGGCCCAGCCAAAAGAATGACCAAGCCGAAGATTACTAACTTAGGAACAAAGGCTACGGTCGACTCGTTAATGGACGTGGCCGCTTGCAAGATTCCCAAAACCAAACCAACGATCAAGAGAGCAAGCAAGGTGGGGCCTGCTAATAAAGCAGCCATCCGCAGAGCCTGGTATACCAAATCAATAATGAGTCCGCTTTCCATACGCTAATTGAAATAACTTTGAACAAGCGATAAAGAAAGCAAGGTCCAGCCATCGGCCAGAGCAAACACAATGAGCTTTAAGGGCAAGGAGAACATCATTGGCGAAACCATCACCATCCCCAAAGAGGTCAAGATACTGGCAACGGCAAAATCGATTGCCAAAAACGGTAGGTAAATAACAAAGCCTATTAGAAAACCAGTCTTGATTTCAGAGATCGCAAATGCTGGAATCAATACCGTCATTGGCACATCCTCACGATCATTGATTGGTTTACCATACATTTTGGCAAACAGGTTCAAATCATCGCGGCGAGTTTGCTTGAGCATAAATTCTTTAAGAGGAACTGAACCCACATCAACTGCTTGAGAAAAGTTCATCTTGCCAGCGGTATACGGTTGATACGCTTTTTGATAAATGTTCTCAAAAACCGGATTCATGATGAACAGGGTCAGAAAGAATGACAGTCCGATTAAAACAATATTGGGTGGCATGGTGGTTAGACCCAAGGCCTGCCTTAAGAGCGAGAACACAATCAAAATCCGTGTAAAGCTCGTTAACAAAATTAGCGCAGCGGGTAAAAAACTGAGCGCCGTTAAGGCTAAGAGTGTTTCAACTGGGACCGAGTAGGTCGTATTGGCTCCGGTTCCTTTAGTGGTCACCAAGGGGAGAGTTTGCGCCGACACTAGGTCGGGCAGAGCAAGAAGTAAGGGAAGGCTCGCTAAGAGCCAAAATGCTTTATGCCTCAAGTGACCTTCCTCTTCACAAAGCGCTTGAGATTAATCGAGAAGTCTAAGGGGTTAGATTGTGGAGTGAGATTAGCAAGATCTTCCGGGGCTAATTCCATTAATAAATTAATTTGATTGGGTGAGTGCCCCAGCACCAAAATCCGACCCAACACATTAACTACCAAAATCCGTTCACGCGGACCAATCGATTGCTGCGCCAAGATTTTGACATTGGGGTTGGATGCCTTGGTTGCGGCATCACGCTTCACTAAATAAGCCACCACCCAAATTAAGGCTGCGGCTAGGGCTAGCCAAAAGAAGGAGAACCACAGCATGCCCCCAATCGAAGGATTCATGCGCGACTCAGCGATTAATTTTGCGCAGGCGCTCGGCCGGAGTAACAATATCCGTTAAGCGAATACCGTAACGATCGTTCACGATCACCACCTCTCCCTGAGCAACTAAACAACCATTCACAACTACCTCAAGGGGTTCGCCAGCCAAGATATCGAGCTCAATCACAGAGCCATAGGTCAGGTTCAGCAGATTCCGAATTTGCATCTTGGCGCGCCCAAGCTCAACTGTCACTTGAACTGGAACATCCATCACTAGGTCGATTTCATTGAAATCGGCACCCGCTTTTGCGCCATCTTCTAGGTTAGAAAAGTTAGCTTTCCGCAGAGAGCCAGCCAAATCTTTGCTGGAGAGGGACTTAGCTAAATCATTATCATTTTCAGCCATTTGTATCCCCTTTTTGATTTACGTCCGTTGAACCAGTTTCGTCTTTAGCCACTAAAGTATCGGCAAGTGAATTAATTGTATCGCTTACGGCTGGTTTGGCCAGATCTTCCGGGCTAACTGCTTGGGCGCCAGCACCATCACTGATATTGGGGGCGCCATCGGAGAACTGCTCGTACAGCTCACCTTGTTCGGCGCCACGCATCATGCTGGGACCTAAACGAGCACTTTCTAGTGGGCTCTTTAAGAACTCGGCAGGATGCTGAATCGTTTGGATCTTGACCGAATACCGGCCGTTTTTAACCCCATACTGCCCCCGAATCACCGGCAAGCCATCCACATAAACAGTAATGGGGTCCATGATCTCGATGGGGATAATCTCACCCACAGAGAGTGACGCAACTTCGCCTAAGAGCATTTGTTTTCTGGCAAGCACAGCAACGGCTGTAACAGGTGCCTCATGCACTTGATCTGAGAGAAGATTGGCCCAATGCTCATCGGGCTCGCTCGCAAACCCTTGCATATTGTTATACAAGATCGACTTAACCGGCTCAAGCACCCAAAACGGAATGCACAGGTCAACATCGCCAGGACGGCCATTAATCTCAATCGTAAATTTAGAATGCAAGACCATCTCACTGGGTGAGGTAATCTTCGCAAAACCAAAATTTGTTTCTTGGCGCATGAAATCAAATTTGATCTCATAGACTGCTTTCCATGCCTTCTCATACTCGCTGAGAAGCGCGTCGACCAAGCGCCGAATAATACGCAACTCAGTAGCGGTGTACTCGCGTAATCCTAATTTAGGAGGTAAGCGCCCTTCACCCCCAAACATATTATCAATCGCGATATAAACCACGCCAGGATCAACAATCCAACACCCTACGCCACGCAATGGGCGGATACCAACAATATTAATATTGGTACGCTCTGGGAACTCATTGACAAAGTTCTCATAGCTTTTTACTACTGGTAAATGCATTTGCACCTCAATCGGTGCGCGGATCATATTAAAGAGTGTGAGGCGGACAGCGCGGCTAAACCGTTCGTGGATTAACTCCAGAGTCGGCATGCGCCGACGCGCGATGATCTTGGACTTATCGAACATCTCACGCTGATCAACAGCGTTGATGTTCATTTCAAAGTTAATATCCTGATCTGCCATTATTTTCCTGTGGAGCTCTCCAGCAGACTAAGATGCATTACTGCATTACAAAGGAGCTAAAGAGAACCGCTTGGACCGGTAAATCCATTTCTGTGACATTCCAGAATTCTGCTGCTGCTCTAGCAGCCTCATTGGTAATCTTTTTGCCAGTAGACGTTTCTTTGGGGATGGCACCAATACGCTCTAGATTTTGCATATCCGCTGTGGCTGGCTGTTGCTGCAAGATATAGATTGCCGTTAACTGGGGAGCAATAATGGAATTAATCACCAAGGCCACTTCGCGAGCCATCATTGTTTTACCTTCTACCGTTGCTAATTCTTGCATTTGACGGGAAGACAAAACCGTAATGATCTTGTCGCGGATCACGGGCATGAACTGCTTCACTTTGCCTTCTGTAGAAGAATCTGCAGTGCGTAAGACAATTTTGGTTTGTAAATAATGCTCACCGCCACGCCCTGGCAAATTAACAATCATTTCATCTAAAGCGATGTAGATGGAAGGTGCGTTTTGCTTACGATCGGTCAGTTGCTTTTTGAGGATATTTTCTGGTTTATTGGCTTCTGCTTCGGCAGCTTTTTTCTCAGCCTCTGACTTTTGCATGTACATATAGCCACCAACACCACCAGCGATCAGAACGACCAAAACACCTAAGATGATGAAGAGTTTTTTATTGCTTTTAGGGGGAGGGGGGGCCGCTGATTCCGCCGATGCGGGAGCCGCTGCCGCTGGGGCTGCACCCGCCTCTAGCGTGGGTTCAACTCGTTCTTCGTCAGCCATTGCCGATCCTCATAGATAACTGTATTAAGCATACAGGTGAATACCTGAAACACCACTCGCATTATCACTTAAGAATCTTGAGCTTGCGAGTCTTTCAGATAATAAACCAATCCCCATGGAGGATCTATCGGTAGAAGAACTAGGCTGGGCAAAACGGGCTTGATCAGACCCAAATTGCTGATTTTGTGCAAAACGACTATCCCCCTGTCGAAGATCAAGGGATAAATTGAGGCCCATTTGGGCAAACTCATTCTTTAGTTGCTGACCACCTTGATCCAAGCGTGCTTTAGCGGCATCGCTGGCACCTTCCACAATCAAATGCGCCCTACCCGATTGATCAATCCGTAAATCAATCCGAATGGTTCCTTGCTCAGGTGGCGTTAACTCCAACTGAATCCTGCCACCGCCTGATTTGGCTGCGCTCATGATTTCACTATGCAACGGTCCAGAAACAATAGAGGCCTCATTGAGGCTCATTGCAATCTGGGTGGGGGTGCTAACAGTAGTGCTTTGTGCCACTTGGGATGCGCTGAGCAAATTGCCACTGAAATCATCTCCAACAGACTTGTCTAATGGCTTCTCGGTTTTAATTAGAGCTTGCCCATCCAATAATGATTTGGCCAGTAGATTGTTACCGCTCACCAATGTATCGATATCTTCTACAGCAACGGCACTCTCGTCCAGAGACACCGACTCCATCGCCTTAGAACCCAAAAGAGTATTGTGCGTAAGGGTAAATTCTGTATCTAAATCAGCAGCTTGCTTCATCTTTAGCTCTTGGGCTAGGCTAGGCTCAACTGCGATCACACGCACGAGCTCTGATCCCGCCACCGGCGTATTCATCTGTTCTTGGGCCAATAATTGCTTCTGAAGGGCTTGATTGATGGTTTGATTCGCTGTTATCTGGTTTCTCTGTGCTTCAAGGGCCTGCAAGGTTTTTGCATCAATACTTGCCTTGGCACTTAATATGCCGACCTGTGCATCTTTATTTTGGGCGTTGAGGTTTCCTAACTGGGCGAGTAGTTTTTCAGCTAAATTTGCTTGTAACCCTGCAACCTGCTCTAAATTGCCAGCGGCTTGGGCTTTCTCAAGATCGCCCAATATGCTCTCAAAGCCTAAATTCTTAAGGTTCGTGCGCAAACTCTCGAGATCGAGCTTGCCAACCGATGCGGTCTCGCCCCAGTTACTTAAGAGCGAAGCAGCCTTTGCTTGATTTTGTTGATTTAATTGCTCCAGGGCCGCCATGATTTTGGCAATCGCTGGATCGGAACGAGCACCTGAATCGGCAATATTTGCAGGATTTTGAGTGCTTTGTTCTTGTTTATGCAATATTTGCACCTCAGGATCGGTCTTGGAATCCTTTACTTCTGGTGCTTTCTTACCCTTTAGGCGGTTATCGGTAGCCGTCTCTTCTTGGACCTGCATGCGTAAATTCGTGGCTTGGTTAAGCTCATTGAGGAAGTCCTCAAGCCCACCAGCATTGGAGGGTAGCTTATCTTTGGACGCAAACGGCTCCCGGCCAGCTTGTAGCTGGCTTACCTGGTGCTTAGACGGTACAGCGTTTGCAAAAGACATACGTTCTCCATAAAGGACATCCTTATCTAAGCATTTTCCGTGCCAGAATATCGATTAAGGCGTGCAATGTAGTTGTCTTCCATTTGGTTGAGTTCAGACCGCGCAAGCTTTCTGCGGGCCTCTAGGTGGGCTTTGGCGACCAATTTACCAAGTCCTTGTGAGCGCATCTTAGCTTGCATGGCTATTTTTAAGGCTTGCTCGGAACCAATGGATAAGCCCTTGATTTGATTACTTATTTCTGCAGAACTAAGCAGTAATTTCTCCCGAAAGGCGTTGGCATCCTGTATAAATGCCACCGAGGTACCGGTTTTGGCTCCCTCCATAATCTGATTCTCATAATCCTTGGCATAGTCCAAGACCTGTTTCTGAAAGCCTTGGGCTTGATTGACCTGCCCGGTCGCTCTGCGCGCATTGGCCATCGCCTGATCCTCCCGAATCTTGGCTAAACGGAGGAGTAGTTCAATGGGCTTCATATCCGTCGGATGTTCTGCATGGCAGGACTCGGAACATTAGGGCTGATCTCACTTGGAGCAATACTCTCGAGTTCTTGCAAGGTGCTCTCAAGCCCCACACTGAACTCCGAGTCTTGCTGCAAAAACTCTTTGATTTTGGGCCACGACTGAAGTGCAGCATCCAGTTCTGGATCGCTTCCCGCAACATAAGCGCCCATGGATACTAAGTCCCGTCCGCGCATATATCGGCTATAGAGTTGCTTTACGCGCCGTGCACTCATTAAATGTTCCCGACTCGATACCTTGGGCATAACCCGTGAGATGGACTTCTCAATATCAATGGCTGGATAGTGTCCGCTATCGGCTAACTCTCTGGATAAGAAAAAGTGGCCATCCAAAATTCCGCGGGCTGTATCGGCCACTGGATCATTCGTATCATCGCCTTCTAATAAGACGGTGTAAAACGCTGTGATCGATCCATTGGGATTTGCACCATTACCAACGCGCTCGACTAGTTCGGGCATGCGCGCAAAGACGCTTGGTGGATAGCCGCGCGCCACCGGTGCCTCACCTAAGCTCAGACCAATTTCGCGCAGAGCCATCGCGTAGCGCGTTAATGAATCTACAATCAAGACCACGTGTTTACCTTGATCCCGAAACCAAGTCGCCACATCGGTTGCATACGATGCCCCTTTTGAGCGGGCTAATGGTGAGGCGTCTGCTGGAGCTGCAACCACCACCGCCCGACCAAAAGATTCTGGGCCAAGCGTATCTTCACAAAACTCTCGCACTTCGCGACCGCGCTCACCGACAAGACCAATCACAATGACATCCGCAACACAATTACGCGCCAACATTCCCAATAAAACGCTTTTACCAACGCCCGATCCTGCAAAGATCCCAACGCGTTGACCACGCCCAACCGTTAGCAAACCATTAATCGCGCGGATACCCGTATCCAAGGGCTCATGAATCGGTGTGCGATCCAAGGGATTAATACTGCGTTGGATTTGAGCGATAAGCTTATTACTACCCGAGCCCTTGCCATCAATCGGTCGACCCAATCCATCGACCACCCTGCCCAATAACTCCTCGCCAATCGGTAAGGGCTCGATGACCGATTTGGTGATGTACCCCTTGCCATAATCAACCGGTGTTTTAGCAGGATAAACAAGAGCCCCCGGAGCGATACCTTCGACCGTATCGATTGGCATCAAATAGGTAATACCGCCATTAAAGCCAATACACTCGGCATCAAAACTTAAGTCACCCGCTTGAGAAACTATGGTTGCGCCAGAGCCAATACTCATTGGCAAGCCCTCGACCTCCAACACAATCCCCGAGACCCGTTTTAATTTACCCTCACGAATAGAGCGCGGAGCCTCTTTGAGTATCTCTCCTTGGAGATGTAACTGCGAGGCAAACTCAGTTAGCTGGAGGCTCATGGCTATCGCCCTCGATAGTTGGAGACTCGAGCGCAATCACTGAGTTCTGGTCTGGTGCTTTTGCGGGGCCTCCACTTAGACCAAGCGCAGAAAATACCAAAGCCTTGCGCGCTTCTTTACCCACATCAATCCGCGCTCCACCCACTTCCACATAAGCGTGACCCAGCTGCACATCAGCATCGACTAAAACCGAACAAGTAAATGGCAGGCCAGGATCTTCTACTATTTTTTTCCAGGTATCCACTTCTTCAGAGCGGATCCGCAAATACAAACTCTCACCAGGGCGGGGTAAACGCATCAGCGCTTCTTGCACCGCAGCTACAAATGGGGCTCGCTCCATCGACTCATTGGCAGAAAGTCGAGCGCCGATCTCAAAAGCAAGTTGGGTCAGTGGCTCCGAAATAGCTTGAGGGAAACCATCGAGCGTTAGCAATAACTCTTTCAGAGCATCATGTAAGCGATTGGTTTCGGTATGGGCATCAAGGTAGCCTTTTTGATAACCCTCTTCATAGCCTTTGGCCTGACCCTCTTTGTATCCACTCTCACGTCCTTCGATAAATCCTTGATTGGATCCAAGCTCATAAGCCTCGTGGTATGCACTAGCCCGAATCGCCTCGACCTCTTCGACCGTAGGATATTGAATGGGGGGATGTTTAGGGGGCTTTGGGGGCTTGGGAGGATCGAATGAGGGGATCTCCCACCGCAGTGGTAATGAGTCCTGATCAGAGGAAGGCATCGGCCGACTTACCTCGTTCCATAATCATGCGGCCTTCTTCAGCCAAGGCACGCGCGACACGGATGATTTCTTTTTGCATCTCTTCGACTTCCTGAATCTTGACCGGTGGTCGTGTTTCTAGATCCTCACGCACTCCATCGGCAGCACGCTTAGCCATGTTCTTAAAGAGCTTCTCACGCAATTTAGGACTTGCACCTTTGAGAGCAATAACCAAGGTATCGTTGGGCACCTCTAACAACATAGTTTGCAAGGAGCGATCCTCAATCTCCAAGAAGTCCTCAAAGACAAACATCTTCTCTTGAATCGCATCGGCCAACTCCGCGTCGTATCCCCGAATATTATCCAAAGCAGCTTTGTCGAGTCCGCCTGAGAGCATATTGAGAATCTCGGCGGTTGGCACAATACCACCAACCGTACTGCGACGGAAATCAGAATCAGGTCCAGCAGAACGTGACATCACTTCATTTAACTCCTTCAATGCAGCAGGTTGGACTTTCTCTAGGAGAGCCACCCGCAAGATCAGTTCATTTCTGAGCTCATCGGGGAATAATTTCAAGACCGAGGCTGCCTGAGCAGACTCCAAGAAGACCATCACCGTAGCAATAATCTGTGGATGCTCATTCTTGATCATCTCATAGAGAACATCGGATTCCATTCTCTTTAGGGTCTCAATTCCGGACATGTCGAGGGTGGACTCCAAACGTCCCAAGAGATCGGATGCACCCTCAGCACCCATGGCCTTGGTCAACATGTTTTGCATGAAGGAATCGGTGTCAAACGATACCTGTGCGTTATTGCCAGTCACCTCTTTAAACTCGCGCAGAACCTGCAAGACAAGATCGCGACTGAGCGAGCGCACCACGGCCATCTTGCCCGACAGGCGTTGCACTTCAAATGGGGTCATCTGCCGCAAGACATTCGCAGCCGACTCTGCGCCTACTGCTAACAAAATCACCGCAGCCTTTGATGCTCCATCGAGATCATCAAAGGTGATCGTGCCAGTTTGTTGAGCACCCTTGACGCCTTCTTTCAGGGCATCGGCAATCGAGAGGGTCTTCGGGGCGGCTTGTTCGTCAGGCATTGCCAATCACTCTCTTTGTCATTAAGCAGCTCCCCCAGAGGCTACATTTGCTTCATTGGTTTTGGCAGCATCATTTGCTAACCACTCTTTGAAGATGCCAGAGACCACCTTGGGGTTAGATTCCACATACTCAACTGCGTAGGCCAAGAGCTCATCGTATTCTGCTTTTTTCTCATCCTCAAGGCGTTTACGACTTTCTTCTTCCGCTTTTTTCTCAGCCTCAAGACGTGCGCGCTCTTCCTCTTCTTGAATGCGACGACGCTCGCGCTCTAGCTCAACCTCCATCCGGCGTTTCTCTCGAGCCGCCGGTGACATGGTCTCCATTTCGGCTTTGATCTTTTCATCAAATTCTTCTTCAATACGCTGCTCTTCCAAGGCTTGATCGACTTTCGGTGGAAATAAGAGTGGGCGTACTACCCCAAAGAACAAGATACCCAATGAGCCCAGAATGATGACGAACTTGAAGAACTCTTTACTAAGTTCGATAACTCCAGGCTGTTTATAAAAGGGTGGCTCATCACTAGCTTCGGCCTTAAACAAGATATTGGCAACACTCACACTATCGCCTCTTTTTTCATTAAAGCCAATAGCATCTTTTACTAAATTATTAATTTGCTCAATCTCTTTGGCGTTATAGGCTACTGGCTTCAGAGGCTTGCCATCCTTGTCCACGCCTCCCGGTTTGAAGTTAACGACCACACCTGCGGAGACGCGTCTGACCTTGCCCTTTTCCGCCTTAATCCTCTGAATCGCACGATCGAGTTCGTAATTAACGACATTGTCATTTCGATTATTGGTCACACCACTTCCTGTGTTACCGGGAGGTGCATTGAGATTTTGGGGATTATTGTTACCCGCTGCCTGCGTATTCAGTGGCGCCTGCCCACCACCAGGGGGTTGATTGGTGAGCGCACCGGGAACTCCAGATGCTGCAGAACTACCTGTCGAGCCTTGATTACTTTGTTGACTACGAATCGACGCCTGATTAGGTGGCGTATTACGCCCAAAGGTTTCTTCCATGCGCTCTAGTTCACCAAAATCCATATCGATGGTGACCTGCGCGCGCACATTTTCTTTACCGGCAACGGGTTCCAAAATCGCTTGTACCCGTTTGGATAATGCACCCTCGAGTTCGGCAACGTATTTGAGTTGGGTGCTATCTAAGCCCACCGAGCGTTGTGGATTGGGTGCTAATAAGCTTCCCTCAGAATCCACAATCGTGACGTTCGCTGGACCAAGATTAGGAACCGAGGAGCCCACTAAGTTAGCGATTGCAGCTACTTGCTGGTTATCTAAGAATCGACCGGGGTGCATGGTGACCACCACCGATGCAGTGGGCTTCTCTTGCTCGCGCATAAATGCCGTTTGCTTGGGAATGGCGAGCATCACGCGCGCTGATTTCACTTGACTCAAAGAACTAATGCTTCTCGCTAACTCTCCCTCAAGTCCGCGCTGGTAATTGACCTGCTCAACAAACTGGCTCGTCCCCATCTTTTGGTTTTCAAGGAGTTCAAAGCCGACATTACCGGATTTGGGGAGACCCTGACCCGCTAACTTGAGACGGGTTTCATACACCGAGGATTCTGGGACCAAGATAGCGGCGCCACCCTCGGTAAATTTATAGGGCACATTCATCTGCTGCAAGGCGGCAACAATCGCAGCACCATCGCGCTCATTAATGCTTGAGAACAAAACACGGAAATCGCTTTTGCGTCCTGAGAGGGATACAAAAATAATCGCTGCTAAAAAGAGAATCAGTGCGGCCGCAACAATTAAGCGCTGCTGAAGATTAAGCGCTGAGAACCGAAACATGAGTTCGCGCAATTTTGGGGGGGCTGATGATTTTGCAGGGGCACTTGCTGCCCGGGCTGCGATTGCTGCCATGGCTGGCGAAAGGGGTGCAGAAGCCGCACTGCCTGAGCCAATATTGACTACAGCAGCATCTTTACCATCTCCCTGCATTCCGGGTACGGCTTCATCGCTCAATGGCAGATTCCTAATTAAATCAATCAGTTACAAAAATACTAGTGGATGCAATCAGCGCGTCTCCAATAGCCTCATTTTTGTTTCATAAAACGGTCAAAAACAAGGCAAAACAACTATATACAGAATATTTTTATCATTAAACCACTAAATGTTGATATTCTATAACAAATATTGCCGATTTATAGGAAAATTTTGCCGATTTCGCCTCCCCATTTACCCGCAACCATGCCTAAACCGCTTGCCTCTGAGCCTAAGGATCCAGCCCCACAGTTGATGCCCAATCAGCTCGCAGAGGCTTTTGCCCTGTTTTATGAAGAATCCAAGAAGCTAGAGTCGCAACAGGCTGATTTACAAGAGAAAATTAATCAGCTCACCCAAGAGCTCTATGACTCAAACCACCGCTTGGGTATTTTGCTCAATGCTATTCCAGCTGGGGTTGTTCTTCTTGAACATAACCTGGTGTCTTTGCACAATCCATCGGCATTAAAGTTCTTGCCCAAGATTGTGATTGGTGAAGCACTGACCTTGCCGAGTGATTGGCAGGCGTCGATTGCACCGGGCGAGTACTTAATTGAAAGCCCCGCTGGAAGGCGCACGGTGCAATTGGTGCGCATCGATGAGGGAAGTCGCAGCATTGTGCAAATTCAAGACATCAGCGCCAACATTCATTTGCATCAACAGTCGCAGCAAGAAAATCGTCTAGCAGCCATGGGTAAAATGGCAGCTAGCATTGCGCATCAATTTCGCACGCCACTAGCAACTGCTCTGCTCTACTCTTCGCACCTGTGCGATGGCAAGATTGCTGTAGAAGAATCCAAAGAGTTTGCCGAGCGTCTACGTAAGCAACTGCTTGGCTTAGAAAAACTCTCGCAAGATATGTTGCGCTTTATTACCAATCGGCCCCGCAAGTCTGAACTGGTTCCCATTGCCAGCATTGTGCAAACGGCAGAGCAGGCTATTCGTCCGCTGTGTGAGAAAAAGGGAGTGCAACTGCTTTCTAAAATTGATCTCTCCAAAGACCAATTGGTAAATGTCGAGCAGCAAGCGATTGTGAATGCCCTCTTAGCAATTTTAGAAAATGCTCTAGAGGTCTCCGAGTCGGGTAAACAGATTTCTATTGAAGGCAGTAGCAATGCGCAACGCGTGACCATCGTCATCGAAGATCAAGGCCCTGGTATTCCGCAAGCAATGATTGACTCTTTATTTGAACCCTTCTCGACGGGACACTCCAATGGCACCGGTCTTGGATTAGCGATTGCAAAGAACGCCTTAGAGGCGCACCGTGGTTCAATCCATGCTGAGAACTATTCCAAGGGTGCGCGTTTTACGATTACCTTACCCTGCATGAACTCTTTATAGGACGAGCACACTAGCCCCATGATGACCCCCACCAATACTGACTTTCCTGTCATTCTGGTTGAAGACGATGAAGATTTGCGTGAGGCGATTGCGGTTACCTTACGCCTGAATCACATTGACTTTGTGACCCATCAACGCGCCGAGAGTGTTCTGCCACTTTTGCAACCTGGGCTCAAAACCGTTCTGATTACTGATTACCGTCTGCCTGGCATGAACGGTCTTGATCTGCTCAAAATAGCTCTCAAAGAAATCCCCGACCTGCCAGTCATTGTGATGACGGCGTTTGCCGATGCCAAGCTCGCGGTTGAAGCTCTGAAAGCCGGTGCGCGTGATTTTCTAATTAAGCCCTTCGTGCCCGATCAACTAATCGAAATTATCTCGCGCTATCGACCACCCAATCTTCCCCATGAGACAAGTACTGCAATCCAAACCAGCGTAGCGTCACCTCCTAAATTAGTAGCGGATCAACAAAAACTGTCACCCGCCATCATTGCAGTAGACCCTGCCATGATTAATACACTGGCGCGTTGCGAGCGGGTTGCTAAAACCGATACGAGCGTTTTGATTACGGGCGGCTCAGGGGTTGGTAAAGAAATCATTGCGCACCACATTCATCTCACCTCCAAGCGTGCGAGCGGTCCTTACGTGGCTCTTAATTGCGCAGCGATCCCCGATACGCTCTTGGAGTCGATTCTTTTTGGTCATGAAAAAGGTTCCTTTACTGGCGCTACTAAATCGCAGTCGGGTAAGTTTGAGCAAGCCGATGGCGGCACATTATTTTTAGACGAGATTGGTGAGATGCCTGCATCCTTGCAAGCCAAACTTTTGCGGGTCTTGCAAGATAAGATGGTGGAGCGTTTGGGTTCGGCTGAACCAATTAAAGCCGACGTGCGCATCATTGCTGCCACCAATCGCAATCTGGAGGAACAGGTACAAGCCGGTCGCTTTCGAGAAGACCTCTACTTTCGCTTAGCCGTGTTTCCGATTCATATTCCAGAGCTCCATAAACGCGCTGGCGATATCTTGCCACTCGCCGATTTTTTCCTAAAACGCTATCGCCTCAATATTGGTCGCGATGATCTAGTCTTGGGCCCCAGTGCTCTGGAGATGCTCCCCCAGTACAACTGGCCAGGTAATGTTCGAGAACTGGAAAATATCATCCAACGCGCTGTGCTTCTCTGTGACGGTGATGAAATTGGGGCTGAGCACCTCGAGATCCATTCCCAAAAACCACCCAATGAGAGTGCCTCCTCACATTCTTTGAGGGAAAACCCGCAAAATGGCACAAATATTGCATCTAATTTAACAAGTACCCAAGGGTCTAGCGCTAACGATATGAACTCGGTGGAACGGGAGCATATCCTCAAGGTCTTAGCCCAAGTTGGCGGTAATCGCAGTAAGGCGGTGCAGATTTTAGGGATTTCAGAGCGAGCACTACGCTATAAGCTCAAATCCTATAAAGAGGCTGGTTTTGAGGTGGATAAGTAAAGTATTGATTTAATTAGAAAAGATCGTAATAATAGGGTTTATGGATACCAAGAATCTCGATTCAATGATGGCTAGGATGCAAGCAATGCAGGCGGCAATGGCCACCGGCTTGCCTGGTGCTCCTGCCAACACTGACCCTAAAGCGGGTAACGGAGTCGATTTCCAGAACATTTTGAAGAACGCGATTGAGAATGTCAGCAATGCCTCAAACGTGGCCCAAGCCAAGGCACAGGCATTTTCTGCCGGCAATTCTGACACTTCCTTGGAAGAAGTCATTATTTCTCTACAAAAAGCCAACCTCTCTCTGCAAGGCATGATTGCGGTTCGTAACCGCTTAGTCGATGCCTACAAAGAAGTCACCAGCCTGCAGGTTTAAATCTAAACCCCCTAACGTTTTAGGAAGTTGCTCTTTATCCTTGGTTTAATTAACCCAAGGTTGCGATCATCTCAATTTTTGGCGCAACTGTTCTAACCAACTTCTCAACACCATGCCCTGGATTTGACCTTTTTTGGGAAACAAGTAATCCTAATTTCTCCAAGAGTCCAATATCCTTGGTAACGGCGGAACGTTCGCGATGTAATTTGACTGTCAGTTGAGTAATTGTCTTGGGTTCATCCATGACCTCCAGCATCAAGCGTCTGCGCGCTTCTGAAAGAACCATGAACATCTCTTGAGGGTCTTCAAATGAGAAAGTGGCTGATTTTTTAAATGACTCGCCGCGGTCGGCTTTTTGTGCAGCCTTTCGAGCACGATCAAAAAAGCTCTCAACCTTATCAGTACGAATAATTACTTTTGCCATTTCTTCCCCTTTTTTAATCCTTTAACGATTATCTGCCATTCTTCTTGAAACCGCTCCAAGGTTTGTTCATAACTCACAAACTCCACTGGGGCAACTTTTCCCATATAGTGCCTGTGGTGGTAATCGTGTGCATTATCAAACCCAAGCACTCGCCCGTTATCTTTTTGGCAAATTAATCGATTGATATATGCCAAGTTGTACCTTGTTACCACTGTCTTACCATCCTTCACATAACCCCAAACCTCAAAACTAAGAAGTCCACCACCATTACTTGCCTTTAGATGAAAAGTTTCTCTCTCCAGCTGAGTTTCAACCTTGGGCATTGATTTTTTATTCATTAACTAAAGTGTAACAGATGTGCAATCTAATTGCATACCTGAATTCAGGAAAAGTTAAAGCCTTTTCATATTGGACATATTTCTAAATCTAGCTTGGATTCAGGCCAAAACAGGCGTTGCGCCTAATGGAGTAAATGAAGCCTGATCAATTAGCCTTAGGCGGCTCCGGCACAGTCTTGCCATCAATCTCATAGGCCCATGCTAGCACTTCTGCAACGGCAGCATACAAATCGGGGGGCACAACATCATTGAGTTTGAGTTGCATTAAGAACTCCACAAGCTCTGGCTCATTACGCGTTGGTATACCAAACTCTTTAGCCTTCGCTAGGATTGCTTCAGCCACATAGCCCTCACCTTGACCGGTAACTCGTGGGGCTGCGCCGTTAAGCTCATACTTGAGAGCAACAGCCTTGAGTACTTTATTGGGGCTATTGGGTGTCATGGTGCGACCCCATCACTGATGGCTACATGCGTTTCTACTTTAACGTGTTGACTGATTTGATCTTGTAGATCCGTTAACCGTTCTGTGAGAATCGATTTGGTTTGGGCTGAGGTCTCAATCGTGAGATTAACGCTCTCACCAAACTGAGTACCAACCACTTTTAACTTACCCAAATGAGGTAGTTCAACTTCCATGGTGATGCGTGCACCCTTCATCACTTGGCCAGGATCTTCTGTACTTTGCTGCCACGCATCCTCACGCTTAAATACAACATAGAGATTCGGTAAGAGTAATCCTTGCCAAGCAAGATCGCCCCGCAGCAGTAACTTGACCGCATCGCGTACTTGCGGTGTATCTGCATTTAATTGCGCGAGGAGCGTACTTGCCTGTTGGCTAACATTACCATCAACATGAGGCTCGGCCTCTTCTGCGATCGAGAGTGCTGCAGGCATTAAGAGTTTCTTAATCTGCTCACCGGCAAAGATGCCAGAGTTTTGTAGATTTTGATACAAGATGTTCATGGCAGCGCGTGGATCGCTTGCGAGCGGCACATTTTGATCACCTGATGGCCATGCCACCACTGCGGTATTGGTCTTGTTCTTTAAAGCCAGATTAGGATCAACATCATCCGCTTCCAAGATATTGGAGAGTAATTGCCCCAAGGCAGCGCTTCCCAAATTATCGAGTCGGCTAAGGCTTGGGGATACGGTTGATTTTGCATCTGCAATCACAGCTGCTGTAGCGGGGTCTAATTTAGTTTGGGACTTAGAGAGCTCTAGAAGTACTGCTTGATTAACCTCAGGCTCAGCCAATTGACTGCCCTTAAGCATGGCTGCTTGCATGGCATTGTGAAGGGTCACACTTGGATTGGCATCATTGACCGGCAAGGTCATATTGAGCGCTACACGAGGATCAATTGCTTTGAGGTTTTCAACGACGGATGGGGCAGCAGGTGGATTCACCAAATCATTGCGGTGAAACTCCACAATTGGGTTTGCTGGTATGCCAGTGGTCGGTATCTGTATTGCCACCCTAACCCCCTAATCAATCCGTAACTCCCTGCGCACTCGGTCAAACTGGCGCATACCTCTATATTACGGCTAAATTAGCCATTTAGGTAATGCCAATCAGAAAGCATTGTTCACCAAGCCTGAGGACCCTAGGCCTTAAAGCCCAGACAACAAGGTAGAGTCTTTAATAAGCCGCAGCAACTCGTGCGGGATTACTGGAGCTTACGGTCTGCAAAACCGGTACAGGCTCTTTAGGAGCTAGGTTCACCCAAGCTTCATAGAGGGGGGTTAGAACATCTAATACTTCTTGGATCTTCTCGGGTGACTTGGTCACTCGAGCACTGATGATCTCGCGTAGGGACCACTCATAAATGGCGCCGAGGCTTTGGGCAATATCGCCGCCCTCTTTGTAATCAATACAGGCTACCAAGCCCTGTTGAATCAGGTCATGTGCTTTGGTAAAAGACTCAATTCCATAGCGGCCATTCTCGAGCTCTTTCTTGCCGATCTTGAGGTGATCAAATAGGCGCTCATAGACCAACACAATCAACTGAGAGGAATTAGCAGAAACAACTCCGGTTTCAATACTATTGGCTGCGTACGCAAGAGCAGATTTTGAGCCCATGATGATTCCTTATTAATTAGTTATTTTTCTGACTATTGGTTAAAGCATCCAGTGCGCTTGTCAGCGAGTTACTGGTGGAGCTGAGCTGGAAAAGTAAGGCGTTCAATGCTGAGTATTGAGAAATCAAATTATTTTGAATGGAGTTCAAACGAATCTGTAAATTATCTTTACGTTTCGTAAGGTCTTGCATTGCAGTTGTTTCAGAAGTAATTTGACTACTCAAAGCCCCGCCTGCCTTCACTTGTGAAGTTAAGAACGTATTGAGATTACTCGTGCTACTCACATAGCCCATGGTCACTCCCAAGGCCAAGGTGTCCCGCAGACCTGCAGCACTTGCCGTTGTAAACGAAGCAGAATTAAATTTAGCAGTGCCATCCAATTGCAGATCAATCCCTAAGGTACTTAAGCTCATGGTCGTTAAGGTGCCATTGGAGGTGTATGAGATTCCCTTAGCAAAACTATCTTTAATCTGATTAATAAACGATAAGGTAGAGGGTGAATTTGCAAAATTACCAGGCTTATCCGAATTCGCACTATTGGCAGTCATAGACTTATGGGTGCTCATCACATCGTTATAAGCCGCAATCAATGTATTAATTGCTTCACTAGAAATATCAGCACCCTTGGTTACACTAATTGTTTGAGCCGTTACTGAGGCTTTATTCAAGCTCAGAGTAAGGCCATCAATCACATCCGTCACCGTATTACTAGTGCGGGAGAAGGTGGTGCCATTAACAATAAATGAGGCGTTGGCAGCCGCAGCAACTGGTGTATTTGTTAGTGCAGGTGTGGCTCCGGTTAAGCCGGTAAGCCCTGTAAAGCTAATAGCATTTGTAGTGCCGGTTTGCGTTCCTTGGATCATTAGGGCCCAATTGGAACTTCCAGTGGTCTCTACCACGCTAGCACTCACATTCACTCCTAAACCATTAATCCAGTTCTTGAGATCCGTAATACTTGGGCTAGCACCCAGGACAGTAACCGCATTAGCTGTCACGACCCCACTCACGGTTTTATTACCATTGGTGTTGTAGGTAGTGCCTGCCACGGTAATAGCAAAACCGTTCGTCGCATCCACCGTAGCAGAGGCGGTACTGGAGGTATAACCACTCACGGTATTGCGGGTAGCCGTTGCTAGACTATTCACCGTTACCGAATGGTTGCCCTTGATGGCTCCATTACTAGCGGTAGCAGATATCACTGTTGAGTCGGAACTGCTCGCTGCAGAATTATTAAAGGTAGAAGGCGTCTGAAATACAGTCAGCGCATCTTGAAAGGTAGCTACTTTACTTTTAATCGTTCCCAGATCACTAATGACGAGCTTCTTTTGCTCGATCTGAGATTTAATCTTATCTAGCGGTTTATTCTCAACCGTCATCAACTGCTCAACGATTGTAGCCACATCAATGGAAGACGTGCCGACCGAGGAATTTGAACTAGTTGAGGAAACAGCCATTTTAGGGTTCGCTATTTAAAAAGATAAATATCAATACAAGGGGGTACTGATACTGATCTTATGCAAATTACGTGCCAATCTTGTTAATTGGCACGTAATATTTAGGCTCTTTGACTAACCAATACGTTATTTAAGCGCTCAAAGTCCCGAGCGATCTTGAGGAGCTCTTCAGATGGTAACTGGCGAACCAGTTCACCGGTGCTGGGGTTAACTACCCGAACCACGTGATAACCCGATATTTCGTCCACTGAAAAACTCAAGTTACGGCCCATCGACTGCACAAATTGCTGGATATCGGCTGCAGCTTTTGCCACCACCTCACGCGAGGGCTGACTCGTCGCATCTATATTAGATGGCTTAATCACCGTATTAGCGACGAGTGCGACCACCTCGGCATCGGTCCGAACTGGTTGCTGAACAACGGGCTGTGGTACTGCTCCGCCGGATTGCATTGCTCCAGAGCTAGTAGCCGAATTACTTACGTTAACTGTGCTCATTTTTCTCTCCTATTACTATCGACTAAAGCCTAGGGTGAATACATTCACCTTAGGCTTTAACGCATCCCTTCTAAATTACTTCAACAATGACAAGATCACGTTGGGCATCTGGTTCGCTTGCGCCAACATCGCGGTTGCAGCCTGCTGCATGATCTGACCCTTGGTTAAGCGGGCAGTTTCTGCAGCAAAGTCGGTATCAATAATGCTAGAACGTGAGTTCTGCAAGTTGGTACTCTGAGTTTGCAAGTTGGTAGAAACGTAGCTTAAGCGATTCATCTGTGAGCCATACGTAGCACGCTTTGTAGAAATAAACTCAAGAGCGTTATCTACAGCCGCTGCAGCGTTCTTAAATGCTGTCTGCCATGTCTCAATTGTGTCATTTATACCAAGTGCAGCCAGGTTACCTGCACCAGCAGTTGAAATACGACGACCCAAAGTAGTCATTTCAGACGATGAACCAGCGTAAGTACCAGTAGTACCTGTTTGCACGTTCAAAGTATCGATCTGAATGAAAGCATCTGAATTAGCACCGCTCTGGAATTTCAAGGCTGAGTTTGCACCCTGTGAAACGATAACTTGACCAGCAGTATTGCCACCAAAGTTTGAGCCTGTTAACAAACCTGCTAACTGAGTTCCAGATTGGCCAGATTGGTTAGATTTCAGGTCAATCGCAATACCAAAAGATGAGAAATTCAATGTTTGTGTTGACTGCGCTGCACCAGTTGCCAAAGTCAAGGCTTGCTTTGTTGTAACACCATTTACTGTGCCATCCAAGAAGACCTGACCAGTAGTTCCAGTTGAGTTGCTCATGTTAGCAGCTACTAATGCAGCAAGAGTTATAGTAGATGTTGAAGAACCCAGTTGACCTGTAGCAGCAGTTAATACGTCACCTACTGTGTAGCCAGAACCGCCAGAAATTGAAACCGTACCAGCTGCAGCCCCCGTTACCGTTACAACCGCTTGGGCGCCTGTGCCAGTACCACCAGTCAACTTAATAGTGTAAGTTCCCGCTACAGCATTCGCAATGGTTGCAGCAGGGATTGAACCGCCGTTTTGAATACCATTAGTAGCACTTAAAGTATATGTACCAGCTGCAACACCAGACAAACGGATATCACTGATCTCTGTATTGCTACCAGCTACTGTCAGCGTATTGCGAACACCAACTTCAGCAAACTTAGCAGCCATGTTTGCGCCTGTTTGTGTAACACCAGTAGCAACAGTAGTTGCTAAGTTAATGTTGATGCCAAAATTACTGAAATTCAATGACTGGTTAACAGTTCTTGGATTTGTAGCATCACCAATTACATCGGCAACCGTAACAGTCTGAGATTGGGCATTTCCATTAAAAGAACCAGTTAATGTTAGCGCGTTACCAACGGCGCTAAGTGTATAAGTACCAGGGTTAATCTTTGAAAGAGCCGGGTCTAACGTAATTGCGAAAGTCGAATTAGTACCACCAGTTTGAAGAGTATCGCCTAAACCGGTCGATGCGTTTGCACCTCCAGTAGCGTAAAGACCAGTTTGTCCAGCACCCGTAAGTGTGACTGCCGTTGCTGTACTAGTCAATGAATTACCAACCTGAATATCAGAGTTCACCAAGTCGTTACTTGAACCGCTTGATAGTAAGTTAATACCATTAAAAGCCGTACGAGCAGCAGTTGTATTGATCTCAGTATTGAGGTCTTTCATTTCCTGAACAATGTTCAGCTTTTGGCTCGTTGACAAAGAACCGTCGTAACCTTGAGTAGCTAATTGCTTTAGGCGAAGAATCATGTCTTGCACCGTTGCCAATGAAGAATCAGCAACTTGCAATAAGTTGGTTGCATCGCTTAAGTTACGAATCGATTGGTTCGTACCGTTAATTTGAGATTGCATATTCTGCGAGATCGACAGGCCTGCTGCGTCGTCTTTGGCGCTATTAATGCGCAAGCCAGACGATAAGCGCTGTACGGACTGCGCAAGATTGTTTTGAGCACTTGAAAGGCTATTTTGGGCAAACAATGAAGCCAAGTTGGTATTTATAACTGTAGGCATTTTTTTCTCCTATTGAAACCGTTTAAGGACTAACCAACATGGTTTTCGCCCTGGTATGTGTATTAACGGCAGCCTTTGGCAGATTGTTTAGAACAATTTGGTTCTATTCCATAGGCTATGGCATGAATATCCATAACTTCATGTTTTTATTGATTTTTTATATAGTCCAGCGCTATGTTTTGCCCTGCTTTGACAGCAAAAATCTTTCCCATTAGCCAATCTATAGGTTGGGATGGGGGTGGTTTTAGCCTTTTAAGTGCCCAATTCGGGCTTTTTGGCCCGCTGCAAGGCTAAGAGTTCGCCGATGGCCGAAGACAATCTACGCTCCAAGGTGGTTTGATAGCGCATTAAAAGATCTGACTCGGCTACTGGCAGGCTTAGGGCTCGAAGCATCAAATCCTTAATTGCCTCATATTGAACTACAATTTCCTGAGTTTTTTGATAGCTTTCATATAGATCGAGAAATTCCTCTAGATACTCTTTAATAACATCTATATCTGTAATGGCATCTGGATCTACCTTTGGTGGCGACTCTACTATTTTGGGTTTCTGCCCGCGTGCAATGCGTCGCTCCTCTTGGTACCTTTCCAATTCATCCATTTCGGGCTTTGCTGCTTCTTTTTCCAAAAAAGCTTCGTATTCCTTACCCAGCAGGTAGCCCCTTAAGACCTCATCAAGCCTTCCTGGATGCCTTTCACCCATCTCATCAGCCATCTTGAGATCTTCACTGACTGCCACTAACTTTTCCATCCACTGACTGGTGTTATTTAGACCCACTACTGGATAGCTGTTAAGGTATTTAGTGAGGCACGGCAAGGCCCTTGCAAATTGGTGCTTATTCTCTATGGCACCATGCATTGAATCGATTTCAACGCAAATGGCTTCAAGCAATGGCAGGTCAAGGCGGCACGGCAAATGAATCTCTCCGCTCGTAATAAACTCTTTTGCCATTCCCATCGCCAGACCGGTAGCGCCAGGAATCTTTTCCAAAATCTTTTCGGGTTGCGACTCTAACTCCTTTGCCGCCAAAGAAAGCTTGACCTGTTCAAGGTCGTATAAGTAAGCTAATTTGGCTCGGCAAGTTGCAATTCGCTGGATTTGTAATTGCTCTAAAGGTGACTCTGGCTTGTAGTACTCAATGAGCTCCTTTGAATAGGAGTCCACTAAAGCCTTTTCGTTTGAATTACTAGGCGCCACGGAAGTAAGCCCATGAGAGGTTGCATTCTTGGAGGATCGAGCCTTACCCTGAAGGGTTTTTGGTCCGCCAGATCGTTTTGCCTGCTTCATACACCCTCCTTAGGACCCCTTAAAGTCACTTTTATAGAAAGTTTGCTGTTATAAAAATGCTAGTTCATTGAATTGATTACAAAAAATATAGTTCGTTTCGCAAAAACTAGGTTTTCCACCGAACACCCGCCCCGCTTTCGGGTGTGCCGATGAATTCAATGCCGGCCTCTTCCAAAACCTTCTGAACAGCATCCAAAGTTTTAACTTGCCCCGAAGGAATTCCATCAGAAGATTCCATCCTTACTACAGTTGTGTAAGCAACCCCTGAAAGCTCCGCCAACCTTGTGGCAGTCATTCCAACAAGCGCTCTGGCAGCTTTAATTTGACCACTTGTAATCAAAATAATTTCTTACTATAATAGGATATATTGTTCTATTAAAAGAACTTAATATTGTTTATAAAGGATAAAAAAATGCATATTAATCATGATTTTAGCGTAGATCGCACTAAATATATAGGTGGCAGCGATATTGGCGCCATTTTGGGCCTTTCTCGCTTTCGTTCTCCCTTAGAGGTATGGATGGAAAAGACCGGTAAAGAAGTAAAGAAGTTGGATTCCCTGCCGCTGCGCTTTGGCTCTTTTGCCGAAGAGTTTGTTGCATCAGAATACTCCCGCGCGACTGGTTTTGATCTGATTCATGACGAATCCATTCACATCCATCCTGATTACTCTTTTATGAGTGCTCATATTGACCGCTACGTTTTAGAACATGACTCCCCCACTCCAAGGCGAATTTTGGAATGCAAAACAGCCAATCCCTTTGCATCATCCGATTGGGGAGAGGCGGGGTCCGATGAAGTGCCGCTCAGCTATCTCTGCCAATCGATTTGGTACATGGCCATTACTAACATTGATAAAGTCGATCTTGCTGTCCTTTTTGGTAATAGCGACTTTCGGATTTACGAAATTACGCGAGACCTAGAGTTGGAAAGCACCGTCTTGCAAAAGGCGAATCTATTTTGGAGTGAGTGTGTCGCAAAAGATATTCCTCCTCCAGCCCAAAGCGAGGCCGACTGCCAAGCTCTATTTAGTAAGGGTGATCCAGCAAAGACTATAGAAGCTAAAACAGAAACATGGGCTCTAGCTCAGCGACTGCAATTACTCCATAACGAGATCGACATGCGAGAAGAAGAGATCTCCACAATTAAGCAAAGCATCATGAGCCAAATGGGTGAGGCTGAGACTCTCACCTATGAAGGCAAAGTCCTTGCCACCTGGAAGGCACCCAAACCCTCTTTTCGCTTAGATAGCAAACGATTAGAGCTTGATCATCCGGAGATTGCGACTAACTATAAGACCGCTGTGCAAAACAGCAGGCGCTTAGTCATCAAGCATGCCAACTAATTCCTTATTAGGAGATCCATCATGAAAAACTCTTTCGAGAAAACAGCAACATCGAATAAACGCGCCCAGGCTTTAAAAAGGATTTTGGAAAAGCAAAATGGTGTTGATGCTGTGGATGACAAATCCTTACTGCCGACCATACAAAGTATCCAAGAGGATCTGATTGCTGGCGCAGCACAAACCGTTGAGCCAATAGGGAATACCAAAGTCATTCTTTTTAATACTGAGGAGAACCATCAGGATGCAGGTGGTGGGGTGAATATTACACAATCATCCCTTCCCCAATCGATTGAGCTCTTTCATGGCCTAATTAAAAAGGAATTAACTAAAGCGGCTACTGGGCTCGGTGTTGATGAGGCAGAACTTAAAGCGTGGGTCGATTTACAAATTGACGTGCCTGCTAAAACAATTTTGACCCTATTCCGCATGATGCAAAACCTGTACTTAGATCCCCTATTAGAAGAAATTAGCTTAGCGCAATATGAAGATGGTCAGTGGCACGTTTTCATCACGATTGAAGGGTGTGCAAAACTTCTTAACCAACACCCGCAATTTAATGGCCTCTTATTTAATCAAGCAAATACTCTGATTGATGGTGTACCCGAATGGATTGAATGCTCGATCTATCGCAAGGATCGTGAAGTGCCAACTACAGTGCGGGAATACTATATTGAAGTGAAGGGTGAAACGGCGATCTGGCAAAAGATGCCTAGACGAATTCTGCGCCACAGAGCACTGCAACAATGTGTCAGGTTGGCGATCACTTAATCCTTAGGTAAGTAACGTACAACCCAGTTGCTGACTGAACACACTGCAAAGAACGATGATTGAAAAACATCAAAGCAAATTACATCTGTGTCAGCCTATCCATTCGCGTTCTTTTAGCCTCAAGTACTCTGAGCGTTATGCATTTTTTAAGCCATCTAGGGCACTTGTGAGACTTTGACTAGTCGAATTGAGCTGAAATAAGAGTTTATTAAGATTAGAGTATTGAGCGATATAGCCCGCCTGTATCTTATTAAGCCTTTCTTCCAATCGATCCTTTTCTTTATTAAGACTGGAAAGTGATTCTGCGCCTGAGGAGGTTTGATTGGTGAGCACCCCAATGGAGCTCATTTGAGACTTTAATAGATCGGCAAGATTATCGGTACTGCTGGAGTAGCCAATGCGTAAGCCACTAAGTAGCTTGTCGCGCAGGCCTTGGGATTTTGCTGATGCTAGGCTAGTAGCGCTGTATGAAAGAGTTCCATCTAACTGATAATCCAAACCAAGCGATGAGAGGCTCATGGTGTATGGGCGTCCTGCGGAATCGGTCTTACCGATATTGTAGGTAGCGCCATCGGCAACCTTGCGTTTGATATCCGAAATAAATGAGAGGCTTGTTGGGCTATTGGCAAAGGTCCCGGGCTTATCAGAGTTTGCAGAATTCGCGTTCATCGTATTAGTTGCTTTGATGAGATCGTTATAGGCAGTCATAAAGCTCTTAATGCTGACTTCAGACTTATCTTCACCCAAGACAACGCTCACATTGGCAATGCCAGCATCACCAGTCAGCTGCAGCGTTAATCCAGAGATTACATCCCCAACCGTGTTGGTCGTTTTGGTATAGGACTTATCGTCAACAGTGAATGTGGCATCTTGTGCGGTTGTGAACTTATCAACCGTTAGACCTGTGCCCGCAATTACTAAAGCGATATTTGTGCTGGAGGCAATATTTGCTAATGAGGCAATTGAGTTTGCAGTCCCAGAATCAATTTGTGTAAATAGAACTTGATTGGTATTAACTACAGCGCCAGAGCTAAATCCCGATATTGCACCCGAATAGCTTCCATACGCAGTGCCAGATCCAGTACTTGCGCCATTGGCTAAATTCGCAAAGGCGCTTGCAATTTCTGCCGAGCTTGCAGCCCTACTTGCAGTGAAGCGAAGACCGCCAACGGTGACCGAATCACCCTGATTTAATCCGTGGGTCGGAAGCGCAAGAAGCGCAGTGGCTAGTGCATAGTCACCCCCTTCGGTAATCACGGGTGCAGCAAAATTGGTCGATGATCCAGAAGCAGGCGTAAACGAGTAAGCGATGTTTGGTGAAATATCAGTCAATAGCTGTGTTGAGGTAAAAGTTAATTGACTTCCATTAATCCCGGTGGTGTAGCCTGATACTGCGCCACTAAAGTTCGCATAATTGAGGGCGCTAACGACATTAGGATCAGTATTATTAGAAATAATCACAACGCCTGGCGAGGGAAGACTCAATTCTCGTCGAAGTAAGGTCGAGTTAGCAGCTACGTTGTATTCAACATAGAAGTTTCCAGTGTTAGCGGCGCGATCGTCATTCCATTTAGAGCTATAGGCGCTTCCATTAATCTCTGCGAAGTCTTCATTACTTCTATTATTTGGCTGACCTGAGGCCCAATTAGAATAACTAATAACTTGATTAGCCTCTGGTCCATCCGCCCATCGCCAAGTGCCCTCTAATGTCAAATCACTTCCCCCAATCCAATAATCTCTATTTCCTGCAGGTAGTTTTGCTGCAAGAAATGCCGTTTCCGCAGCGCTTGTGACATTACTCAAGTAACCCGTTAACGTACCGTTTACTGTTGTAATTTGATGAGTACTTGACTTTGCAATTGTTCTAGCATTGGTCCACGTTGCGACTGAAGTAACTGCCTTATAGTATGAAATCCCCCCTGTTACCGAATCCACACGCACCGATATATTAGATGGAACAATATGGACTGCGACCTTGCCAAGTCCATCAGGACTTTTAGCCTCCAGAGTTTTAAGAGCAGCACTCAGTTGTGCTGCCGTCCCTATAAACGCCATCTCGGTTACCAAACCATCATCCATTCCAGTTAAGCCTGTATATCCAGTTACTGCTCCAAGTGATGCGGTGGTGCTAGCGGCAATGCGGATTAAGGTATTACCTGTGGTGGTAATAACCGCTTTCATGACCGTGGCATCGGTTGCACTCAGGTTTGTCTTTGCGGTATTCGCCCAATCGGCATTCGGTACGGATACCCATGCATTCGCTGTAACCTGACCTGCCGAGTCAATGGCATTTAGGATCTTGCTCGCAATCTCGGTAGCCGTCTCGGCTGATGTGGCTGCTAGAACTGTGTTTACTCGAAAGGAACCCAAGGCGCCAAAACTTAAATTAGTTTGGCCGTTGAGAGCACTCTGAAATAGAACCGTTGGCGGGTTTGCACCCGAATTACTTGTTCCGCTTGTAATAATTTGAATGGATGAAGAGTTTGTCGCCACATTATCAACATATTTGGTCATTGTTAAAACAGATCCCAAGCTTGTTAACTTATAGGTACCGTAGGCAGTTGGTAAAACCACGTTACTAATCTCAATCGTTGCTTGACCGGTTACTGCATCAGACCTATTACCATCCACCAAACTACTGACGATATTGGGTAACACACCATCACGCATGGTATTGAAGGCAGTCGCCGCTTGACTACTCGTTAAATCTTGTTTAGCAGTCATGGTAAGCCCAGCGATGGTGAGACTATCACCCGTCTTTAAATTTGAGAATGTAAAGAGCGCACTTTCAGTACGCTGGCGTTGCGTACTTGCAATGAGTGGCAGTGGATCACTGTTAACGGATGTAACGCTTGCATTGATCCCACTCACATTAATCACTGAGCCATTGCCAGTGCCTTGGGCTATCAGAAGGTCTCCGTTTAACTCAATGCTCGGTATTAGGTTGAGATTCGAAGTGCTAGAGAGATTTTCTATCCAAGTCTTGATGTCTTTTAACAAAATGGCGCCATTACTTCCTGTTCCAGTAATTGCGCTGACGTTCGCTCCTGCTCCACGCGTTTTATAGGTAATGCCATCGTGGGTTAACTGAAAGCCGTTGGTTGCATCCAGACTAAGTACATCGTTCTCGCTATCAAAGCCGCTGATCACCAAATCCGTTTGTAAGCCGGTAATACTAAAGTCGTAATTAGCACCTTCGTTATCACCGCTAATAAATAAGGTCCATTGGTTATTATCCATCTGAGCCAAGGTTGCGGATACTTGCGTGACCGAGCGCAAATCATTAATCCAATTTTTCAGTGACTCTGCGGTGGGGCTCGTCCCAATCGCAGTAATCGCATTTGCCGTTGTGGTTCCGTTCACAGTCTTGCTGCCATTACTGCTGTAGATGGTGCTTCCAACGGTCATCTGAAAACCATTGTTCGAAGTGGTTCGCAATAGATCAGTAGCACTTGCAAACCCCGTGATGTTGTAAAGCGATCGTTGTGCCACTTGGCTAACATTAACTACATAACTTCCAACGGATGCGGTGTTACTCGCGCTTACGTTAAGTACCTTGGTGTTATCGCTTGTTGCACTCGTATTGATATAGGTATTGGGGTTCTCAAATACCTTAACGGCATCGAGTAATGTCGCTGCCTTTGTCTTAATCGTCCCCAACTCGCTAATCACCAACTCCTTTGATGCAATCTTTTGATTGATGGCATCGAGCGGGCGGTTCTCAGCACTCATTAAACGCGAGACGATGTCAGCCACATCGACTGCTGCGGTCGATGTACCACTTCCAAATGCGGAACCAATGGATGAAATAGCCACGTTTTTTGAAATTCCTAATGCTGTTCGTCATGAAATGCTCTATTTTTTAAGAGCACTTCTCCATAACTGCTAACGGCTTAATTGAGACGGGGGCTTAATCGTCTTTTTTCAGGGGAAAATAGGGCTCTAAACCCTTTTACTTAGCAATTTCCCTAACAAAATCACCATCTTGTCGGCAATTATTGCCTAAGTTGTTTACATTTTGCCGGCATATGGGTATATTTAGGGCAAATTTTGCATTTATTGCTAGATTTAGTACTTTTTTTAGTTTTTTGGGTCTATTTATTGATTAATTTAAGGGTTAATACCTATATTTTATGAATATATTGGGTATAGAAACAGCAAAGCTACCAAGTCCATCTGCCCAGGGCGCTATACCCATCCTCGTTTTACTCGTATTAGTCATGATGCTGGTGCCGTTACCAGCTGTTTTGTTAGACGTTCTCTTTACCTTCAATATTGCCTTATCGATCATCGTTCTGTTTACGGCGATCAATATCAAGACCTTTAAAGACTTCGTTGCCTTCCCAACGGTTCTACTGCTCACCACCCTCTTACGCTTATCGTTAAACGTCGCATCAACCCGCGTGGTCTTGATGGATGGTCACGAAGGTACTGATGCAGCCGGTAAGGTGATCGAAGCCTTTGGTGTGTTCTTAATTGGTGGCAACTTTGCTGTTGGTATCGTGATCTTTATTGTGATCACCATCATTAACTTTGTCGTGATCACCAAAGGCTCTGGACGTGTGGCTGAAGTATCCGCCCGTTTTGCTTTGGACTCGATGCCTGGTAAGCAAATGGCAATTGATGCGGATCTGAATGCAGGAATTATTCAGCAAAGCGAAGCGAAGGCACGGCGTGCGGATGTAGCGCAAGAAGCAGATTTCTTTGGTTCCATGGACGGTGCTTCGAAGTTTGTGCGCGGGGACGCGATTGCCGGCATCATGATTTTGGTAATCAACCTCGTTGGCGGTGTCATGGTTGGTGTACTCCAACACGACATGGCCTTTGGCAAAGCCCTCTCAGTATTTGCTTCGCTCACCATTGGTGATGGCTTGGTGGCACAGATTCCTGCACTCATCATCTCGACTGCTGCCGGTATCTTGGTAACGCGCGTTGCGACCGAAGATGATTTCTCGGGTCAGGTATCCAAACAGTTTCAGGCTAATAGCAATGCGCTAGCGGTGGTTGCTGGCGTACTCGGTGTGCTGGGTGTGATCCCTGGCATGCCCCACTTTATCTTTATCGCCTTTGCGATCCTATTTGGAGGGCTCGCGTATCTCGCGCATCAAAACACCATCAAGAAAGAAGCGGCGGCGGCAGTCGCCGCCAAGGCAGCGCCCACCGGTAGTGAAGAGTTGGAGTGGAAAGACGTGCCGATTGTGGAGCCACTCTGTTTGGAGTTGGCCTACCGTTTAATACCGCTGGTGGATCGCGGTGATGAGAGCGATCTTATCAAACGCATTAAGGCTATACGACGTAAGTTTGTGAGTGAAGTGGGTTTCTTAATTCCTTCTGTACACATTCGGGATAACTTACAACTGCCTGCTGAGAACTACCGGGTCTTACTCTACGGTGCTGAAGTAGGTCGTGGTCAATGCTTACCCGATCGCCTCTTGGCGATTCAGCCTGCGGGCACCGAAGTGATTAGTGGTATTGCTGTGAAGGATCCAACCTTTGGTATGCCAGCGGTGTGGATTGAACGCAATCAACGCGATGATGCGATTACCAAGGGCTGCACCGTGGTGGAACCAGCAGTGGTTTTAGCGACTCACCTGGATCATTTGATTCGTCAACACTCCAGCGAGTTACTTGGTCGTCAAGAAACCCAAGATCTCTTAGATCACTTCAAGATGAGCTATCCGAAGTTGGTAGAAGATGTGATTCCGAAGGTGGTGAGTGTTGCTAACTTGCAGCGTATCTTGCAAATGCTCCTTGATGAGGATGTGCCGATCAAAGATTTGCGCACGATTATTGAAGTCGCTAGCGAGCATCCTGACAAATTGAGTAACCCGATCGAGGTGATGCCTTTCATTCGCTACGCTCTACGGCGCACGATTGTGCAAGAGACCTTGGGCGAAGGCCCAAGCTTCCAGGTCTTAGGAATTCAACCCGAGTTTGAGCGCTTAATTGAGCAATCGATCGGTGCTGGCGCGGTGGCGCCCGATGGCGTAATTGAGCCGTCTCTCGCACGTCTTTTTGGCGAAGAGGTCATTAAGGGCGTGCAAGAGATGGAAGCCAATAATTTACCCCCTGTGATTGTGAGTGGGACCCGTACCCGCATGACCTTTGCCAAGATTGCCAAGCGGGTTTGCCCCCAAGCAATCGTTCTGGCCTTGGGCGAACTCCCTCCCAGCGCCAACCTGAGCTTTTACCGAGTAATATGTAGTCAGGCAGGCCAAACCAACTAAAATCCCTGTATAACGGAGTTCATATGGGTCCCCAAAAATTTACCGCCTTAAATACTGCAGAAGCCTTAAAAAAGGTGCGTCTGGAGATGGGTGCCGACGCCATGATTTTGTCGACAAGCGATACCAAAAATGGGGTGGAGATTGTTGCCATTACCCCTGAAGACTTAGCGAATCTTTCTTCGGCAGCTGACCCCACAAATAAAGTAAGTCGTCCACGGCAGCTCGATCCTGAAGTGGAGATCGCACCCACCTTTAGTAGCAATCCTCGCTTGGGTCGTGACCTAGGCAGTCGTGCTAGCCCAAAACCGGTCAACCTTGCCTCCAATGAAAACACGGGTGGCTTTAAGAAGGTAGAGTTTCCGAAGATTTCCTCAACCAGCCTAAACTCCGACACCTTTAAACCAAGCTTCTTTGAGTCCTCCCAGCGAGTGCCTGCCAGTGAAGCCCGGTTTGTGGGAGATGGCGATAGTGATATTGCACCGCGTAGAAAACCAGTCAATGGAAACCATACTGAGTCAGCAGCGGCTCCCAAGAGCATTGCGGAGTTAGCTAACTCACCACGGGTCGAGAAACTCCTCACTGAAATTAGTGAAGTAAAGAACTTATTGCAGTCGCATGTGGCAGGTAACTTCTGGGGTAACTTACAGCAAGAGAAAACCCACCTCACTGAGGTGATTAAGCATCTTCTTAATACTGGGTTCTCCCCACAGCTCTGTGCTGACATTACTCGCAAACTGCCAGAGACTTCTGATCTCTCAACCCTCTTGCAAAGTGCGCGCGATCAAATTAAAGAGATGGTTAAAACGGTGGATGCCTTTGCTATGTTTGATAAAGGTGGCGTCTTTGCTTTCATTGGTCCTACTGGGGTTGGTAAGACCACTACGGTAGCCAAAATTGCAGCACGCTGTGTCTTGCGCTATGGTCGCAATCAGGTCACCTTACTCACAACCGATACCTATCGTATTGGTGCGCAAGAGCAACTCAAGGTCTTTGCCAAGATCTTGGGATTAACCGTAACCTCCCTCCGTGATGGCGAGGATCTTTCTTCTAAGTTAAAAGAGCTCTCGGGTCGCAAAATTGTGTTGCTCGATACCGCAGGTGTGAGCCAACGCGACACTCTGATGCTTGAGCAATCCAAAACCTTGCAAGATGGCTCCCAAAGCGCAGTGCGAATCTTAGTGATGAGCTCCACCACCGATTTGCGTACCCAAGAAGAGGTCATCAAATTACATAATCAAGCTGCCCAAAGTAATGGGGTAGGCAAGATTGAGGCGGCAGTGATCACCAAGATCGATGAAGCAGCGCATATTGCTCCAGTGGTCGATAGCATTATTCGGCATGACATGCCCCTACTCTTTATCTCCAATGGCCAACGTGTCCCAGAAGACTTAAGTTTGCCGGATTTAGATTACTTGAGTCATCGCGCCATCCAAGCGCGGGCGTTCTCCGATGATCTGTCCTACAGCGATGAGCAGATCCCAGCGATCTTCTCCAATAATTTAGGTGACTGGATCAAAACCTCCTAATGGCTGAGAGCGTTGCACAACCTGGGGTTGATCAAGCAGAGGGTCTGCGCACTATTTTTGGGGCAGAGTCTAGCTGTGTCGTTTGCCTAGCAAGCGCTCTGGATGCCGATACCACCATTCATTTAGGCCATGGCACTGCCCATGCACTGAAGAACGCTGGGCACAAAACTTTATTGGTTGATGAGTTTGGGCTCTCCGAGCGCAGAACCATGTCGGGGTTTTTATACCCCACCCGCTACGACTTAGCCCAAGCGTTTAGTAATGGGGTTGATCTACTTAAAGTGGTGCGCAATATTGATGATCATTTTTGGTATGCCACCGCAGCCAAAATTCGGTCCCAGAATGATCGACGCCAAATCAAATTACCCACCCTTGATGAGCGCCTCTTACATGCAGGCTTGAGTATTGATTACATCTTGCTTCCTACCAACGATCCCAATGCCAATGTCCTGTCTTTTTATGGCAAGCAGATCAAACGCTTTGTGGTGAGCTCACCCGATCACAAGTCCTTAAGCCGTGCTTTAGCGATGGTGCGTGAGATGTCGGTCTTGCAAAGCGATGAAAGTTACCCGGTCTTAATTATTGGTGGGGCATCTGAAGAAGAGGGGCAAGCGGCTTTTCAGAAACTAGCCGATGCTTCGCAATCGGCTCTGCGCCAAGCCTTGCACTTTGCAGGTTGGGTGAAAGCGTTTATGGCAAGTCGGATTGTGGTTGACCCGGAAGATAATGAGATTAGTGTACCGGTTGCAGGCCCTGTCAGCGAGTTTGTCTTGCCAGTGGATTTCTTTAAAACGATTTCTGCAAAAATTACTGCGTAGTTCTTTATTTCTGTTCTATTATTTTTGTTTTGTTTCCTCTGAATTGATCTGAATGCCCCCTCGCAATCCCGTTGCTTACCAGGCGCTTGACCTCAACGACGCCATCACCGAGCATTTGCCCCTGGTAAAGCGGATTGCCTATCAAATTGCCTCGCGTCTGCCTCCCAATGTGGAACTCGATGATTTGGTCCAAGAGGGTTTAACCGGTTTACTTGATGCTCTAAAGCGTTACGAACCACAACCTAACCTTAATTTCGAGGTCTATGCGCGCACCCGTATTCGGGGTGCAATCTATGATGCGTGTCGGCGCAATGACATCTTGCCGCGCAACCAACGTGATGGTCTTGTTAATTTAGAGAAAACCACTCGCTCCTTGGAGCAAAAACTAGGGCGCCACCCCTCCGAGATTGAGATCGCCGATGCCTGCGAGATTAGCCTTGATGAGTATCACGCGGTAATGGGCACCATGGTCAATTTGATGCCGTTAGATGATTTATCCGAAGACATGCTCCCCGCCGATATGGATTCGGATCCGATGCAAGCTGCCTCAATGCGTCAGTTTGCCGATCGCATTGCCACTATTTTGGAGAGCCTGCCAGAAAACGAGCGCTTAGTCATGGCCTTGCATTACCAAGAAGATTTGTCCTACCGAGAAATTGCCCAGGTCATGAACCTCACTGCAGGGCGCATTAGCCAGATCCACACCCAAGGCATGATCCGGATTCGGGCGAAGTTAAAAATCGCTTAAGGTTTACCTAAACTTTACGAGACAGTACCCCGCCTACGGCGCCGGGCACTTCGCCATCGCTGCCATAGGTTGCCCCAGGAGCTTGTTGGGCAATGAAGGATTGCATCGCGGCGCTGCGCTGCATCGCCAATCGAATGAGGTCTCCATTGATTTGATGATCAACCGAAGCCTGGTCTAAAAGACCATGCAAGATCTGCTTTTGTTCTTCGGGATATTGGTTGATATCGGATTTCAGTTTCTCAGGACCATCAGGGTAGCCATTGATTAACTCAAGCGCCACGCGTGTTTGCTCCAGTGCCTCGGGTAAGGCGTCCATATTATTGGTCTCTAAGGTCTGTCGCAACTTAGCAACGGCACTAGCAATTTGTTCAAGTAGCGTCTTTAGTTCAGCAAAGGTCATGGCGTAATGGTATTAGTTTTGCAATGCATGCAAGCATACGCTAAGGCTTCTGGGCCTTCAAGTCTTGGGGTGTTGGGTCTTACTTGGAACGGACTTTACTGCCAAGGGCAGCAATCGTGTCACCAAGCATGCCATTAGCAATCTTTTGGTAATCGATTTCAAACTCACCAGAGTCGATCTTTGCCCGAATCTTATCTAAGAGAAGCTTATCGGTAGCGGTCTTATCGGTTTTGAGTTCTTCTTTAATCTCGGCTAATTTTGCAGTCAGGCTGATATCCAGACTAACGGCTGGGCCTTTTAAGGCGGCAGCTTTGGGGTCGGCCGCAGCAGGCAATGGAGGTTTTTGGGCGACATCTACCCTGCCAGGCTCTTTGCCAGACGGAATCAGCGGTGTACTGTCGTTAATCTTCATCGTTATCCCTTATTACTGCATTGACCTCAATTGACTGCTTGTACCCTACACTTTAACGGTCTAGGGTCATTTCAACAACTCCAGGCCGGATTACCTTGCCCTGAAGCACTTGTCCATCGTTTAGCCTAACCCGAACCATATCATTAATCATGCCTTGGGTTTGGGCGGTTCCCGAACCGGTTACCTGAAAATCCCGCCCCTTCAAAAGGATGGTTACAGGATCTCCTACCTTGATAACGGCAGTTTCTCGTAAATCGTTTAGCCCAATCGGCATCCCCATTTGGATGGGGCGGGTTAAGACCCGATCGTCAGCCTCTTTTGGGGTCCGGATGACGTCATCGGGGACGCTGGTGAGGTCACCATTAATAATCCGCATATCCGAGCTAGAGAGCCGATTGCCGGGCTGTAAATAGCGGGTAGAGACCACATAGTCCCCGTAGACCCGGATCATCAGGGGGATGTTGTAAAGCCAAGCGGCCTTTAGGCAGCGCACCTGCACTAGGCTTCGACCCCATAGGCGCACATTGGGGGCCGAGAGAACCTCAATCGAGCCACCTTGGCAGCTTGGCAGGTTCATGGAAGGGTCTAAAAAGTCGACCTCGGTCCTAAAACCTAAGACGGTTGGGCTTTTTTGAATAAAACGGCGAATATTGTTTTGTACCTCCAGCGGGATGCCAGGGGCTTGAAGAGCCTGATTTGGGGTGGTATTAACTTGGTTTTGGGGCTGCGCTTGGGGCTGTATTTGGGCCTGATTTTGAGCATGAACCGGGCTAAGCCAGACGAGCCCCAAGAGGATCAAAAAACTGAGTCGCAGGGAGCAAACGCTACTCATCGTGTAAAGCGGTCAATCGCCACCCAGTAATGTGCCCGGCTAGCCCCATCGAGAGCAATTCCACCGAGCCACACTGGTTTTGATAGGGAATGAGGTAATTCCAAGTGAATGTTCATGGTTTGCATACCAATGAACTCGTGGGCATACACCTCATAACTTTGATTGCCAACACGCAGCTTTAGTTGGATCTTGGGATCTTCGATCTCACCTAACTGATCCCAGATATTTTTTTCGGATTGAACGATCGTGTCGTACGAGATGTACTGAACAGCGGGTATGGCATAACACTCATCGTGACGGATGAAGTTCACAATCGGCATGCGAATGAGGCTTGATGGACAGCTAATGCGTATACCCTTTTCCATCACTTCAATGCTGCCAGCAATCGATGCCAGCATGCCACCCACCGCCACCACCTGATCTTCGGTTGGAGTGACTGCATCGAGATCTACAAAAACCATCGAGCCCTGCTCGACGGCAAAAATACTGGGGCATGGGGGCAAGATGCTGAGGCAGGTTACCAAGGTCTGCGCGATATCAGGGTCTGCATACACTTCATCAATTAATAACTCATCGGTCAAGCCCTCAAATCGTTTCTTAAGAGATTGCTGTCCAACGCGTACTAAATCATCTTGCTGATCGCTTAGTAAATGATCGATTTCACTGCGGCTCCAGCCTTTGGCTTTTTGAGCGGTCATCCGCACAGCCTGCAAACGATTTAAGCTGGTACGCCGATTAAAGGTGTATTGCGCATGGTGATCAATAAACTCAGTAGCAACTGTTTTATCAAGCGAACTCATATCGTTGATCTCCGTCGGACTCACTGGGGTATTGAATGCCGTGTTTAGGGAAGCAATGCTATCGCCTGAACTCGTCATTGGATTTAAAAAAGGTTTGAAGATCGCATCAAGATCCTGAATCGTCTGATCTAAGCGTTTATTAATAATGTCACTTGAGGTGGGGTAGTCGATGATGGGATCGACCATATTGTTTTGTGCAATGGCGCGATTTTTAAAGGAATCAACCGCGACGTGCACATTACCTAAACTCGCATGCACCTCCGATAAGGAGTGCGCAATACTCTGCTTATTAAAGCGCAGTAATTGTTTCCAGAAATCTTTTTTCTGTATCTCTAAATGGGTCAGGTCTTGCGTGGTTTGATCGCCATCATCCGAGCCGGATGAGACGTTCTCGGTCTCGGCTCGCACAATCTCAACAAGATCATTGATAAGCAAAACCAACTCTTTGCCATTTTTACCATCTAGCTCGGTTTGCGAACTCGTGGGGCGATGCACTTTTAACTGTTGACCAAGTTCCGTTGCAAAGTTGCTGAGCTCCACCATGCGCGCACCGTCTAGAGCATTTGCCAGATCAACGCAATGCATGATGAGGCTATCAAAATTACCAAGATCCTGCGATTGGGCAATCGCCAAGCCCTCCAGGGCTCGGTCGATATCCACCAGAAATAATGGGCGCTCTTCAGCCATGGTGATCAATCCACTTCTTTAGCTCCGATACAGACTCGCCTAAATGCTCTAACTCTTTTTTCCACTCATCGGCCGATTGCATGACCCGATTGGCATCTTGCTCAAAGATTTGTAAAGAGCCTGAGCTGGAGATGGCTGAGTGGGTTTTGCGCATCCGCTGATCTAATTGATCATGCAGTTCTTTGACAAGGCCCTCGGTCTGGGTCACCGTCGACTCCACTTCCTCGATTAAGCCATTAAGTTTTTCAGTCTCGGCCGCTAATTGCTTACCCGAGTGATTGTCAAGAATGGCTAAGTAAAGACGAATCCCCTGCTGCTTTAAGGCAGCAAACGCTTCTTGAATCTGCTCAGGCACTTCAATCGCTTCAATGCCTGAATCCGTTTCTAGCTCTGGTGGGTGACCTACTTCGCTAGCTTGGCGACTTAGCATAGCAATCGACTGTCTTAGCTTAATGCCTAACTCATTGACCATATGAAAACGTTCGCTTAGGCCATCGAGCTCTTTATGCAACTCTTCTTTAAAGGCTTGATGACGCTTTGAAGACAAACGCTCCGCCTTACGATCGACTTGATTATTAGTCCAGCGCTGAACTAGGGGTGATTTAGGTGTGCTGTCGGTATAGACCAACATCTTCTTAAAGCGACTCACTAGAAATGCACTCAGTAATGCTAAGAGTGAAGACACTACGCTAATGAGTAATAAGATCGATGGCAGGTTACCGTAGGCTTCATTGAGAGCGGGAGGCTGTAAGCCGCTCTTTTGAGCTGCAAGCCGAATATTTTTGGGATCTGCAGTAATCGTGCGCACTGCGATCACTTGCTTATTAAAGTCTTGCAAAGCCCGCAGACTCGGCTGAGCCCTGGTTTGCCAAATGGTGGCTCGCAACTTGGTCGTTAACTCAATGGCTTTGGGGTTTGGCTTTGCACCAGGCGCCGGTTTAAGAACAGCGGCATCCAATAAATTGCGCTGATCAATCGTCTCAGCAAGCGTTTTGTTTAATTCCGCAATGATTGCAGCGTCGGTCAAATTAATATGCCACGCCTTACTCGCTTTAATGAATGCATCGGCGCTCATGGCCATCTTGTAGAGCGGAGAATCTTCAGGAGTCTTAGCAGGATCCAATAGGCCCGCAGGCGCTACAAAGGGAACTAAGATTTGGGCTAAGAGTTTAATGTTGTTGAGCTCAATCTCTTGGTTCGTTAGACTTGTGATGGAGCTGTCCACTTTCGCAGCCACTGCAATCACATCGCTAGCATTCTGCAGCACCGGAATGCTCTTAGGATCAGGAACTACAGTAATGGCTTCTTTGGGGGAAGGATTTAAGACTTCTTCCAATGAACTAAATAAAGAATGCGCTAAGCCGTCGAGCGCACCAAAGAACGAGTCTGATCTTTGCAAAGGCGTCACATCCACTTCTTTTACTGTCTCCTTTGGGGTCTCCTTTGGAGCTTCCTTAGCCAGATCCTTGGTGGCGTCTTTGCTAGCATCCTTCTGAGCTTCCTTAGTAGGGGCAACTGGCTTGGGTGCTTCTCGGGTCTTATTAATGACCTGAACTTGATCTAAGAATTGCTTGAGATCTTTATCGGATTTTTTTAGACTTGCAAACCATGCGGTATCAAAGGGATGGGGCCGGTTAATTTGATCAGCGAGATCCTTCAACACAAAAGGGAGTTTGATGGCAATCGCTTGCTCAACCGAGATCTCATTGGCATACCGATCTTCATTGATCCAGTGACGCTCTGCTAAAAATGCCGCCATTCCGGTGAGGATGGAAATAATCAGAAATACGAAACTCAGAATGGGCCAGGCGTGCGCAGGTTTTGGGGAAACAAAAACCGTATCTTTGACACTATCGTCTTGGCTTGTTTTAGCCTTTGTATTGGTATTTTCCATTTGACTATCCACGCTCTTAATTTGTCAGTACTTTAACGATCAAGTAATCTAAACCACCATAGTGAACCGAACTTGCATCCTCGTTTAAGGCCACATGAAAAGGCCCAGCAATTTTGTGGGCCCTAAACCCCGGACCCATTCGACCGCGTTCCTTCAAAACAATGACCCAACTCGGATCTTCACAATCTCGACTCCAAGCGCCTTGCGAAAGCTTGGCATGCATTGGCTTTAGTAATGCGTGATGGGGCTTTAAATAAACTGGCTCCCCTTCATGCACCACAATTCCGTCTAGGCGTAAGGCATTGGCAGATTGCAGGGGCTGTTTGCAGATAAAGCTTGCATAAATTTGCCGTGCAGAGATAGCGCAATGCTGTCCATTGATCTCAACGCCAAGCCAGTACTCTGAAAGCGGTGTGCTCATGCTGAACTTTTCTGCCTAGAAGACCTACTATATAGATAAGATAACAGAGCGATCCCAAACAACAACAGTGCTGCCACAAAACCGCTTGCTGCATCCCCTAAACCACTCAAAATATCGATCACTTTATTCTCTAAGATACGGCGTTGGCTAAAGTAATCCTCCAGACTCTCGGTCCAGCGTTTGTGCTGCCAGGCAATCAAATCACTTGATTTAACCCGGATTGGTTTCGCGCTATTTAAGTCGACAATGTCTTTACCCAAATTACTTAATTGTTGAGCCATTTGCATCAGGTTATTCGCTGCGTCGGCTCGCCAGTCTGCTGGAATCGCGCTCATAAAATCAGCCTTGTATTGCTCAGCCAGTTTTTTGGCATCTTGCTCCGTAATATAGATCACGTCTTGTGGCAAAGCGAACTTGATACCGGTGTTGTTACCCGAGAAAATCATGCCCTTTGAGCCGCGTATAAATAAATTGAGTTCCCTCTTGTCGCGCGACACTCGCATTGCTAGCTCGGAGACAGGCTTCTCGCTCAAGGCACTATAAAAACCCATGACCGATTCAAGCTTAGTCTCGCCAACCGAAATAATGATGTCACCCTGCTTCACCCCGGAGAGCTCCGCAAAAGAGCCTGGCTCGAGCGCAGCAACGACCGGTTTAATAATCTGCAAACTGGGCCGAGATAGTTTATTTTCGTAATCGGCAAAAAACTCAAATGTTTTCTGCACCGCAGGATCTAGCTCAAGACGCTGATCGCCTACAGGAGCTGGTCCCTTCACAGGTTCAGGAGCAGGCGTCTTTTCGGTCAAGTTATTGGGTGGACGCTTACTAATTTTTTTCATGAGCAGCTCATAACGCTGTGGTCCCACAAAATCTGCAAAGCGGGGTTGCTTGACCGTCAAGTTCTTAAAGTTGACGGCTGCCTCGGTTAAATCACCCGCTGCATTAAATAAGACGCCAAGCGCAAGGACCAGCAAGACACTGGCAAAACCCAAAAACCAAACATGGATAGACCGCTTCGATTCGTTAGGCATACGTGGGCTAATCTTTACTTATTTTTTTCGAATCGCTTGATTCAGAATAAAACGACTCTTAAGGGTCTCGACTTCTCGATGTTCAGCTAATAGCTGTACCTCTGTTTTGCGTTTATCCATCAATAAACGACAGCTAGCAAGATCATCAATCCAATCGCCCGAGCGCATCTCAATAACGGCTTTTTCGAGGATCTCGCGACCTGTTGATTCATTAGCCTTTACTCGTGCTACCAATAACTTCACATCGTCCGTGTCTTTTAGAGTTAGTTCTACAAAATAGGTTCTAGCAAAACGATGATGAATCGCAGTTAATAAATACTGATGCTCTTGCAAGGTAAAGCGGATGAGGATGCCATCTTCCGCCACAATGGGCTCTACCGATAAATCGGTAATGCCTGCCTGACGATGCCACTCTAAATCGGTTTCTTGTGCCTCGGGGGACTTTTTAGGAAAGGCTCGGGTCTCAAAATAAATTTGGTACAGGGTCTCTGGAAAATGCTTCTCAACCGCCAGATTTTTGAGGACCTCAGCAGTCGATGTGATTCTGAGGCGCTCGGCCATTAGATCCAACTTCATGCTGGTAATTTTTTGGTTAATTACATCTTCAAGCTGATGCGTTTTTTGTAAGCTACCAAGGAGCACGGGCTCCAATTTTGCTTTTTCACTCTCTTCGGGTGAGACCGGTTTTGGTTCTTCTTTTTTCTTGGTTAGCAAATCCCTTAAAAAAATGATTGTGACAAAGCAAAAAAGGGTGGCACAAACCACCACAATCCACTTTCCCACGGTCATATTTTGAAAGAATGCCAACATATATTCACTACCAAAACCTTTAGTTTAACGAATGCCCAGTGCATTATCCATGCTCCATTGCCCTATTCTAGACTGCCCATTTAAGAGCGGCTAAAGGCCTGGCAATGCCCGCCTAGTCTTTTGTAAATGGCTCCTGATAAAGGGGGCAGGCAATGGCTTGAAGTTTCGCTTGTAGATTCTCAAGAGCGCCCTGCTGGGAGGCTGGCAATAACGCCATGGGGGCCTGGCCTAATTCTTGGGCAACCGCCAAGATTGCACGGATTTGGGTCGCTGCCTTTGGCTCGTGCGTCAGTTGCTCACACAAACTAGCAGCCATCTTGACGCGATCAAAGGAGTATTCACTTTGGCTATGCAAGCGAGATTGCGCTCGACCATAGTGATCCAAGCAAAGAGAATAGTGAGACGCTCTAATCTTGGTCAATAAATCCCCCAATAAGGCAGCGCTTTGGGAGAGCCAATGCTCATCAATTTCAAGGCAGATTGTCTTGGGGTCAAGACGATGCGCCCCCACAAACTCGTGCAGGCTTTGTAAACATTCTTGGCTAAAGCGCGGGTGATTGATGGCTAGTGACAAGGGAAGGTCAATCGACAGCGAAAACGAATTTTTTTCATCGCCTAAATCACTTTGATAGCGCTCCTTTAGGCTCTCTAAATAGGTAAACCACTGATCTAAACGGCTGAGATGATGGGGCAATAAAATCTCTGCTCCGATCACTTGACCCTGCGCATCTTTTTGCAGTGCGTATTGTTGTTTACTAGCAATGGGGTCCGGTGCAATAGAGGGTGCGTGCTCTACCTCATGCATCACCAGTGTATTACCCCCTTGTAACTTCGCCTCTCTTAACGCAGCGTCTGCTTTTGCAATCCAGGCATCTAGGCTTTGCGTACTGGGTAAATAAATGGGGCAGCAGCCCATGCTCGTGGTGATTGAATACTGCGTTTGATCAATGAGGAAGGGTTTTTGCATTTGCTCCAGTAATCGCTCGCAGATCACACGCCCTTGGGATGTAAGCGATTCTGGGTTAAGCCCTCGCAATATGAGTACAAATTCATCGCCTCCAAAACGGGCAATGACATCATCGGCTCGCAAAACCGATAGCAAGCGTTGGGAGAACGCAGCTAGCAACGTATCGCCAAAGGCATGCCCTGTTTGGTTGGCTTGCTTAAAGTGATCGATATCGATAAAGCAAAATAGAGCCGCACCTTCTAAGGTACTTAGTAGCTCAGGAATACGCTGCTCTAGAAAACGTCGATTCGGCAACTTACACAGCGGGTCAACAAAAACGAGCTGCTCAATTTCGTGTGGACTTAGCGAATCAAGCTTGAGTTGAGTGGCCTCAGCCATGATTTGAATCGAACTTAATCGTACCAAGAGGCGCCGAGGTACCAGCGATTTAGTTTTGAGGTAACCCGAGCGTTCTCAATCGCACTGCGGGTGCTTTCCATCTCTTTCAAGACGCGGGCATTCGGTTCGTACAGCTCACAGCCAACGCGCACTCTATCCATCGCCACACCTGGACGATTGTTTTTGATGACTAAATCAATCGGGCCCGAACGCGATTTCAGGCGCTCGAAGAAACCGCCGTGCCAATATCGGCCAATGTCTACTTGCGTTGCATCCAAACGAATATCTAATAGAATACCGCGTGCGCTTATATCAACTACTTTAGTCAATAACTCCTGACCTGCGCCCAAACTTAAAACGAAATAAAGGTCCTCGTCCATGGGTCCAAGCGTTCTAAATTCTTTACGTCGCTGAATCAAGATCAAGTCCGTAGGGATGGAGCCAATCAATTCCTCTTTTTCGTTGATCTTTAAAATATGGGTAATAAACTGCATCTTGCCATTGGGGCCACAGAAGACTGCAACCTGGTCTTTGCCAATCAGCTCTGCTGCACTACCCCCGTGTAACTTAAATATCACACCATGTGCCGGATCGGCGCGTAGTATCTCCACGGGCACTCCAGCTCCAATTTCTCCAAGCGGATAAAGTCCTCCTAGGGGTTGGCGCTCTGACTCCCGCTCAATAGTCTTCATCACAAAGCGGGGCTCAACCTTCCAGCTAGGTTCAATAACAGATAGGGTCTCTGGGGGGCTGATCGTAAATTTCATATTTTTAACTTAATAACAGTACCCCGTATTATGAACACACTAGGCCTTTAATGATTTCCATGGGTGAGCCTTCTGGTACGTCTCGTTCCTTCAGATCAAATCCTGAGTCGGTCTGTAATACTGGTTTTCCCAAGGCATTTGCTTGGGCATATTTGATCAAGGCTAAGGTAGAAAACCGATTTTTGCGGCAGTCAAATAGAACGTTACGACGCGTTGACAAGACGGTGAGCGGTGCCTGGCTCGGATCTTGATAAAAATTAGTGAGAACCCAGACCTTTTTCCAATCGGGGGGTAAATTTTTGATCGAGCTTTGGTAAATATAAATACTGTGGGATTTGGTATCCAAAATTGGCTTTAGATCGGTCATCAAGGGCTGGGCGTGTGCGACCCCAACCCAACTCACGAAGCTGCAGACAATTCCGAGCAAAGCAAAACCCAAGCCTAGAGTAGTAGTCTGATGATTTTTTGGAAGGATGTGTATTTTTTTGAATAACATACAATAGTCTTTAATCGCCTTACTGGCACCGTTTACTAAATTTGGTATGGCGCCCAGACGGTATATAGCTTAAGGGAATTATAAGTTCAACGAATGAAACCCGAACATTTTTCCAGGCACGAGCAGTACCTGCATACGGCCAAACAGATCGAATCTGCTCATCGCTCCTACCTTGAAGCACTGCGTGCCATTGAGGAGGAAAAGGATGAGGCAGTGATTTACTCCCATGTTAAAAAGGCGAACGCTGCGATTGAATCAGCATTCCCTGAAAAATTTAGTCCTCCTGCAAGACCCATGAGCATTAAAGCCGATGACGAAAAAAAGGGTAAGCACCTCTTTCTCATTCTCGCCGTTGCATTGGGCATTGTTGGTGTTTTGCTATTTTTGACCCTTTTTGGGCCAACCGGCGATATGACCAAATCTTGGAATATGGACGATGTTCAAAAGAACTCGATCTATCCTAAGTCCCAGTAATTAAAGAGAAATTTAGCTAAATAGCCTATTGCTAGACTTTTGCAGCCGATCCAGCGTCATCAGCCGGTTTGCTTTGAGAATCCGCAGCAACAGGCGCCTCAGCCGAAGCACTCGCTTGGGTCGCGTCTTGTGCGAGCGGTGGCGCATCAGAGCAGTTCTTAATCCAATAGCGAGCCGCAGCCACACTGGTTGTATAAAACCTGATCTTGCTCTCTCGCATGACCGTATAAAAGCGTTGGCTGCGAATGCGTGACTCTGAAATGAAATGGGTTGCCATAATTTTTACCTGTTGTGCCCTGGTAAGTTTAGATAACGGCTATATCCTGACCGAATGTTAGTTGATTGGCAAACTTTTTTATAAATACCATTTAAAACAGTCACTTATAGAATATGTTGTAGTTAGAGAATTTAGTATTGACCGGATCATAAAAGTTAGTGATCATTCACTTAATATGGATTTTTCATGGTTTTCTGGCAATTTCTGGAGTTGTTTAAGGCAAGCCCAATGTCGTCAATCCACCCCTATTTGAAGATTTTTAAGTAAGTATTTGATTTGTATCCCAATAATTTTGTAGAATCGAACCATATTTAACTGCCTCCAAAAAGGATTATGAAATGGCTGACAACATCAAACCTGGCTCCCTCTACGTTGGCGAGGGTGTCATTATCAAAGGTACCTTTGATGTTCCAGACATGGCAGCAATTGCCGGCCTCGTTGAGGGTGAGTTGACCACCAAGCAGGTCTTAGTCGATTCCTCAGGGGTTATTAACGGTAAGGTGAATGCCGAGACCGTCGAGGTACGCGGTGAAATTACGCAAGGTCTGTCAGTGACCGATCACTTAACTGTTTACGCAACGGGCAAAATTACCGGCACGATCGAGTACGCACAGATTAGTGTTGAAAAAGGTGCTCACTTAACGGGTGATCTCAAGGTTATTAGCAAGACAACGTATTAAGTATTTGGGCTTGCAATGCTTTTTGTTGCCCCAATACATTTCTGAAAGTACCTCCCCCGCTTTTTCATTGGAAGTCATTTTTCCATTCTGGGCATTAAAGCAGTAATGCCCGCCAGCTTTCTTCTAGAATAAATCCATGAAGATCGCTCTTAAAACCCAGTTTGGCCAGCATCTTGCGCTAACCCCGCAATTGCAGCGATCGATCCAGCTTCTCCAAATCTCCTCCGCTGAACTCGAAGAAGAGGTTGCTAAGGCAGCTGAGGAAAATCCCATGTTGGAATACTCCCCGCCTGATCAATCGAAAGACGATGGGGAGCCAAACGAAAAAATGGAAATGATCCAAGCCAATTGGGCATCGAGCGCTCCATCACGCGATGACGATGAAGATTGGGATACGCGGCACGAGCAACAAGCCCAGGTCAAGTCACTCCTTAATTACCTGGAAGAGCAGATACAGTCATTGCGGATTGATCCCCCAGCAAAGGGATTAGTGGTTTACTTGGCGGGCTGCCTGGATGAGCGTGGTTATTTACCCGAGTCGTTAGAAGATCTAGCCACAGAAATCCATTCAGAGCTAAAGATCACTAAGGCATCCGCCCTCACACAGCTCAAAACTGCACTAACTGAGTTACAAAAATTGGATCCGGCTGGCATTGGCGCACACTCACTCGCAGAATGTCTGTGCCTGCAAATACAGCGGCAAATGCAGTTCGATACCGAGCACTCCGACAAGTTACAGCTTGCATTGAACTTAGCCCAAAACCATCTTAGTAAGATTGCGCAAAAAGATTGGAGCAAATTACGGCAAATCTTTAAGCAGTCCGAGGCAAATATTATGGAGGCCGTGGCGCATATCAGAACGCTCCAACATAACCCAGGCGAACATTTTGATACCAATGTTGAGCAATGGATTAGCCCTGATGTTTTTATTAAGCTAAACGCAAAGGGTAAGTGGGTGGTGCACTCTAATCAAGCAATCAAGCCTCGCCTGACACTCAACCAAGAATACAGTCGCATTCTGAAAGAAAATAATGCGAAGAAAAATAATTTAGCGCTTCACCAAAAAATGCTAGAAGCCCGCTGGCTGATTAAGAACATTGAGCAACGCGAGGAAACGATCCTAAAAGTAGCCGAGGCCATCGTAGAGCGCCAACAGAATTTCTTTCACCAAGGCAATATCGCTATGAAGCCTCTCGTCCTACGAGAAATAGCGGCCGCAATTGGTATGCATGAATCGACCATCTCGCGGGTCACCAACAACAAATATTTAGCCTGTCCTGCCGGTATCTTTGAGTTCAAGTACTTCTTTAGCGCACAACTAAGCTCTGAAAAAGGTCAAGCTGTATCGGCAACTGCAGTTCAATCTCTAATTAAACAAATCATTTTGGACGAGACCCCTAAAAAACCGATTTCTGATAATCAGATCACAAACTTACTGGCAAGTCAGGGCTTTGTGGTTGCTCGCAGAACGGTCGCTAAATACCGTGAGCTCTTGCGGATACCCCCAGCTCACCTTCGTAAGAATTGAAGAATGCTTTAAAGCCAGTAGAATGAACGCATCTTACATCTCGCAGCATAATCTAGCCCACAAAGACGATGCCTAAATTATCATCATCAACGCTTAGAAAAAAGATTTTCCTCGCTGTCGCTGGGGTCGTATTTTTGGCTCTCGCTGTGGGCGGATTTTTCTATTATCAACAGCATGCGTATGAAAAAGAGCTCGCTGAAATAGAGGCCAATAAGCTTGAAAACAAAATCATAAAAGCGCGCTTGTATCGTGAAAAAAATCCGCTCGATAACCACTACGTCAAATTAACAAGCAATCACTACAACCGCATACAGGTCAATGTGAATGATGGCAAGTTCCGAACCTATGTGACTGCTGAGATTGTTCTAAAAGTTCAGAATAGTGCGACTGCCAGTAACCTGAAAAATGTATTACCACTCATCGAGCATAAGGCTAATACATTGCTTTCTTCTATTCCCGCCCAAGACTTAAGATCGGCCTTTGGAAGAAATGCATTTACTCAGCAGGTCTTGCTCTTTGCCAACGACCTTCTCGACCCCGAGCTAACCACTTTGTATAAAAATCAATTTAATGCAACCCCTGCAAAGACGGGAGACAATAAATCTGAAACCGATTCTCTGCCTTTTGAGATTACTACCGAAGACCTACCAGTTCAGGCAGTACTCTTTGAGGCCTTCGTGATCAACCGTTAAGGCTTGACCTAACAGCAAGGCAAAGAGGTCTACTCTAAAACTTCCCACTTGCCTGCTAATTTCTTGTGATAGGGCTCGTGATAACGAAGTAAAACAATATCACCGGCAATCGTATCGACATTAATGATGCGCTTACATACCGATGAAATGACTTCGCGATTCCAGGCACGATCAGGCTTTTCTAGCCAAGCATTGATTCCTTTTTCTACCTTAATAAAGTGATCCATTGCACCAATCATCAAGGTAATGTCTGCTGCGTAGCTCAATAAAATGCGGGCTCTACTTTTATCTTTTTCTAAAGGAATCTCAATCACAATGTATGGCAATGCAAATGCCAACGCACGGTGTTTACGAACATTTCTAAAATAAACTTGCTTGGTGATTGCCCAGGCCTCATTAGAGTCCATCAAAGAACCAGAAAAGGTCCATTTCTTTGACCAAAAGAACATACATTGCGACTCCTGCAGTTCTTTAATAATTGTTTTAGGGATTGCTTTATTCATGCCATATTCAAATCAAACCATCGTATGGTGGTTTATCTTGCCGAACTCATATTAAAAGGATCAAAAATTTAGCTTTTTTATAAGACCCAATAGCGATCAATGGATCTTTATGACAATGATTTAAAAGGGTAAATTAGCTATTTGCTATTATTACTCAAACTGCCTTCTAATATGCACTAAAACGAAGTACCAACTAAAGATCGAGGTCAAACACATGGAATTTATAAAACTATTAAAAGCGGGTTCCATTATTAGTGGCATCAATTGGGCCATTTATTTGATTCATGAATGGGTCAATTTTGCTAAGAATAATCCCCCAGAGGCTCTTAGTGAGGGAGATCCCATATTCTTAGGGTTGATCGCTCAATCAATCGCCAGCCTTGGTTTAATAGGATTTGGGGCCTTTTATAAGGGTGGCAGCTCGAATGCTAATACCGAGGCTAACAAGGTTCGCTCCAAGCCCCATTTAACAGCTCCTCCAACTAGCTTTAGCAAGCCTAATGAAAATGCGGTGCTAAACCGAACCGAGCCTACCGCAACTCCCATGCAGAATAGTTTTGCCGCCCCAGCCATGCCAGCCTCGGTGGCATCGCCAACTGCACCCCCGCCCTTTGCACCGCCGCCCCCCGTCACTCCTGCCAAGCCCACCACCCCAGAAAAATCAAGTCCGACGCGGACAACAGCACCAAAACCATCCGATACCAACCATCGCCTAATTACGCTTATTTTGATTGTGATCGGACTAATTGGAGCTGCAATTTATTACGTCAAGCAAAACCCAAGTGAGGTTACGGAACAAACAAACAAATCTCAAGCGAGTGCAGATAGCAGTAGTCCCGCTTCTGCCATTACCAAACCGACTTTAGTTGCCACGGAACCAATTAATAAACGTTGGCTTGGAAAATGGGTTGATGGCAATACTCAAATTAGCGTTACTGAGGAGTCCTTGGTGATGACTAATTTAGAAACAAAGACGGAGGTACCCTTCAGATGGCTTGGTAGCGAACCATCGGAAAATCCAATGGAGCCAATTTTCTATTACGGCAAGACTGTCAGTAAAGCGAATTTATTAAGCAACTTTGAAAAATATATCAACAGCATCGCCAATCCTAGCGATGAGCAAAAGAATCAGATTGAGCAATCTAAAAAGATTTTGGATGATTTAAGTGATGGCTCGTATCGAATCATTCGTTTAAAAATGAGTTGGAGTGCTGGCATCTATCGATCCTATCTCTTCGATAAAAATAGTATCTTTAAATTAGACTTTGAGTCCGAAGAATCACTGAGCGGTATTACGCGCTATAAGAAAACTAATTAAGCTACCTAGGGCGCCCTACTAGGGCGCCCATTTAGACCGGGGCTGTAAATGTAATCTTGAACACTGCACCAATATTTTGCAGACTGTCATACTGAATCCGGCCACCATGGTGCGTCACAATGTAATTACACAACCATAGGCCCAAACCCATCCCCTCGCGCTTAGTGCCTGTAAAGAGCTCAAACAAGTATTTCTGCTGATCAACTGGCACGCCTAAGCCGTTATCCTCAAACTGAATTTCGGTGATCTCTCCTTTTTGCATTCCAAGTATGCGAATGGTTTTGGAAGGTGGCTTCGAGCTAACTAGAGCCTGAACTGAATTGTTAAATAGATTGATGAACAATTGCTGCGCCTCCCCAAAACTCATGGGGATTTGCAGATTTTTTTCTATGTCAATCTCTACATGGATTTGCTTCTGATTGAGATCAGATTGAGACAAGAGTAAGACAGCGTCAATGACCTCTCTAACAGAGACGAAATCAGGAATTGCATCGTATTTTTCTGCAAAGATCGCTTTTAGGGTTTGGATAATCCGTGCGGCACGCATATTATCTTTAGCAATATCGTTGGCAATTCGCATAATAAGCTCACGATCCAAGTTCTCAGCCTGTAACTTCTTCTGCAAAAACTCGCTGTTAATCTGTATTGCCCCCAAAGGCTGATTGATCTCATGCGCAATGGAGGCAGATAAAGCTCCTGTAGAGCTTGTTTTATTAGCCTTTAATAATGAGGCAATCAAGGTCTCGCGCTCCATCAGCAATTTTTTGAAAGTCTCATTTTCTGATTCTGTCTGTCGACCATCAAAAGCCAAACGCTCAGACCAATATCCCCAAATAGCAATAAAGGATATGGTGTTCATTAGGATTTGCCCTAAAGTAAAGAGGATCAGTAAAAGAGGTAACTCATCCATTGAGCGAATGGGATGGTCAGAACTTAGCAATATGATTAATCGGGGGACTAAGAAAAGGGCTTCTCCAACAGCTGCATACTGAAAATAGCGTAATTGCTGTAATTGCAATTTGCGATTAAATAGAAATGCTTCCCGAATTTGCCAAGCAAACACTAAGGCATAAACTAAGACCGCGAATATGGTTCGGGCCTCAAAGCTGGCATAAAGTCTCAGGTACTCAAAAATCAGTCCATACACGATGATCGATATGAAAAGAGGCCATCGGAGATGCTCGGATAGTTCTTTATTTAGAGAATAAAAGAAGGCTCCCTGAAAAATTGCTGCTGCATAAAAGAATGTATTGGCAATCGTAAATATCCCCGGCGGTTTTTGAATATCTGCAGTGAATAAAATACCAATGGCAAATAACAAAAGACCGCTAACGTTAACGACAAGAGCGGCTAGCCAGTAGGTATTAGGTTTAGAGCGACTCTTGGGGCCGATGTAGTGAGAAATGCCAATCAACAAGCCAAGTTGTATCGCCGCAAAGATAAAAAAATAGATCGACAGAAGAAGCTTCATGCGCCAATCGTACCCGATTTAAATCATGCAAGATTGGATCGTATGATGCGATGTCTGGATGGTGAATTTAACTCTGTCTTGGCAGCCAAACCCAAAGCACCTAGATGAATCCAGCTTTGAAGCTGGCGGAGAGGGTGGGATTCGAACCCACGGTAGACTTGCGTCTACGCCTGATTTCGAGTCAGGTACATTCGACCACTCTGCCACCTCTCCACTCGATTGAGACGATTATAGCGATCGAATCACTTCTAAGCCGCCCATATAGGGTTGCAGTACCTTAGGGATCTTGATGCTGCCATCTGCTTGTTGGAAGTTCTCTAAAATGGCGACGCCAGTTCTTCCTACGGCAAGACCTGAACCATTTAGGGTGTGCAAGAGCTCTGGTTTATTCTGGCCCACTTTATAACGGGCTTGCATACGTCTAGCTTGAAAGTCGCCCATATTGGAGCAGGAGCTAATCTCACGATAGGCGTTTTGCGATGGAATCCAAACCTCTAAGTCGTAGGTTTTTGTAGACCCAAAGCCCATGTCACCGGTACACAAGAGCATTCTGCGATAAGGTAGCTCAAGAAGCTCTAAGATTTTCTCAGCATGTGCAGTCAACTCTTCTAGCGCCTGCATCGAGTTCTCGGGTTTACTGATGTGCACTAACTCCACCTTATCAAACTGATGTTGCCGGATCATCCCGCGCACATCACGCCCGTAACTACCCGCCTCCGAACGAAAGCATGGGGTATGGGCTACATATTTGAGAGGTAACTGATCGGCGCTAATGATCTCATCGCGCACGAGGTTCGTAACCGGTACTTCGGCCGTAGGAATGAGATAAAAGTTCTCGAGGCGCTCAGCGCCATCATCGGGATGCTCTCCTCCCATCTTTCTGGGGACTTTAAAGAGATCCGCCTCAAACTTTGGGAGCTGTCCGGTACCGTGCATCGAATCCGCATTGACCATATACGGTACATAGACCTCTTGATATCCATGCTGAGAGGTATGCACATCCAACATAAACTGTGCAAGCGCACGATGTAATTTGGCCGCATTGCCTTTGAGCACTACAAAGCGTGCACCACTAATTTTAGTGGCCGAGCTAAAGTCCAAACCAATCGGCGTACCCAAATCCACATGATCCTTGGGTGTGAACTCAAACTGTGTTGGCTTACCCCAAGACTTCATCTCTTTGTTCTCATCAGCAGTTTTACCAACGGGAACACTTTCATCGGGCATGTTGGGGATCCCCAACAGAAAATCCTTAATCTCATCTTGCAATACGCTCAGTCGGCTAGCGCTTGTCTCGAGTTCTTTGTTCACGGTGGCAGACTCAGCTAACTCGGTCGTAGCATCCTCACCCTTACCTTTTTTCATACCAATGGCTTTGGCCAATTGGTTGCGCTTGGCTTGCAACTCTTCGGTACGGCCCTGTAATTGTTTGCGCTCGCTCTCCAATTGCGTAAATAAAGAGGTATCGAGCTCAAACTTACGAGTTGCTAGGCGCGTTTTGACACTCTCTAAGTCTTTACGTAACAGTTGGGGGTCCAGCATGACGTTCCTTATTGGTCTAAACCATTAGTTTAGTCGCAAGACCTCTGCTCCTGGTGGGGCCTTAAACTGAAAACGGCTAGGCTCAATCTTGGGGTTGATTTGCATCTGGCCAAAGACCACCAGAACAATGCTGCCAAAGCCATCGGTCAACTCTAAGGCTTTTGGCAAACCCCCGCCCATCCCGATCGCAATTTTGGTGTAAGGCAAATCACCCTGTCCTGCTTTTGCCTTGGGCTTGAGGTTGACCCACTGTAAATCGGTTTTAGCACCCCCATCCTCAAGCTCAAATTGCGAATCTAGGGCACTCTCACCAAAGAGGATTGCCGCTGGCGATGCTGCCAAGGCCTGATTGGCAGAGCGTATCGTGAGCTGATTGAGGTCCTTATCCCACATCAAGAGCTGTTTACCATCTGCAATTAGTTTTTGCTCATAGGGCTTTTGCGTATCCCAAACGAACTTACCGGGTCGCTGAAAAATAAATTGGCCAGAGGTCTGACGGACTAATTTGGGTTTGTCTTGTGGCTCATTCGGTTTTGGGGAACGCATCTGCTGCTGCGCAAACTCACCTTGCGCGGATTGCACGGTCTTCACAAATTGGCGCAATTGCTCCACGCCATTAGGGCGGCTATCTTGAGAGAAGGTGACCGAACTAAACGTGCCTAGGAGTAAAGCAAGGAAGTAATGAATGAACTTCACAGAAAAGAATAGTCCTCGATTAAACAGATACTACTCAGTAGGACGCGAGACCAAAATCTCACGATTACCATTGCCGCCCATCTTCGATACGAGACCTGCTTTCTCCATGTCTTCGAGTAAGCGTGCGGCGCGGTTATAACCAATGCGCAGATGGCGTTGTACGAGGGAAATTGATGCACGCTTATTCTCCAGAACAATCGCAACCGCTTGGTCATAGAGGGGATCGGCTTCACCGCTACCATTACCGCCACCATTGAGCGCATCCATGGTGGACTCGTCAGCGCCCTCTAGAACACCGTCGATGTAGTTTGCTTCGCCCTTCTCCTTTAACCAGCTGACCACACGATGAACTTCGTCATCGGAAACAAAAGCACCGTGCACCCGAATCGGCAACCCAGTGCCGGGTGGCATATAGAGCATATCGCCCATGCCCAATAAAGCCTCGGCACCCTGCTGATCCAAAATCGTGCGGCTATCGACCTTGCTGCTCACCTGAAACGAGATACGGGTTGGGATATTGGCTTTGATCAGTCCTGTAATGACATCGACGCTTGGGCGTTGCGTTGCCAATATCAAATGGATACCGGCAGCGCGCGCTTTTTGAGCAATCCGTGCAATGAGCTCCTCAATTTTCTTGCCCGAGACCATCATGAGGTCGGCTAACTCGTCGATGATCACCACAATCACCGGCGCTTTATAAAGCGGCTCAGGATCTTCAGGAGTTAGGCTAAATGGATTGGTGAGTTTTTCACCTTTGGCTTCGGCATCCAAAATCTTCTTATTAAAGCCCGCTAAATTTCGCACCCCAAACTTACTCATTAATTTGTAGCGCCGCTCCATCTCATTGACTGCCCAATTGAGCGCGTTATAGGCCTGTTTCATATCGGTGACTACGGGACACAATAAATGCGGTACCTTCTCATAGACCGACATCTCCAGCATCTTCGGATCAATCATGATGAGACGCACTTCATCGGGCTTAGCTTTAAAGAGGATCGACAAAATCATGGCATTAATACCGACTGACTTACCGGCGCCCGTTGTACCGGCGACTAAGCAGTGCGGCATCTTCGCCAAATCAGCCACCGTAGGGCTGCCTGAAATATCTTTTCCTAAGGCTAGCGTGAGCAGTGAGTGATTGTCGTTATAGACCTGCGAGCTCAAGATCTCCGAGAGATAAACCGACTGACGGGTTGGATTTGGTAGCTCCAGTGCCATACAGGTTTTGCCGGGGATAGTTTCTACAACACGCAAACTTACCACACCGAGTGAGCGTGATAAATCGCGCGAGAGGTTAACAATCTGACTGCCTTTCACACCAACTGCTGGCTCGATCTCGTAACGCGTAACCACGGGACCTGGATAAGCGGCAATCACTTTGGCTTGCACACCAAAATCATCGAGCTTGCGCTCTATTAACCGCGAGGTGAACTCCAAGGTCTCTGCAGAAATGGTTTCCTTGGCTTCGGGGACGGGGTCCAATAAAGACAGGGGGGGCAACTCAGAATCGGGGATTTCTACAAAGAGGGGTTGCTGCTTCTCGCGCTCAACCCGCTCACTCTTCACGATCTTCAGAGGCTGATTAAAGATTTGTACTTTAGGTGCCACCTCTTCACGAATGCGCACCTCTTCAACGTGCTCTTCTCGCTCGACGGCAGCTTGCTCACCGATCTTGAGGTCCTCTTGCTTCTCACGCTTCTCGCGCAGATGCCGAATCCCTAACTCGATATAGCGACCCACTTGCTCTGAGAGGCTTAACCACGAGAAATGTAAAAAGAGGGATAAGCCTACAGCCAAACCAAATAACAAAATGAGTGTGGAGCCTGTAAAGCCAAATGCCATTTGTAATGGATCACCAATCACTTCGCCCAAAATACCACCGGGGGGCCTTGGGAGCTCCCACTGGAGGGAATGCAGACGGATCGACTCAAGGCCCATGCTACAGACCAAGGTGAGAGCAAAACCTAACCACCGTGTTAACAGCGACTCTGGTTTGACATTGGGATCAGGAGGAAGGGGAACGCTCCACAACTCGCGCCATTGGCTAATGACGCGTCGTGCAAACAAAATGACCCACCAAAAAGCCGAGGCCCCAAAAACATAGAACATCAAATCGGCGGTCCAGGCTCCCATCCGACCGCCAATGTTCTTCGGGGTCTCAAAACTAGCATGCGACCAAGCGGGGTCTGATTTAGTGTAAGTCACTAAGACTGCAAAGAGTCCTAGGCAAATTGCCAATAGGAGGAACCAGCGCACTTCAGCAAATAAACGAGACATCTTTCCGGTTCCGCTATCCGGAGGCAATGGGGTCCTAGTTTGTGGGTACGAGCTACGTGGCATGTTCTGATGATTGTAAACAAGGCTAAGCCCTAGGACCCTATAATTTACCCATGAATACCACTACCAAACACTCCAAAGTTCTAATTCTGGGCTCAGGCCCTGCCGGCTATACCGCGGCGGTCTATGCTGCCCGGGCAAACCTCAAACCCACCTTAATTACAGGTCTTGCTCAAGGCGGTCAACTAATGACCACCACCGATGTCGAGAACTGGCCCGCCGACCCCAATGGAGTCCAAGGCCCAGAGCTCATGGATCGGTTCTTAAAGCATGCCGAGCATTTCAATACCGAGATTATTTTTGATCACATTCATACTGCCGCCCTGACCGAGAAGCCAATTCGTCTGGTTGGTGACTCAGGCACTTATACCTGCGATGCGCTGATTATTTCGACGGGTGCCTCGGCACAATACCTAGGGCTACCCAGTGAAGAAGCCTTCATGGGTCGCGGAGTCTCGGGCTGTGCAACCTGCGATGGTTTTTTCTATAAGGGTCAAGATGTATGCGTGGTTGGCGGGGGCAATACTGCGGTTGAAGAAGCTCTCTACCTCACTGGAATTGCTAAGACCGTGACCGTCATTCATCGACGTGACAAATTCAGAGCAGAGCCCATTCTGAATGACCGCTTGATGGCTAAAGTTGCTGAGGGCAAAGTAATCCTTAAGCTCCACTCAACCCTAGATGAAGTCTTGGGTGATGCAAAGGGTGTGACTGGAGTGCGCATTAAAAAGCAAGATGGCTCTAAAGAAGATATTGCGGTCTCTGGTGCCTTTATTGCGATTGGTCACAAACCCAACACGGATTTATTCACGGGTCAACTCGACATGCATAACGGTTACATCAAAACGCATTCCGGGCTTGAGGGTAATGCAACTGCCACCAACATCCCTGGTGTCTTTGCTGCTGGTGATGTGCAAGACCATATCTATCGTCAAGCTATTACCAGCGCCGGCACAGGCTGTATGGCGGCTCTCGATGCCCAACGCTATTTAGAGGGTCTAGAGTAAAGAGTTTTACTAAATCAAGAGCTTTACTAAGCAAAACGCCCAGCAATGCTGGGCGTTTTTCTATCTAAAAACTTCTTTTATCGCATCACTGGCAACAGGGGCACGATTAAGAGTGCCACGATGTTAATGATTTTGATCAGTGGGTTTACCGCTGGTCCAGCTGTATCTTTATAGGGATCGCCAACGGTATCACCGGTCACTGCAGCTTTGTGAGCCTCAGACCCTTTGCCACCATGGTTACCTTCTTCGATGTACTTCTTGGCATTATCCCAAGCGCCGCCACCAGTACACATCGAGATCGCTACAAACAGGCCAGTAATGATGGTACCCATTAATAAGCCACCTAAGGCTGCTGGTCCCAATAAGAGTCCCACCAAAATTGGCACCACTACTGGCAAGAGTGATGGAATGATCATCTCTTTAATAGCAGCGCCTGTGAGCATATCAACGGCTTTTCCATACTCTGGCTTTGCAGTGCCCTCCATGATTCCAGGGATCTCTCTAAATTGGCGACGCACTTCTTCCACCACGGCGCCTGCACAGCGACCAACCGCCTCCATCGCCATCGCACCAAACAAGTAAGGAATTAAACCCCCAATAAAGAGGCCGATGATCACCATGTGATTGGAGAGATCAAAGGTAACTTGTTGACCAATTGCTTCTAAGGCATGGGTGTAGTCTGCAAAGAGCACTAAGGATGCAAGACCTGCTGAACCAATTGCATACCCTTTGGTCACAGCCTTGGTGGTGTTACCTACCGCATCTAATGGATCGGTGATATCACGCACGGAGTCTGGCAAGCCTGCCATCTCAGCAATACCGCCTGCGTTATCCGTAATCGGACCGTATGCATCGAGTGCCACCACAATACCGGCTAAGGAAAGCATTGCGGTTGCAGCAATTGCAATGCCATACAAACCAGCTAAGTAATAAGCTGCGTAGATTGCAATACATACAAAGATAACTGGGTAAGCGGTTGAGCGCATCGATACGCCTAAGCCCGCAATGATGTTAGTGCCGTGACCCTTGGTTGATGCTTCTGCAATATGCTTCACTGGCTTATAGTCGGTACCGGTGTAGTACTCGGTGATCCAGACCAAACCTGCGGTTAAGAGTAAACCAACAATGGAAGAGCAGAACAAGCGCCACTGGCTTCCTTGAATGCCTAGAGCGTCATCCGGAACAATTAAATTGGTTGCAAAGTAAAAACCAATTAAAGAAATTACCCCAGAAATAATCAATCCCTTATACAGAGCGGGCATAACGTTTTTCATACCCGGGCTTGCCTTGACAAACGAGCAGCCAATGATGGAGGCAATAATCGAGATGCCGCCCAATACAAGTGGGTAGACCACTGCCGCTACTGGCGCACCCACCACCATTAAGGCACCTAAGACCATGGTTGCAATCAGAGTCACTGCATAGGTCTCAAAGAGATCCGCTGCCATGCCAGCGCAATCACCGACGTTATCGCCGACGTTATCTGCAATCACTGCAGGATTGCGCGGATCATCCTCAGGAATACCAGCCTCAACCTTACCAACGAGGTCAGCACCAACGTCAGCCCCTTTGGTGAAAATGCCGCCACCTAGCCGCGCAAAGATCGAGATTAGAGAAGAGCCAAACGCTAAGCCAATCAAGGGATGCAAAATATCCGACAGGTCTTGGCCGTTATCCAGCGACACTAACAACATAAAGAAGAGTCCAACACCTAGGAGGCCAAGACCAACTACCAACATACCGGTAATGGCGCCACCTTTGAATGCCACATTGAGGGCCTCGTTCATACCAACCGTGGCCGCTTGCGCTGTTCTGACATTGGCGCGAACAGAGACGTTCATGCCAATGAAACCGCAGGCGCCGGATAACACCGCACCAATCACAAACCCAATGGCCGTGGCGAGATCCAGAAACACTGCGATTAGGATGGTAAGAACGACTCCAACGATCGCAATGGTTTTATATTGACGTGATAGATAAGCGGCCGCCCCTTGCTGAATCGCCTCAGCGATCTCCATCATTTTGGCGTTGCCAGTATCTTGCTTGAGAATCCAGGTTCGCATGACAAACCCGTAGATCACTGCTAGTACTCCACAGATCAATGCAAAGTACAACCCGTATGTGACATTAATCATGCTGCATAACTCCCTTAATGAAATTCATCATGTATTGCCTATATTTAGGCTAAATCATAGTCCAGGGCTGAAAGCCTTAAAATAGGACTTGTTTAGCCCTCAAAGTATCCAACAGATTTTGATCTTTCCTGCTTTGCTAAGATCAGGGTAATTACTGAGCAGGCTGGTTTATTTGATTAATTTGGAGCATGTATGAGTCTTGACAACGTCACCCCCGGTAAAAAGATCCCAGAAAACTTTAACGTCATCATTGAAATCCCAATGAATGCCGACCCCATCAAATACGAGGTCGATAAAGAAACTGGGGCGATCTTTGTGGACCGCTTCATGGGTACGGCCATGCACTATCCCTGTAACTATGGCTATATCCCCAAAACCATTGCCGGCGATGGCGACCCCGTAGATGTCTTGGTGATTACGCCCTTTCCATTAATCCCTGGAGTGGTGGTGAGTTGTCGCGCCCTTGGCGTTTTACAAATGCAAGATGAAGCGGGTGATGATGCCAAACTCTTGGCCGTTCCAGAAGATCGCATCTTATCGATTTATAGCCACTGGGAGAGCTCAGACGATATTAATCAAATGCGTCTTCAGCAGATACAGCACTTCTTTGAACACTACAAAGATCTAGAAAAGGGTAAGTGGGTCAAGATTAAAGGTTGGGGATCCATTGCGGATGCCCAAAAAGAAATCCTTGAGGGCATTGATCGTTATCAGAAAGAGAAAAAATAACGATGTGCTCCAGTAGGGTGCTGAGGTAAGTAAGGTGGGAGATCGTTCTCCAATAAAAATCGCCTTGGCACAAATCAATCCTCTTTTGGGGGATTGCAGTGCCAATGCAGAACTCATCTATCAAGCAGCCAAGGATGCTCATGGTCACGGCGCATCCCTACTCCTAAGTCCTGAGTTGTCGCTAACCGGCTACCCCCCCGAAGACTTGCTCTTACGTCCAGCCTTCATTGCCGATACACAAAGAGTCTTGCATCATTTATGTGCACGTTTAGCAGTGTTTCAGGGTTTAGCGGTCATTGTGGGACATCCCAGTCAAGATGCTTTGGGATTGCACAACACGGCTTCAGTATTACAAGATGGTCAGGTAATTGCGAGCTATCACAAACAGGTCCTACCCAATCATGAGGTGTTCGATGAGAAGCGCTACTTTGTAGCTGGTAATGCACCGTGCGTGTTTACCCACCAGGGCTTAAAGCTAGGGGTCTTACTATGTGAGGATATTTGGCATGCAGAGCCTGCAGCAAATACCAAGAAAGCTGGTGCAGAAGTATTACTGGTTCTAAATGCCTCGCCCTATCACCTTGAAAAAGACAATACCCGTTTAGCTGTTCTCAAAGAACGCACCCAAGCCACTGGTTTGGCAGTTGTCTATCTCAATATGGTGGGCGGTCAAGATGAACTGGTGTTTGATGGTGGCTCATGCGCCCTAAACGCAAAGGGTGAATTGGTTTTGGCCATGCCTCAATTTAAAGAAGCGCTTGCCGTTCTCACAATCCATGATGGCCAACTCTTGCTCGGTGAAATTACTCCGCCCCTAACGCTTGAGGCTCAGGTCTACTTGGCCTTGGTTTTGGGTACGCATGATTACGTTTATAAAAATCGATTTCCGGGTGCCATCATTGGTCTATCAGGGGGCGTCGACTCTGCTTTAGTGCTAGCGATTGCCGTTGATGCTTTAGGTGCTGACCAAGTGCGTGCAGTGATGATGCCATCGCCTTACACGGCAGAGATCTCATGGATCGATGCGCGCGAGCTTGCTAAAAACTTGGGGGTGCAATACGACGAGATCCCAATTAGTCAACCCGTTGATGCGATCGAAAATGTTTTGCGTAATCAGTTTGCCAATCTCAAACCCGATGCTACGGAAGAGAATATCCAAGCGCGGGTACGAGGCACCCTCTTGATGGCGCTCTCCAACAAGACCGGACGACTGGTACTCACCACGGGCAACAAGAGTGAGATGGCCGTAGGCTACTGCACCCTTTATGGTGATATGGCCGGTGGCTTTGCGGTCATCAAAGATATTGCCAAGACTCTGGTGTACAAACTCTGTCACTACCGCAATCAAATCCAAGAGATTATTCCGGAGAGGATTCTGACCCGCGCGCCCTCGGCTGAGTTGCGCCCTAATCAAACCGATCAAGATAGCTTGCCAGCCTATGAAGTGCTTGACGCTATCTTGATGCGTTATATGGAGCAAAACCAATCCAGCGCTGAAATTATTGCGGCTGGCTATGAGGCCGAAGCAGTGTCTAAAGTGACCCGCTTAATCCAACTCAATGAATACAAACGCCGTCAGTCCCCACCCGGTGTGCGGATTACAGCAAGAGCGTTTGGACGAGACTGGCGCTACCCCATTACTTCTGGAGCAAAGCTCTAGGCCTTAAAACCTTGGGGATATATCCCCCTCCCCATTCCTTGAGTATGATTGGGTCAAAAGGAGACTTTTATGAAACTCATTACATCCATTATCAAACCCTTTAAGTTAGATGAAGTGCGTGAGGCCTTGGCTGAAATTGGCGTGACTGGCTTAACGGTCACTGAAGTGAAAGGCTTTGGACGCCAAAAGGGTCATACTGAACTTTATCGCGGTGCTGAATACGTAGTCGACTTCTTACCCAAAGTGAAAGTAGAGGTTGTGGTTCCAGATGATCGCCTAGACTCCGTCACGGAAGCGATTGTTAAGGCAGCCCGCACAGGCAAGATTGGGGATGGCAAGATTTTTGTGAGTCCTATCGAACATGCAATCCGAATTCGGACGGGTGAACAGGATGATGCGGCAGTCTAGATTGTTCTAGAAAGGAACTTCTTCCAAAGTAATGCTCTTCGCATTTTGATCCTCAACCCGAACTTTGTATCCTTGAAAAAAGATATCTGCTTGGGCAAGCCCCGAGGTCATCAGCACAAAAGGCGCTTTACCAAAAAATGAGTGCGAGCCGTTTACATCTAGAGACTTTTTCTCAAGCTTTCCAGTCGCGTCTTTGACGCACACCACCTGCTTGATCTTCGTTGATATATAGATCATGTTTCCCGCCTTAGAAGGGCTTGGGGATCGATAAGTAGTCTGATTAGCATCAAGGGCGGGGCAGTTTTCAGAACTTGTGCTGGGAGCCACAGCAGCTACTGCTGGAACAGCGGCAACAGTAGTAGGCGGTGGGCTAGTCACTGAGGTAGGGCTAAGCGGAGCATCCTCTTTCTTTGCCGAACTATTGACGGTATTTTCAATCGATTCTGTTGGTAACTTGGCAACGATCGGTTCAGCATTCTTATCTTTTGCTGGTAGATCAATATTCAAAACGATAGCCACCACAATTGCAGCAAGCGCAAAGAAAGCATACTTAGTCTTTGATGGCTTCACTTCTTTTTCTTCAGTGGGAGGCTCAAAGCGTTCAAGACGCTCTGGCGTTTTTTCTACCACAGGGGGAACTGGTGGAGCTGCCGGAATAGATTGAGGCTCTGGTAAATTAGACTGCTCTGATTGAATAGGCTCTTCAGACGATTGGATATCCTGAACTAAGTCAGGACCAAAATCAAATACCTCTTCGAATGGAAGTCCCAAATATTCAGCGACTCGTTTGGTCGCGGAAACCTTAATCGCTAATGAATAAAAATGGCTTCGTTCACCACACTCGATTTGCTCAATTTGCTTTACAGAAAAACAAAGGTCTTTCGACATTTTAGGAATTGAGATTCCCTTAGCTTCGCGAGCCTTTTTAATAAAATCCGCACGAATATCAGGTAGTTTGTGATCGTTAGCCACTATGTCTCTTTTTGTATAAATATCAGATATTTAGATACTTTATGGATTACTTCAAATATAACCTAAATTTATTATCCAAACTATGTTCTTTAGGGCTAATTTAGCTCTAGGTGGTATCGAACGAGGTCCTGAAGTGAACTGGCCCTCATTTTTTCCATTACGCGCGCTTTATGGACCTTAATGGTCGCATCGGTTGTGCCCAGTCTCTCTGCTATTTCTTTATTCATAAGCCCCTCTACTAGCAAGGCACAAACCTCTTTTTCTCTGGGGGTCAAGGTATTAAAGTTCTTCTTGATCTCGCTAACTTTTAATATTCGCTTAAATTGCTTTTGGTCATATTCCAAGGCATCTCGGATTGCATTTAATAGCTCCTCGAGATTAAATGGTTTAAATAAGAAATCTAAGGCTCCTTTCTTTAGCCCTTTTACGATCTCTTGAGGATGGCTTTGACCACTTAAAAAGATAATTGGAGTTGTAAATCCTATTTTTTCTAAGCGCTCCATCAAGTCCAAACCGGTGATATCAGGCATTTGCATATCGAGCAAAATAACTGCGGGGCAGACCAATTTATTACTGGTTAAAAATGAGGATGCGCTCTGATAGTCGTAGACCAAATAACCTACGTCGCGCAACATTCGAGATAAGGAACTGCGCATTGAATCGTCATCGTCAATTAAATAGACTGTGCCAATTAAATTAGATTTGACATTCATGCTGCAAACCGTTGATGGGATGGATTCATTTTTAGCAATTTAACCATCTCGTGGTGCTTAAGATATTAGCCTTACAGCTAATGATGAGCAATCTCTTAAAATGGCATCTTTAATAGAAAACCCAGAAATTACCCATGAAAACCTATTTATGCATTGTTTGTGGCTTTATTTACGACGAAGCTAGCGGCCGCCCTGAGGATGGCATCGCTCCTGGAACAAGCTGGGATCAAGTCCCATCAGACTGGGCCTGCCCAGACTGTGGAGCAGGCAAGGATAGCTTTGAAATGATGGCAATTTAGGCAATTCTTACTTCCCCCCTTCACAGCAAGCCCAGAATGGTTTCATCTGGCAAAATAAGCCCTTCCCAAGCCCTTTGACCTTTCTTAGAGAGCCAATTACATGTCAAACAGCAACTCATCCTCACCTAAGCGTCTAAACGAGCGCTCCCGTATGGTTACAGAAGGGGTGGCAAGAGCACCTAATCGCTCGATGTATTACGCCATGGGCTACAAAGAAGAGGATTTTGTGAAGCCTATGGTGGGCGTTGCCAATGGCCACTCCACGATTACGCCTTGCAATAGTGGTTTACAGAAATTAGCCGATGCAGCAATTGCTGCACTGGAATCCTCAGGGGCTAAGGCCCAAGTTTTTGGCACTCCAACGGTATCGGATGGTATTGGCATGGGCACCGAAGGCATGAAGTACTCCCTTGTCTCACGCGAAGTGATTGCTGACAGTATTGAGGTATGCGTTAATGGTTTATGGCAAGACGGTGTGGTGGTGATTGGTGGTTGCGATAAAAATATGCCTGGTGGCATGATCGCTCTAGCACGAACCAATGTACCGGGTATCTATGTCTATGGTGGCACGATTAAAGCGGGTCACTACAAGGGCAAAGATCTCAATATTGTGTCTGCCTTTGAAGCCGTTGGCGAATTTACGTCTGGACGATTGACCAAAGAAGACCTCAAAGGGGTCGAGCAAAACGCCTGCCCAAGTAGCGGCTCCTGCGGTGGTATGTATACCGCCAACACCATGAGCTCGTCCTTTGAGGCATTAGGTATGAGCCTACCCTACTCCTCCACCATGTCCAATGTGGATCAAGAGAAAGTCGATAGCGCTGCCGAATCGGCACGTGTTTTGGTTGAGGCGATCAAGAAAAATATTCGTCCGCGCGACATCATCACCAAGAAGTCCCTAGAGAATGCTGTGAGCGTGATCATGGCTGTTGGTGGCTCTACCAATGCGGTCTTGCACTTTTTAGCCATTGCCAGTGCCGCTGAAATTGATTGGACCATCGATGACTTTGAGCGGATTCGTAAGCGCGTTCCGGTCATTGCTGATATGAAACCCTCGGGCACTTATTTGGCACCCGATCTCCATCAAGCTGGCGGCATCCCTCAGATCATGAAGATCTTGTTAGATGGTGGACTGCTTCATGGCGACTGCATCACGATCAGCGGGCAAACCATTGCGGAAGTTTTGAAAGATATTCCCTCAAAACCACGAGCCGATCAAAAAGTAATACGTACTCTTGATAATCCAATCTACGCCCATGGTCACCTAGCGATCCTAAAAGGCAATATCTCGCCAGAAGGTTGCGTAGCAAAGATTACAGGCCTTAAAAATCCTTCCATCACCGGTCCAGCTCGGGTATTTAACTCTGAAGATGAAGCTATGGCAGCCATCATGGCTCAGAAAATTAAAGCGGGTGATGTTGTGGTCATTCGCTACGAAGGACCCAAAGGGGGCCCGGGCATGCGTGAAATGTTAGCGCCTACTTCTGCTCTTGTGGGCCAAGGCTTAGGAGAGAGTGTTGGGCTAATTACCGATGGGCGCTTTTCTGGTGGCACTTGGGGCATGGTTGTTGGCCACGTTGCCCCCGAAGCATTTGTTGGCGGTACGATTGCCTTAATTCAGGAAGGGGACTCTGTCACCATCGATGCCCACCAATTACTCATTCAACTCAATGTAGATGAATCGGAAATCACAAAACGGCGTCAAGCTTGGTCTCCACCAAAGTCCAAATACACCCGCGGTCTCTTGGCTAAATATGCTAGGCTTGTAAGCAGCGCTAGTAAGGGCGCCGTAACCGATCTCAATTTAGGATAAGTGTATGCAACTGATTTGGATTGGTGGATCAACCGCGCAAGTTAAAAAGATCAGCATTACTGGTAAGGGCCTCATCAAACTGACGGTCATTATTTGTGCGTTTCTTTTTTTAACTGGCTTTGGGATCCACTTCTTAGGCTACCGCATTGCCTTTCACTTTAGCCCTGAACTCACCAGAGCGATGGGTGGCGCTATTTCGATCCAGCAAAAAGAAGTGATTGAAACGGGGTATAAAGAAAATGTACAAAAGCTAGAGGCTAATATCGCTCAAGCCAATCAGAAAATTGAGGAGCTTACTGTGATCAAGGATCAGTTTGCTGATATCGCCACCCCAGCCTCGGTCAAGAGCAAAACCAACGAACTAACTGCGAAATAAGATTATTTATCTTGATCAACAGGCGAGAGGTTTAACCGCCCTTCATCAATAAACGACTTAGCGCAGCCCTAGCTTCGGGTATACCCAAATCCATGGCTAATTGCAGTAATTGGATTGCCTTTGCTTGATTACCAGCATGTTCCATTACCAGACCATAGTTATAAGTCGCTCTGGGATTACTGTTCTTTACTTCACGCTCTAGATCATGAAAGAGCAAATCCAATTGCGCTGGAGTGAGCTGATTATTCAAAGCCATCTTGCATGGCATTAAGTAAGTACATTCGTAGCTACCTGCCTCTAAGGCCATAAAAGCCTCAAAAGCCTGGGGATAGAGCCCTAATTTAAGGAAGCACTCCGCCTCATAAAAATCAGAATTTTCCATCGATTAACGCTTAATGGCTGTGGCAGCCTCTTCCTTGGCTTGCTTTCTAAGTAATGCTGCTTTTGCTTCCTCTTCTTCTTTAATTTGCAAAAGCTTATTGCGTTCCTCGATATAGATATCAAAGCTAGAGAATGTTTCTACAAACTCAAATTGCTCCACAAACTCCTGAACAGGGACAAAGTACAGTTCCGGTGAGCCGATGAACTTATATTCTAGGGTCTGAACACCAGCCGGATTGGGCGATAACACATTATTGACAACAACCTTGAACCCTTCAGAATTTACATAAACATCATTTCGTTGTGGATTTCTCATGACGATTTCTCCCTTACGAACTTTCAATCTGTTTATATATTTTCAAGCGAGGATCGTTAGGATAAACAACGCTATTTTGCATAGAGGTTGATAGGGGATTAATGTCCACAATCACACCACTCGCTTTGGTGGTTCCTTTAATTGCATTCGATTCTGGAACAAATTGATAGTCCCCTTGAGCCTCAGGAAGACCCATTTTCAATTCAGAAAGCGTAGCGCCACTGCGAAGATTAGAAGTACCTACGTATGGAGCTTGTGTTGAGCTAATGATGTTATCGGCCATAAGTCAAAAGATTGATCAAGATGGGCTCATTCTAGGCTAAATTCCCTGAAAATAAAAGAATCAGCATCGAAGGGAAAACAATAAGTCATTGTTTTATATATAAAAAATTGTGGTTCTGGGCTTACTATGGGCTCTTTTTAGTCTGTTTAGCGATATATTCCCAGGTCTCCATCTGGAAATCGGTGGCATGTTTCTTATCCGAAAGATATTGATTCAGACGCTCATGATCAACGCTATGAGCTAATTGCTGGAGCTGTGCCAACAAGATCTTAAACTGCTCTCCCGCTGCTTCTGGATGTTTTGATAGGTAATTTAGATCCATCGCAGGACGATGGCTTTCATGGTGCCCATGAGCATGATGAAGATCGTGATGGGTGTGGCCTTTTTGCTCTGGGTGAGGGACCAGTCCAAGTTCTATTTTGGCCTTTTCCAACAGACGATCCACTTCCGCTTTGGAAAGATGTAGGCGCTTGGCCTCTGCATCGATGATGGAACGCTCTTCAGGAGAAATTTTTCCATCTCCAAGCATTTCATAAAGCTCTTGCTTCATGGTCTCGCGCTCAATCCGCAGTTGATCACTAAACGCAGAGGAAAGAATCGCGGCAGGAATTGCGAAGATACCAATACCCAATAATGCCAAGACAATCGTAATGGCACGGCCTGCTGGGGTCACTGGTGAAATATCACCATAGCCAACACTAGCCAATGTAATCACAGCCCAATAAATCGATTGGGGGATATTCTCAAACTTATCGGGCTGAGCTTCATGCTCGAATAAATAGCCTAAGCAGGCTGCCAACATAACCAGCATCAACATGATAAAAATGGAGGCCTTCATCACTGGCCACTCGCGCTGAATTACATAGAACAGGGATTTGGTGGCATCAGAATAGCGCGCCAACTTCATTAGACGCATGAGACGGAAGACCCGTAAAAAGCGCAGATCAAAGAGATGATCTAGGAGACTTTCTAGGAAAAAAGGGGCGATGGCCAGAATATCGATTAGGGTCGTCACCTGTCTGGAGTAGTTGAGCCTACCCGCAAGCCAATGTTGATACTTAGGATCCTCAGTACAACTATACAAACGCATTAATAATTCAGTAGAAAAGATGGCAACCGCGATTGTGTCGATGACAATAAATTCAACATGAAAGTGATAGTTAATTGAATTAACCGATTCTAAAATCACACAGGCAACTGAAATTAAAACCCAAAGCACAATAAAGAAGTCAAATGTTTCGTGTAACTTGCCGCTATTTGGCGTTTCATTCACGATTGCGTAGACCTTTTGGCGCAAGGTCTTATCGCGATTAATCACCATAAAGTCAACTACGGCGGGATAAAAAGCGCGAAGGAGCTTAAAGAGCCTTAATAAACGAAGGGCTCTAAGGGCGCGAAGGTCAAGATTAAAGAATGCAGAAAGATAAAAGGGCAATATTGCAATTAAATCAATAATCGCAAATGGACTTTTTGCAAACTTTAATCGCGGGTATCTACCGCTCTGAAATGCAGGATCCTCAGGTGCCACATAAAGCCGAAGCAAATACTCGATGGTAAAGATAACAACCGACACCACATCAAATAAATGAAATTGTCTTTCTCGTGATTCATACAGGATTGGGATCGTTTCAGCGAGTAAAGCCGCTAAATTTATAACAATGACAAATACAATAGCTCGTTCAAATAACTGATGAAAGCCCTCGGGGTTCTCTTTATTAAAAAGAAGGTCGTAAACTAATTTACGTAGCGTTGGGCTTTTTTTATTGCTCGTTAAGTGTTGCTCTGTCATAACTTAGCCTCGCCAATCTTTATTAAATGAAAGCCGCGATCGCAAAGATTAATCCTAAATTCCATCCCACTTATTAAGACATCGGTATCTTTTAGTTCTGAGGCTACATGAGAGCCTGAGGGTCCAGGCTGGAGTCGCTCAAACAGAAGTGCCCCCTTGGACTCAAAGTGCTCCCGATCGCATTTTTTAACCCATATGGGTCCATTCTTTACAAAGGTATTGGTGATTTCTGGGAACTTACCTTTGGGGCCAAATAAACTATTAAGGCACTCACCCCATGTATTTGGCTGAAACTTTAGTGTCTTTAAGTCTTTATCAGAAGCTGGAGTGCATTTTTCAGGGGAAATTGGTTTACCAGCGCTCATGTCCTCATCAACCCCATCGGCCCAGGCCATGACAAGTTCTGCGTTTTTGCGAGCCTGTTCTAATTTATCCCCTTGAATATAGATATTTCGCCCTAACAGGACGACGACGATTAGATTAATACCGAGTAAGGAGATAAATACATAATCCGACCATTTCAGTTGGGGGCTTGCATGCGAATGCTCTAGCTTGCTCATTTTTTTATCTTTTAGTGTTAGCCATTACTAGTTAATACTGGTTACTATACCCAATATAATCCTAATTTAACACCACCCCTATCTAACGTTCCTTCCCACACTTCCCCTCATACACCATTATGTTCTTTCAAACCGTTTTGCAATCTTTATTAAAAAGGAAAAAAGGTAAGCCTGGCAAGGTTTCTGACCTCGATAAGAAAGAGCACTCCCCTCTTGTGCAACGGATCCTAATGGAGATGAGAAAACATAGCACCTCTAAGAAAAGTGGTGCCACCCCCGAAAAAGAGACGTCAAATCAGAAGCCTAAATGATCAACAAGGTCAGATCTAAGGTCTGCCTTTTTTCTTGTGTAACTTTTTTGATGGATCGGTATAGCGCCGATACAAAATATTACTAGCTAGTATGATGGCTTCGTGCGAGTCAAGCGCCTCAACCGTTTCAAACTCCATAATGCCGGCTTTATTGATGTAATCGACGCGCCACCACTTTCCCCGAACGTGGACTGCTAACAGTATCTCGAAGTCTTTTTTCATAGGTTCATTTAAGGGGTGGTCATCAATTTACTTTCGAGAGATTCGATACCACTGCCTTTGAACCCACATCTTCACTCTTGGTGAAAAGCTTGCCGCAAAAATAATATCGATAGCTCCCCAAATAAGAGATGCACGGGTGAATTCGATCATGGCAAGCACAAGGAATACAGCCATCAAAAACTGTCTGGGTTTATCTTTTGGAAATAAATCAACCATAAGGGGCATAAATAATAAGGGTTTAAATTAAGGGCTTAATTAATCGCTTAATGACCCTGTTTGAAGTATACAAATGATTACTAGAGCCCCCAAATTAAGGCAAAATAGGCTTTCAACCAAACCTTCTAAGGTTGTAATCCAGTGAGCTTTCGAATTTACCCTCCCGAGTCATCCGAAATTAGTCCAAACTTTTGGATTGATCCCCGATTTATCTATAAAAACCTTGAGCGTTTTTTTGAGGAAGAACGAATTTGTGGTCTCTTTAAGAGTTCTACCGATAAAGAAGGGATCGGTATTAGCGTGCTTGCTGTAGAGCCGAACTGTCTACGCTTAAAAGCAATACCCTCTTCCGATGGAAGCCTTCCCATGGTTGGCTCTACCTATACCTTAGTTACTTTTGTGGATGGGGGGAAGGTACAGTTTGACGTCAAGAATATTCGGGCTACCCAAGAAAACTCCTATGCCTGTGACCTACCCGAAAAGATGGCGGTCATACAACGTCGCAAAGGATTTCGGACTCCCGGTCCAGGTAACTTTGACCGCGATTTCAAGCTCCTTATCTACTTTACTCAGGGTAAAGAAATGATTGCGCAAGTTGTTGATATTTCAGAGGATGGCCTTCAGCTTGATTTGCGTCTGGATGCTGCCGAAATGACGGTTGGTACTATTTGGTCACGTTGCAGCTTTGAACGCTTAAAGATTCGGTCTGAGCCCTTTGATCTAGTCATTCGCAATACTCGACTGAGCCATGAGAGTTCCCGAATTCGGGTGGGCTGTCAATTACTAAACCCCACCCAATTAAACCGCAATGAGTTTGAAAGTACTCGCAATGCCATTCATACTGCACGCATACAGCGCCGCTTAAAGTTTTGGTTTCTGAATGCAAGCTGGTATGCCTAATTGCCAAAGTTATTTTTGGGCTCTGATAACCCTCTTTCTTGCCTCTATTCAAGTGGTAAACGCCCAATCAAACAATAGCGCATGGAAGGCTTTTGGCAGTCTTAGCCATAGTGAAGTCTTTATTCGTGAAAGCGCTATTGAACGGATTGGCGATTATCTGAAGATTTGGGTTTTATACAATTACCATAGCGCCCGAACAAGCCCCAATGAAGAGCTCTATCAATCCGCTACCACCCTCTTTCAATTTGATTGCCAAGATAAGAAATCTCAGAAGCTAAATAGTTACGGTCATGAGGCGGTCAACGGAAAAGGTAGGCAAATTGACTTGCTTGAAAAGAATCCCCTCTGGGTTGAATTGCCCCCAAACTCGATTGGCATGCACCTAATTGAGGCATATTGCCCTAGCCCCCTTGCCGTCAACTAAGGTCAATAGAATCTTGCTCCAATAGTACAATTCATACATGGGATATAACACTGGCGCAATAGAACTGGGTCGCATGAACCTAGAAAAGGGCAAGGTAGATGTCGCCTTTGACATCTTCTTTGATCTAGCAAAAAATGATTTGGATGAAGATGCCCTGTACATGCTAAGCCGCATGACATTTGATGGGCAATTAAATCCCGAGCAGATTGAACAATTCTATGAGTTACAAAATTCAGCTTCGTCGTACGGCAACGGCTACGCCCTCTTTAATGTCGGCTTAATGCATGAACGCGGTCTTGGCAAAGTAAAGCAGGACATTAAGATTGCTGTTCAATATTACGAAAAAGCTATTAAAGAAGAAATGCATGATGCCTTCTGTAATCTAGGCAATATCTATGCCTTAGGTTTGGGTATGGAACAAGGGGTTCCGCGCGATATTTTCAAGGGGCTTGAATTACTTGCTAAGGGAGCAGAGTTTGGCAGCCGTCAATCAGCATTCACGCTTGGCTCTCTTTATGGCAAAGGAGAGTTTATTCCTCAAGACAAGTCTAAAGCAGTGTATTTCTTAGCTTTGGCTTCTAAGATGGGTCACGAGCAAGCAAAACGGGTGTTAATTATTTTTGCACACGCTCATCCTGGCGAGAATTTTGATACTGAGATGGATGAAGCAAATGTTACTTTTGGAAAAATTGACAATATGCGCAAGCTTTATAAGTGCATTTAAAACTAGAGACTAGCCGGAAGTAATTTTTTCCCAGTTTTTCTTAAAGACTTGATTGCTGTCCTGAGGTCCAGAGTCCAAGTCTTTCGATCTTGAAATCATCAATCCATTTAAGCGAGCGCCTGGCTCAATTCCGATTTGGCCGTAGGTCACATCACCATGCACAATTGCGCCATTGTGCAACTCGACACGCTCGGTACAGTAGACATTGCCTTCTACCCGTCCGGCAATAATGACACGGTAGGCATAAATATCACCCTGCACTATGCCATTTTTTCCAACAGCGATACTGACAACGCCGTCTTGGGAGGTCTCAACATTACCAATTACTTTGCCATCGATGCGCAGACTCTCAGAAGCGACTAATCTTCCATGAATCTCAGTCGCCTCACCGATCATTGTCTGAAAAGACTCAACGGTTCTGCCTAAGGTTTTGATCGATTGAGGTTTATTGCCGAACATAACAAATTACTTCTTAATGAAATGACCCTTGATCTTGCCACCGCGCTGAATGTGTACGGACTCGTATGAGACAGAACCATCCACCTCTGCAAGAGGACCGATATTGAGCTCATCGCAATTGATGTCACCAAGGACCCTGCCCTTGACCATCACTTGATCTGAGAATAGCTCGCCTTCTACTAAACCAGTGGAATCAACTAATACGGATTTAGCGGTTACCTTACCCTTGATCACCCCAGAGATATTGAGTACGCCATCAGAGGTAATCGTTCCAACAAATTCAAATCCCTCGCTAATAATCGAAGGCTTAGTAGGGTTGATGCGATTTGAAGACCCTTCATAAACACTTTGCTCAGGCTCTGCGGCTGGCTCAGGCGAGTATTCAGGATACTGATTTTGTGAATTCTCAGAAGAATTATCTTCTGAATCGTTTGGTTTCTTCGAGAACATAAATTACCTAAATATAAAGAATTAGATGAGGTGCAAATCGCCGTGCAAGGATCCGCCTTTTTCGATCTCAATTTCAGCATAGTGAACAGATCCGCCCACCTTGCCGCTTGAGCGAATAATTAAAGATCGTGATGCAGTTAGTTGTTCGGCCACTTCTCCGCGGATATCGACTGACTCGGCAGTGACTTTGCCACGGATCAGACCTGTTGACTCCACAATAACTTGTTTGGCTGACAAATCTCCTTCAACAACCCCTGAAACGGATGCAATGTCGGGCACTGCAAAATTTCCCTTAAGAACAACTCCCTCGCCCACAAAAAGACATCCTGATTGATTCGCCTCTACCATGCAAAACCCTTAATTTTTGTTCACTAATTGGTTATAAACAATGCTATTTGTGGCAATTCCTTCGCAGAACTGCCACAAAATATAAATTTATCACAATTGCGTGTCAAAGTATCATTCGAGGCCCCAAAATGGTGATTTCAGGGAAAACCCTCGTCTTCATTCTTGGCTTAACGCTACCTTAATGCTTCATTTGGCCGCCACCAGAGATATCCCTGACAGGCACCTTAATTTCGACCTCTCCTGCCTTTTGGAACTTCAGCTTGACTGGTACCGACTCGCCAGCCTTTAATGGCGCCTTGATATCCATAAACATGAGATGCAAGCCGCCTGGTTTTAGCTCTACCGATCCGTTGGCAGGCACATCAATTGTCTTGACCTCACGCATTTTCATGACATTGCCATCCATTGCCATGGTGTGCAATTGCATCTCGTTGGCCACGGGCGAGCTAGCCGAGATTAATTGATCGGCGGCGCCCTTATTTTCAATCTTCATAAAGCCACCGGCCACCTTTTGACCAGGGGCTGTGGATCGTGTGTAAGGATTCTCAATCTTGAGTTGACCAACTCGGTACTCTTGATCTTTCTTATCATTGTGCGCAAAGGTGATTGCTGAGAATGCCATCAGGCCGACAACTCCTAAACTTTTTAAATAATTCATTTGCATTTTTGTTTCCTTTCATTATTCATAAAAAAATTACCAACTCATGGTCTTTGTGCCATCCTTAAATAAGGCATCACCCGTTACCTTCGGGGAGCCCATCTTCACCCCAGGTAATAAATCAGATTCCGTCAAACCATAATGTCGCAAGCACATGGGACACATAATCACCTGTCCACCCGCCTTCATGATGTCATTCAATAAGGTTTGTTGCTCTGCATACTTCCCGGCGCCAGACTTCACTCCAATAAAAACGCCCTTATCGCTTAAGAAAACACTCAATGGGTGGCCATTATCAAAATGATGTTTCCCAAAACTAAGGGCCATCCGCGCGCGATGTGGCTCATCGGTAGTAAGACTCACAAATAACGGGTCGTTGGGTCCAGCGCTGACTGAAAAACTAACAGCTACAGCGACGGTCAGTATAAAAATACGCAATGTGTTCATATTCATTCCTAATCATGATTAGATGGTGATACAAAAACCGATTACTCGATGATGTATCCACTACACAAGAATTAAGAAATGTTAGGCGGAGCGTGGGAGGGAAGCTTGACCCAAGCAAAGAGAGGCTTGGGAGATTGAAAGTAAAGAGGTGGGATGACTACAAAAGAAATAGGTGCCTGAAACTGAAGGTCCGTTAACAACGGAATAGCCAGTGGAGTTTGTGCAACACAGTAAGGACAATCGAGCATCACTTCAGATTTGCCATCAGTTTGGAGATCAATCGCCAGTTTGCCGCCGTCAGCAATACAGATCTCCATGGTGAGCCCTTGTGCATCCGCGGCCACTGCAATAGCCTGGGAAATAGATGGGGCTAAAGAACTCATCGCAACAGTGAGTGCCGTAATGTAGTGGATAAGTTTGCGAGAGAACATGCACTAATTTTATCTGTATTTGTGCAGACAAAGAAAAAGGGGCTTGCGCCCCTTAATCTCTCAATTTGCCAGTGGTTTATGCCTTCTTAGCCTTAAGCTTTGAAAACAAGGGCCATAGCAACAGAATAAGTGCCAATGCCGTGATGCTGCCCACGAGGTAGTTCGAGAAGAAAATCCCAAGGCTGCCTTGCGATAACAACATAGCTTGACGGAAAGAATCTTCAGCACGATCGCCAAGCACCAGAGCTAAGACCATCGGGGCCATTGGGTAATCAAGTTTCTTAAAGAGGTAACCCAAAATCCCAAAGCCCAACATGAGCCAGACATCAAACATTGCATTGTGAACAGTAAATGCTCCTACTGCACACACCACAATAATTACCGGTGCAATGATCGAGAATGGAATTCGCAGAATCGATGCGAAGATCGGCACGCAGGTCAACACTACAAAGAGACCGGCAATATTACCGAGATACATACTTGCAATTAGCCCCCAAACAAAATCTGGCTTCTCAACGAATAAGAGTGGTCCTGGCTGTAGACCCCAGATTAAGAGTCCGCCCAACAATACTGCAGCGGTTGGAGACCCTGGGATACCCAAAGAGAGCATCGGCAACAAAGCAGCTGTACCCGCAGCGTGCGCCGCGGTCTCGGGAGCAACGATACCTTCCATCTCTCCCTTACCAAACTTGTCTTTGTTCTTGGACATTTGCTTCGCAACGCCGTAGCTCATGAATGAAGCAGGAGTTGCGCCGCCAGGGGTAATACCCATCCAGCAACCAATCAAACAGCTGCGCAATGAAGTAGCCCAGTACTTAGGTAACTTTGCCCAGGTCTCAAACACCACTTTAGCGCGGATCTTAGCGCTCTTGCCAGAGAACTTTAGGCCCTCTTCCATCGATTGCAAGATCTCGCCAATACCAAAAAGGCCAATCACAGCGATTAAGAAGTCAAAGCCTCGCATGAGTTCGGTAGACCCAAAGGTCAAACGTAATTGACCGGTCACGGTGTCCATACCAACGGCAGCTAAGGCAAAGCCCAACATCATGGCCGAGATCACCTTAAAGGGTGAACCTTTGTTCATGCCTACAAAGCTACAAAAGGTTAGTAGATAGACCGCAAAGAACTCCGGCGGACCAAACTGCAGGGCGAACTTAGCAACCAAAGGTGCCAAAAAGGTAATCATGACGATGGCAAAGAATGCGCCAATAAATGAAGAGGTAAATGCACCCGTGAGCGCCTCACCGGCTTTACCATCTTGAGCCATTGGGTAACCATCAAAGGTCGTAGCGACTGACCAAGGCTCGCCAGGAATATTAAAGAGGATCGAAGTAATCGCCCCACCAAACAGCGCACCCCAATAGATACAAGAGAGCATGATGATTGCTGAGGTAGGAGGCATTGTGAAGGTGAGAGGTAAGAGGATGGCAATACCATTTGCACCACCTAAACCTGGGAGAACTCCAATAATCACGCCGAGGGTGACACCAACCAGCATCAACATGATGTTAAAGGGCGACATCGCAATAGCAAAGCCACCAAATAGGGCGTTAATTTCTTCCAACGTGAGCTCCTTTTTTTCTAATCTTTATCGTTATCGGTGGGCAGACTTATTGCAAGCCAATAAATGCCAATGGGTTAATGAGTGACCCGTGGGGCAATGGGATTTGGAACCAGTACTCAAACATCATGAAGAGCGCAATACTGACACCCAGTCCTACCGCAACTGCCTTCCAAACAACATACTTGCCCAGCCAAACCATAAAGATTGCGATATAAACAGCTGAGGCAACATAAATACCGATGAGCTGAACGCCTAATACGTACACTGCGGCAGGAACCAAGACCGCCATCACTTGACGAAATGGTTCTTTTTCTACAAACGCTTCTTCTGCCTGTTCTTTGTTTTTGAATGCCTGAAACAGAGTAATTGAACTCGAAACTAAAATGATCAAACTAATATAGAACGGGAAGTAGCCAGACTCGGGACCATCACTACCCCACTTTGCTCCTAACTTAATACTGCCAGTCATTACCACTAGACCAACTACGAGGAACATAATGGCAACGATAATCTCCACGACTCTAACGCTGACTACTGAGTTTTGATTTGAGTTCTCTGACATAACTTACTCTTCTTCTAAATAAACAATTAGCTAAAAAAATAAGACCCCGTTATGAGGTCTTATTTCTATTACAACAAATTACTTCGCAAGGAAACCAGCTTCCTTCATCAACTGCGCATGAAGAGCGGCATTCTTTTCCAACCAAGCTACATACTCTTTACCGGTCATGAAGCTTTGGTTAAATGCGCCATCGGCCATGAACTTCTTCCAATCAGCGGTCTCGCGAACTTTCTTGAACAGGTCGATATAGAAATCAACCTGAGCCTGAGTCACGCCTGGTGGCATAAAAATACCGCGCAACATTAGGTAATCGGTATTAACGCCGACTTCCTTACAGGTTGGGACATCATTCCAAGATTGGGTTGCAGTAATTTTTTCCTTGTAAGGCATACGTTGATCATCAAATACGCACTGCGCACGCAACTTACCGGCACGCCATTGAGCGACCGCCTCGATTGGATTGTTTACGGTCGAGTCAACGTGATTACCAACGAGCTGTACCGCAACGTCACCACCTCCTTTAAAAGGAATGTAGGTGAACTTGGTTCCGGTAGCCTTCTCTAGCGCCACAGTAATAATTTGATCCTCTTGCTTAGAGCCCGTTCCAGCCATCCTGAACTTACCGGCACCCGCTGCTTTAGCGGCATCGATATATTCTTTAGCGGATTTATATGGTTTCTCAGCATTGGTCCACAACACAAACTGATCTAAGGCCAACATGGCTACTGGGGTCATTTCTTTCCAGCTAAATGGCACGCCAGTTGCTAATGGGGTAGTAAACAAGTTAGATAAAGTAATAACGATCTTGTGTGGGTCGCCCTTGGCTTCTTTAATCGCCAAGAAACCTTCAGCACCCGCACCCGCTCCCTTGTTTACAGGGATGATCGACTGCTTCATTAAGTTGTTCTTAGTAACAATGCCCTGAATCATGCGAGCCATCTGATCGGCGCCGCCGCCAGGTCCTGCAGGAATCACAAACTCAACTGCTTTCGTTGGTTCCCATTTCGCCTGAGCGTGTGCTGTTGACGTTGCAGCAAACCCAGCCGCAAGCGCAACACTTAATAAAGTGGATTTCAATTTAAAACGCATGGATGCTCCTCCAAATAAAATGACAAAGTTTTTTAATTTGTTATGTGTCTGATTTGTAAACTCATTCTTCAACAAAATAGCGTGCTAGAAATTGACAGACATCAACAAAAGAAAATTTTCACATAAGTAGTACACACCATTACTAGTGAAAACCCGTATTTCAGGTAGGAATCATGAAATAAATCCTGGTGCCGGAAATAGGAATCGAACCTACGACCTTCGCATTACGAATGCGCTGCTCTACCAACTGAGCTATTCCGGCAATAACCCTATGTAAGACAGAGGATTGGATGGAGTGACCACTTCTATTTTAGCCCAGCAAAATCAAGGGCTTTCTCTTCATACTTGCTAATCACAAGCGCGCTGCAATGGCCTTTGTAATGACTTCGCCAACATCGGGCGATAAATGACCAGCCTTTGCAACGTGATGCAAGGCAGCAAGCATGTGCTTTGAATAGGGCTTTGCAAATTTTGGCCAGCGGTCTAAGGCTCTAGCCAAACGTGCTGCCACTTGAGGATTAATCTTGTCCAATGCAATGACACACTCGATCCAGAATCGATAAGCACTTCCATCCGCCTGATGAAATCCTGCTGGGTTATTGAGGCAAAACGCATGGATTAAGCTACGCACACGATTAGGATTATTTAACTTAAAGGCACTGTGTTGCATTAAGGCCTTAACATCCATCAGAATCGATGTTCCTATTTGCGCTGGTCGTGTCGCTTGTAAGGCGAACCATTTATCGATTACTAGGGCATCTTCTGCAAAGCGCTGATAGAAATCAGCTAACGCATTTTTAGCATGTGGGGCATTTACAGCAACCAATGCCTGTAAAGCCGCAAAGCGATCACTCATATTATTGGCGAGCTCATATTGTTCTTCGGCCCTCTCCTGCCAATGAACATCTCCGCTTTCCAAGAGCATCATCAAAGCAAGGTTTTTGAGTGCGCGCTTGCCCATACTTTTAGCATCGGCCCGATATGGCCCTGAGCTTTGATAATCAGTGTAGGTCAATGCCCACTCATCCTGGAGTGCTTGCGCTAATGCTGTTTTAAAACGACGCCTAGCCCAATGAATCTCTTGGGGCTCAACCACTTTGCACTGCTCATATAAATAGGTCTCAGCGGGTAGAGTAAAAATAAGCTCTTTAAAGGCGGGGTCTAAATGAGGATCTTGCAAGATCACTCGGTAAGCATCGATTAATTTGGTATTGGGTAAGCGCCCAGCCAAGATCATTTGTTGGGCTAGTTTTTGAGCCGACTCCCAGCGACTAAAGGGATCGGTGTCTTCAGCCAATAGGGTTAAAAGCTCAGCCTCACTTTGCTTGTGCTCCAAAATGATGGGGGCCGAGAAATCTCGATTGATCGATAAAACTGGTTTAGCAGAAATGTTCTGAACTAACCAGCTTTGCTCTGCTTGCGTGAGCTCTAATAAGACCTCTTGTGCAAAATAGGCTCGCTCTTTTTGAGAGACTTTGCTGCCCTTATCTAGTAGAAGACTTGCTTTTAATGGAATATGAAAAGGCGCCTTCTTGTTCTGCCCTGGCGTCTTTGGGTAATGCTGTCTGAGAGTCAAGCGATACTCTTTTTTCTTAGCATCGTAATTTTCTAACACGGTCACTCGCGGAGTCCCTGCCTGGCTATACCAGTTTTTAAACTGTGTCAGGTCTCGTTGATTGGCATCGGCCATCGCTGCAACAAACTCATCGCAGGTCACTGCCTGACCATCGTGTCGCTTGAAGTAGAGATCCATCCCTTTGCGAAAGCCATCGCGCCCCAATAGAGTTTGATACATGCGCACAACCTCGGCACCCTTCTCGTAAACGGTAACCGTATAGAAGTTATTAATCTCTTGATACTCATCTGGACGAATGGGATGCGCCATCGGGCCCGCATCTTCAGGAAATTGCACTTGACGCAGTAAACGAACGTCCTCAATTCGCTTGACTGCCCGCCCAGAATCAGTACCCATTTGATCGGCTGAGAACTCTTGATCTCTAAAAACTGTTAAGCCTTCCTTGAGCGATAACTGAAACCAATCTCGACAGGTCACGCGGTTACCAGTCCAGTTATGGAAATACTCATGCGCAACAACACTCTCAATATTGGCGTAATCCCCATCGGTTGCCGTCTGCGCATCTGCCAAGACAAATTTGGTATTAAAAATATTGAGGCCCTTGTTCTCCATAGCGCCCATATTGAAATCACCCACGGCCACGATCATGAAGCGCTCCAGATCCAGCTCTAGACCAAAACGCTTCTCATCCCACGCGATCGAACTCTTTAAAGAATCCATTGCATGTTGGGTCTTCTGAAGATCACGCGGCTCAACCCAAATTTGCAGGAGTTTTTGGGCACCGCTTTGAGATTGGACGGATTCTTCTAAACACACTAATTTGCCTGCAACAAGGGCAAATAGGTAGGATGGCTTTGGAAAGGGATCCTCCCAGACCGCTTGATGCCAGCCATCGCCTAGATCTTCACTCGCAATTAAATTGCCATTGGATAAGAGAACAGGATGCTCTTCCTTGCGAGCGCGCAGGGTCACTCGGTAGCGCGCCATCACATCGGGGCGGTCTAAAAAATAAGTAATCTTCCGAAAACCCTCTGCTTCGCACTGTGTAAAGAAATTGCCTCGTGATACATAGAGTCCCATCAGTGAGGTATTTTTATCTGGCTCACAGGAAGTTTTAATTTCTATCTGAAATTTCTGCTTACCCTTGTTGGGCAAGCCATGGATCACCATGCGCTCAGGCGTAATTTCTACATGACGGTGTGCCTGTCCGTTAACCCGCAAACTAATGAACTCGAGATCCTGCCCATCGAGGATTAACGGAACTTCTGGGTGACTGGCCGCCGTATGGGGACTCGGCACGACCTCAATCACGCTCTGGACTATGGTGCGATGGGGCTGTAACTCAAAATCTAGCTCCACTTGGCCAAATTGATAATCGGGCGCCTTGTATTGCAGACGCAAAAAGCTTTTACTAGTTTCAGTTCTCATTACAGAATTCTAATTTGTTATGGTTGTTGGGACTGATATCTCTACGATGACCATACCAAGGTAATGAGTCCGAGGGCAATGAAAATGATGGCTGCTACCCAATGCACAAGCTTAATCGGTAAGCGTTTGGTAAATTGCCTTCCCAACCAAACGGCCGGTGCATTCGCTAACATCATCCCCAAGGTTGTCCCGACTGTGACCAAGAGCACGCTCCCATACTTAGCGCCAAGAGCAATCGTTGCAATCTGTGTTTTGTCGCCCATCTCAGCCAAGAAGAACAAGGCGGTCGTGAGGATGAAGATTTGCCAAGCGCCCTTCGCCTGCTTTGCATTTTCATCTTCCTCCAATTTGTCTGGGATCAATAACCACAGACCAATCGCCAAGAATCCAACTCCCAAGATCCAACGCAAGCTGTCTGGGCTCAAAAAGCCTGCGACCCAATGACCCACGTAAGCAGCGCAGGCGTGATTAACCATTGTTGCAAGGAAGATGCCCCACACAATTGGCCAAGCGTGCTTGGGATAGCGCGCCGCTAGCATGAGGGATAAAAGCTGAGTTTTATCCCCAATTTCAGCAAGAGCAACTACCCCAGTAGAAATAAATAGTCCAGAAAAATCCATATAAATCAGTTATTTAAATAAAAACTATCAATATTTTTAATTAATACAATTTGGCTATCATAGGAAAAAACCCTAAACTGCCCTCATCCTAATTTTTCTGTTGAAAGTAAACCCATGACTTTACGTGAAGGTAACCTGGAAGCCCCAACTCGGCACCCCTTGGATTGGACCAATCCCGACTTTTATAACACCGAGAAACTGGAAGCGGAGATGGAGCGGGTATTTGATCTCTGCCACGGCTGCCGTCGTTGCGTGAACTTATGTGGCTCCTTCCCAGCCCTTTTTGATTTGGTTGATGCTACGGAAGATGGTGAAGTTGCCGGCGTTGCCAAGGCTGACTATCAACAGGTGGTTGATCAATGTTATCTCTGTGATGTGTGTTACATGACCAAGTGTCCTTACACACCGCCACATCCTTGGAATATTGATTTCCCCCATTTGATGCTTCGCGCTAAGGCGGTTCATTTCAAAGAAGGTAAATCGAGTTTGCGCGATAAATTTTTATCCTCTACAGACGCACTCGGACACTTCGCTGGTATTCCTATCGTGACTCAAGCGGTTAATGCATTGAACAGCACTGGGGTTGCGCGCCTAGCGATGGAAGGTGCTTTGGGTGTTGATAAAAAAGCTTGGATCCCAGAATACGCTTCCAAAACTTTTCCACAAATTGCAAAGGCGTCTGCCGCTCACGCTGTGAAAGACGGTCAACGCACTCCCGGTAAAGTGGCGATCTATGCAACCTGCTACATCAACTACAACGAACCTGGGATTGGGCAAGACCTCATCAAGATCCTCAATCACAATCAGATTCCGTATGCATTGGTTGATAAAGAAGCGTGTTGCGGTATGCCCAAATTAGAGTTGGGGGATCTCGAATCTGTAAAAGCAAATAAAGAAATCAATATTCCTAAGCTTTCTAAGTTAGCACGTGAGGGCTATGCAATCGTGACCCCAATTCCTTCGTGTACCTTGATGTTTAAACAAGAATTGCCGCTCATGTTTCCTGAGGATGCTGATGTACAAGCAGTCAAGGAGGCGATGTGGGATCCCTTTGAGTACTTCATTGCACGCAGCAAAGATGGTCTCTTGAACCAAGACTTTAAGGAAGAATTGGGTCATGTTAGTTACCACCTTGCGTGCCACTCACGTGTACAAAATGTTGGCCAGAAAACTGCTGAGGCTCTCAAGCTCATTCCTGGTACTGAAGTGAATGTCGTAGAGCGTTGCTCTGGACACTCGGGCACCTGGGGCGTCAAGAAAGAATTCCATACGATGGCGATGAAAATTGGTCGGCCAGTATTTAGAAGCATGGCAGAAGAGTCTCCCAATTACATTAGTTCAGACTGCCAACTCGCTGGCCATCATATTGCTCAAGGCATGGATGAGCTAGGACTACCAAAAGTAGCGATGGCACATCCTTTAACCCTAATGGCAAAAGCCTACGGACTTTAATCGCTTCAATTTGAAAACAGGATGAATACAGGATCAATAGGTATGGGAAAAATTACGATCGACAGCTTACTAAGTCTTGAGGCTTATCACAAGGCTCGCCCTGAAATGCGGCAACGGGCAATTGCAGAGCGCAAATTACGTACCGTGCACTTAGGCGAGCACCTCACTCTCATTTTTGAGAATGAGTTCTTGATGCGTTATCAAATCCAAGAAATGCTGCGAGTCGAGAAAACCTTTGAAGAAGAAGGTATTCAAGATGAACTTGACGCTTATAACCCCATGGTACCGGGTGGCTCTGATTTCAAAGTCACGATGATGATTGAATACCCCAACGAGGCAGACCGCAAGATTGCTCTGAGCAAACTGGTTGGGGTTGAGGATCGCATCTTTATTGAGGTCGAAGGTCAGCCTAGGGTGTATGTACTAGCGGATGAAGATTTAGAAAGAACTACGTCTGAGAAAACTTCAGCGGTTCACTTCTTACGGATACCTGTTTCAGTCGCCATGAAAGAGGCTTTGAAAGCAGGTGCGCAGATGATGGTGGGTTGCGACCACAAGGGCTACCCCATGCATGTCGAAACCCTCCCTCATGAAACACTGGCCTCTTTAGTTACAGACCTCAGTTAAATACAAGCCGCTGATCGCCCCATCGGCAGCGATGTAATTTAACTTCTACGCCTTCTCAGGTGGGGCAGAAGTGAGATGCCCCTTAAGGACACTCAAATTGTTCTAATCAAGCAACATTGCTATCAAGAGCTAATGAAGCATGAGAAATTTTTTGATTACAGAAAGTTCTTACAGGGATAGCCCTAGTATGTTTTGAAAATTGCGGACGAAAAAAAACCCCAGCAAGCTGGGGTTTTCTCAGACAAGAAGAATTACTTCTTAGGGTCTTTAGCAGCAGGAGCAGCAGCAGCTGGCTTAGCATCCTTCTTTGGCTCTTCTTTCTTAGCTGGAGCGGAACCTTGAGCGAAAACACCAGCAGAGAACAAACCAGCAACTAACATAGCGACGATCTTTTTCATGTAAAACTCCAAAATTAAATTAATAAACGTAGTCTCCTACGGATTTCTTTACAACCACCTTAGTTCAAACCAGTGTAGCTACAAATGGCTCTTACTAAAGCTTATTCCCTCAACGCCTCTCGAAAGAGAACCGTTGACAGATTTATTACTTGAAATATATTTCCAAGTAAAACAGGAGTTTAGCAAAATCTTGCTTAAGAGCCATTGGCTATAAGGGCGAGGAGTTCAGCAGCCGCAACAAAGCCAAATGTTGCCGTTACACTCACCGCAGAGCCATAGCCAGAGCAGGCCAAGCCCCCATTGCCCGCGCCCAGCCTTGGCTCATGGGAGTAAACCGCCCGAATACCCATCGGCTGCTTTAAGTCCCTACTATATGAATGGTTTTTACGTAAGTCTGCCCTTATTTTTGCCAGAAATGGGTCTTGAACCGTTTTAGCTAAATCGGCTGCGCTGACGAAGCTGGGGTTGACCTTGCCTCCCGCGCCACCGCACATCACCAAGCCAATTTGCAATGATCTGCAATAGTGGGCTAAGGCGACCTTTGCAGGAACATCATCGCAGGCATCTACTACATAAGAGCCCTCTGGAATCAACTCCGCCACATTGCCCTCTGCCAGAAAAACATCATGTGTCGTTAGCCGAATAGCTGGATTAATTTTGCGGATCCGCTCAGCCATGGCATCTACTTTTGCCTTGCCAAACTCTCCTTCCATGGCATGCAACTGTCGATTGATATTGCTTGGCGCAATGTGATCAAGATCAATCAACACCAAGTGCCCAATCGCTGAGCGAGCTAAGGCTTCTGCCGCCCAGGAACCAACCCCCCCAAGACCAATCACCACTGCAGTAGCTTGCGTAAACTTTCGGTAAGCGTCTTCACCATAAAGCCTGGCCACCCCCGCAAACCGACGCTCGGGCATCTCTGCCTCCTTGTTCTGATTTACTCTTTCGTTCACCATAAGCTCTCTTTATACTCAATCCATGAATGAAACTTCTCAATCCCTAGCCGCTTTGCGCAAAAACTATACCCTAGGGCAGTTATCTGAAGAGGATGTGCCTAAAGATCCAATTGCCTTATTTGAGACCTGGTTTGCCCAAGCAACTCGTGCGGAGTGCCCTGAACCCAATGCCATGGTTCTAGCAACTGCCAATGCAACCGGCACGCCATCCGCTCGGGTAGTCCTTTTAAAAGGCTTAAGCCAAGGAGATTTTTGTTTCTTCACTAACTATGAAAGTCAAAAGGGTAAGGAATTGGCTGAGCGCCCCCAGGCTTCCTTGCTCTTTCATTGGCATGAACTAGAGCGTCAGGTGCGGATCAATGGGGATGTTACAAAACTAAGCTCTACCGAGAGCGATGAATACTATCTCCAACGTCCGCCTGCGTCTCGCATTGGGGCTTGGGCATCACCCCAAAGCAAAGTGATTGAGAGTCGTGCCTTTTTAGAACAGGAAGAATTACGCTTTCAGAAACAATTTGGTGACAACCCAAAACGCCCACCTCATTGGGGTGGCTATCGTCTCAAGCCCAGCAGTATCGAGTTTTGGCAAGGCCGTCCATCGCGTTTACACGATCGCATTCTCTATGCCCGCGATGGTTCGGGTTGGCAAATTGCTCGATTAGCGCCTTAAACAAATCCTAAGCGTTTTTATCGAATTAGCATTTGGAATGTTTTCTTAAATTTACTGACCTTAGGTCCTACTACTGCCATGCAGTAGCCTTGGAAGGGGTGGGTCTGAAAATAGTTCTGGTGATAGTCTTCTGCTGGATAAAAGGTCGGGGCAGCCTTTATCTCGGTCACAAGCGGACGGCTAAAGTGTTTGCCCTGGCTTAGTTCAGAAACTAGCTCTTTCGCAACATGCATTTGCTCATCATCAAGGGTGAAGATAACGGAGCGATAGCGAGCACCAACATCGTTCCCCTGATAGTTCAGAGTCGTTGGATCATGAATCACAAAAAAGATTTCTAGGATCTGCCGGTAACTTACGATGCGGGGATCAAACTGCAACTGCACTACTTCAGCGTGGCCGGTAGTCTCTGTGCAAACAGTTTCGTAGTCAGGATTGGGCACATGTCCTCCCGCATATCCTGAAACAACCCTCTCAACACCCTTGACCTGCTGATAGACAGCCTCAAGACACCAAAAACAGCCTCCACCTAATATAGCCTGCTGAACTCCATCTGACATAACGCAATTCCTTATCTAGAATACAACTTGATCACTCAATACTAAGCGTACTGCAAAAGCACAGAAAAGTAGACCAACAACAAACCACAATGTTGCGGTCCATCGAGGGTGACGCCTAAAGATCCCCACCAAACCTTGTCCAGCCAAAATCAGGCTAGTTAAATACGTAATGCTAATAACTTGCAAGATGATCGCTAAGAACAGAAAACTGATCGCTGGGTTAGGAAATTCTGGGTCTACAAATTGGGTGAAGAAAGAAATGAAGAAGAAGATAGCCTTCGGATTGGTTAGAGATAAACCCAAAGCCGCAATAAAAGGGTGCATCTGCAATAAACGACCACCCATGGATGTGGCCTTAATTTGCTCTCTTCCCCAATAGCGTTGCCATGCAATTTGGATTAAACCCCAACCAATCCATAGCAAGTAAACTGCGCCCACTAAGCGCAGAACCATAAATAAGGTCGGCGAACTGTGTAACAGCGATGCAGCGCCTAATACCACGGCCAAGATCAACACCGAATCGCCCGCCACGATACCCAAAGACGCCCAAACTCCAGGGCGCCAGCCGGACTGGGAGGCTGTGGTCAAAACATATAAGGAGTTAGGCCCAGGAAGCAAAACAATGGCGATTGTGCCCAAAATAAAGCTGGGCAAATGCACAATTCCCAGCTGCTCCCAGTTGATCCAATAATCCATGACTAGATCATAAACAGGAACCATGTCATAATGGAGAGCTTTTTGAAACATCGCCCCCAGCAATTTACATTTTTCAGCGATTGGTTTTTTACCCCGCTGCCGCTTGTCTGATGGTCGATGCCCTAGACCATCGCGCCTTTTTACCCTGGCGCACAACCGGAGACATCCCCGATGGGGATGTGTAATTGCATGTCAAATTCTGCTGTAGTACCTAACTCATCTTTTGAGTCTTTTAACCTCGCAAGTCCGATCCTTAAAAACATCGAAGCCCTAGGTTATACCCAAGCGACCCCTGTCCAAGCTCAGGTTATTCCTGCGACCTTGGCCGGTGGTGACTGGCTCGTTAGCAGCCAAACCGGAAGCGGCAAAACCGCTGCCTTTCTTCTTCCATTACTCAATAAACTGTTTATTGCCAACCCAAATGGCAGTCCCGTTCCAGGACGTGCACAGCCCAAAATTTTAGTGCTCTGCCCAACCCGCGAACTAGCCCAACAGGTATCAGCCGATGCTATTAATCTGGCTCGTGGCATCAAAGGTCTGCGCATTGCAACCATCATGGGCGGTATGCCATATGGCAAACAAATCCAGGCAATCAAAGGAGCTAGCTTAGTGGTTGCCACACCAGGCCGCTTATTGGATCTCTTTAATACTCGAGCCATTCGTTTAGACCAAGTGGAATGCCTCGTTGTTGACGAAGCCGATCGCATGCTAGACCTTGGCTTTGCTGAAGATCTTGAGGCAATTGATGAGCGTTGCAAACAACGTACACAAACCTTGATGTTCTCAGCTACCTTTGCCCCACGCATTATGAGTTTGGCTTCTAATCTCACCAAAGATGCAGGTCGCATTGAGCTTGCACATGCTGGTGAAGCGCATGCCAATATCTCCCAGAAACTGCATTGGGCTGACAATATGGCGCATAAGCATCGCTTGTTAGAGCATCTCTTGTCGGATCCCGATCTTGATCAAGCGGTTGTGTTTGCTAGCACCCAAATCGAGAGTGAAAAGATTGCTGATAGCTTGCGTGCCAATGGCTATCAAGCCAGCGCCTTGCATGGTGCAATGCCTCAAGCAGTTCGCAATCGTCGTCTTGATTCTTTACGTAAAGGACAGACTCGAATCTTGGTCGCTACCGATGTGGCAGCACGCGGTATTGATGTACCCCGCATTAGTCACGTCATTAATTTTGGCTTACCCATGAAACCCGAAGACTATACCCACCGCATTGGTCGTACCGGCCGCGCTGGACGAAATGGTATTGCCATTACGCTTGCAGAGCATCGCGATAGAGTTAAGATCAAGGCGATTGAACGCTTTACGCAACAGCCTATGGCCGCTGCTGAGATCGCTGGTTTAGAGCCTCAAAATAAACCGAGCTTTAATAAGCCAAACCATCGCCCTGGTGCCGGTGCAAAACGCGGCAAGCCTAAATTTGCAGGTCAAGGTCGTCCGGGTGGTTCCAATGCGCGCTTTAGCCCCCGTTCGGGTTCACGTTCGGGTTCGTTTCAGAACGCTAATAGCAAACACTAACTCTTAGCCTTCTATGTTGCAGCGGAAGTCTCGCTCTCCATCGTGCTGGCAGGTCCTTGAAAATGGTGCACCCTTGGGTGCACCATTATTCTTACAAGACTGGCTGAGTGACACGGGCTCTCTTACCCGCAAATTAGAATCCACACTTCGTTACAAGCAAGACGAACATTTGGAACTCCGCATTCTGGCAGACTGTAGACAAAATCTAGTCTCCTCCGAGAAGTCATTCTTTAGGCGCCCCCTATCTCGCTCTCGTATTCGGGAGGTTGTTTTATGTGATCAAGGTGAGCCCATCATTGTGGCCAGAAGCGTATTACCAATTAGCAGCTCGATTGGTACCAACCATCGCATTCTTAAGCTAGGGCATAAACCTCTGGGTGCAGTTTTATTTGCAAAGGATTTACGCGGTCGTTTTCGTCCAGTACGCGAGATTGTTCGCTTAGATCATCATCATCCTGAATGGAAAGCATGCCAGAGACGCTTTAAAGATTTACCCAAACGGGTATGGGCTCGCCGCACCCTTTATCAGCTCAATGGCCACCCGCTTTTGGTAATGGAGATTTTTTTACCTGCTCTCCAAGCCAAACTAAAGCAGCTTGGGCAATAGACTCATCACCTGGATCACACACTGCTACCTCAGTAAAGCCAATCTCCTTAGCAACCTTTGCAATATTAGGATGAGAGCAAAGAGCATGACTCTCTGCAAAAGATGGAAGAATGGTTCCAAGATGACGCACTGCCTCCGATGAAGTTAACAACCAGAGACTTGTATTTGCATCGAGTCCCTGAACTGCTTGCCACTGATTACTCGAAGAATCTAAAGGGATACGGGTATAGATCGATAAGGCCTCTACTGCGGCACCAGCGGCTTGCAAATGATCCAATAAGGACTCACGCCCACCCTCGCCTTTCAGTATCACTACTGAATACGCCTGCCAATCCTGAATATGGTTTTGGAGGGCTCTCCATAAGCCCTCTGAATCCGATTGACTGGCGTTGGCCGGCATCACAATCGCACCAGCCTCAACCCCATGTCGCAATAGCGCATCACGGCTACTGCTTCCAACGACCCCGACCCGTGTTTGCGTATTGACCAGATCGCCCCAGACCATTCCCGCATCCGTAATGGAGCGCATGGTGCACTCTATGGCATTAGGGCTTACAAAGATGATAAGTTTGGCGTTTCTAAGTGCCTTTGATATTGCAGTAACAGTCCCAGAATCATTTTTAGGAACAATGGTGAGCAGGGGCAGGCCAAGCACATTTACTGCAATTGCTTGAGTCTGAGCACCGCCCCGGATTAACTCGATTAATCGTCTCGCTTGACCACTGGGTCGAGTAACAATAATGGCTGGATCGCTAGCCATCCCAAATCCTATTGCGGTAATAAGGCGGCAGCACCTTTAGCCAATAGATCATCGGCAATCGCGAGTCCAAAAGCCTCGGCCTCGTCATAGGAGGCAATCGTTCGCTCGCCAGTTGCTAAACAAATCTGACTCCCATCCGTACTAGCAACATAGGAACGTAAGCTCATCTCGTTGGCAGATTTCCACTGGGCATGGGCAGCCAATGGCACCTCACACGAGCCGCCAAGTTTGCGGGAAACCGCGCGTTCAGCTGTTACAGCTAAAGCGGTTGGTAAATCATTTAAAGGCGCTAACCACGCTTTCACCTCAGGGTGAGCGCTTAAGGTCTCAATGCCTAAGGCGCCCTGCCCTGCGGCGGGGGTGTGGGGATCAAAAGGTAATAATGCTTTGATACGAGCACTCATACCTAAGCGCTTTAAGCCAGCGGCTGCCAAAATAATGGCTTGGTACTCGCCACGATCGAGTTTTGCCATGCGCGTATCTAAATTGCCCCGCAATGGTTCTACCTTGAGTTGGGGGTAATTGCTCCGAATAATCGCTTCGCGCCGCAAACTGGATGTTCCAACCACCGACCCTGGTGGTAACTCCGCTAGACTAGCGTAGTTATTGGATACCAAAGCATCCCGAGCATCCTCGCGCACCATTACACAGGACAAATCAAAGCCGGGCGGCATCACCATGGGAACATCTTTGAGGGAATGGACTGCTAGGTCAGCTCGGCCATCCTCTAGGGCGGTCTCTAGCTCTTTCACAAAGAGACCCTTCCCCCCGACTTTGGAAAGGGCTCGATCTAGGATTTGATCCCCCTTGGTGGTCATTCCTAAGATACGGACATCGCAGTCTGGATATAGCTTGCGCAGGCAATCTTGGACGTGTTCAGCTTGCCACATTGCAAGCCGGCTCTCTCGGGAGGCAATTATTAAACGCTTTGGGCTCATAAGGACGACTTAAGAATTAAAATGAATCATTACTGCACACAATATACTGTGTTTATGAGCTCACCTAAAAATTCTTTAGCCAATAAGTCCAAAGCGTGGTCTGGCCGCTTTGCAGAACCGGTCGCCGCCCTCGTGCAAGCCTATACCTCATCCCTGCACTTCGATCAACGTCTAGCCTTAGTAGATATCGCAGGCTCACTGGCCCATGCCGAGATGCTGGCCGCTCAAAAAATTATCTCTAAATCTGACTTTCTAGCTATTCAAAAAGGGATGGCACAAATTGAGAAGGAGATTCTTGCGGGTAAGTTTGATTGGCAATTAGCCTTGGAGGATGTCCATCTCAATATTGAGGCTCGTCTTACCAAACTCATTGGTGATGCTGGCAAGCGTTTACATACTGGTCGCTCACGCAATGATCAAGTGGCAACCGATATTCGATTATGGCTTCGTACTGAGATAGATCAGATTCTGGTAGATCTCAAGCGCTTACGTACTGCTTTGCTCGATCAAGCAGAAAAGCATGCGGCCACCATCATGCCGGGCCATACCCATTTACAAGTGGCGCAACCGGTTACGTTTGGCCATCATCTAATGGCCTATTACGAAATGTTTACCCGCGATGCGCAACGTCTGACAGATTGCCGTCGGCGCGTCAATCAACTGCCTTTGGGTGCGGCGGCCCTAGCAGGCACTAGCTATCCGATTGATCGGGAGCGGGTTGCCAAAACGCTTGGTTTTGAAGGTGTCTGCCAGAACTCCCTTGATGCAGTCTCTGACCGTGATTTTGCAATCGAGTTTTGTGCAGCGGCTGCAATGTTCATGATGCACGTATCACGCCTATCTGAAGAACTCATTTTGTGGCTTAGTCCCCGCTTTGGCTTTATTGATCTGCCAGATCGTTTTTGTACGGGTAGCTCCATCATGCCGCAAAAGAAGAATCCTGATGTTCCCGAACTGGCTCGCGGTAAAACAGGTCGGGTCAATGGTGATCTGATAGCGTTACTCACCTTAATGAAGGGTCAGCCTTTAGCGTATAACAAAGACAATCAAGAAGATAAAGAGCCTTTATTTGATGCAGTGGACACGATAGCGCAAACCTTGCAAATCTTTGCCGATATGGTGCCTCAAATCTCTGTAAACCAAGAAATAATGCTTAGCGCTGCCGAGGAGGGTTTTGCGACAGCAACGGATCTCGCAGATTACTTGGTGAAAAAAGGTATGCCATTTCGGGATGCCCATGAATCTGTAGCGCATGCGGTCAAGTTATGCGTCAAAAAGAATTGTGCTTTGAGCGATCTAAGCCTAGCGGATCTCATTAAAGCTTGTGGCCTAAATCCTAAATCAAACTCAATTGATAAAGATGTATTCACCTTACTAAGCCCCAAGGGGTCAGTACACTCCCGCAATCACATCGGCGGGACTGCGCCAAAGCAGGTGCTAGCTGCGATTAAGCGCGCTCGCACTTCGCTAAAAAAATAATTGGGGTATCAACCCTAGGTGCGAACGCAGTCTACGTAGTAGCCGTTATCGCCCTCAGCGTTCTTCACGAGCCCATGAATATCGGTCTCAAATCCAGGGAACTGTTGATTAAAGTCACGGGCAAATCGCAAGTAATCAACGATTGATTTATTAAAACGCTCCCCAGGGATTAGGAGTGGAATGCCGGGCGGATAAGGAGTTACCAGCATTGCGGTAACTCGGCCTTCTAACTCATCAATGGGCACTCGATCAATGTCTTTATGAGCCATCTTGCTCCATGCATCAGCCGGAATCATGGCGGGTTCCATATTGGATAAATACATCTCCGTGGTCATGCGCGCTACATCACGGCTCTTATAAAAAGAATGAATCTGTGCGGAGATCTCTTGCAGGCCTACTCGTTCGTAACGTGGATGTTTTGCAACAAACTCGGGCAAGACCTTCCATAAGGGCTGGTTCTTATCAAAGTGATCCTTAAATTGCTGGAGTTCGGTCACCAAGGTGTTCCAGCGCCCTTTTGTAATGCCAATGGTGAACATAATGAAGAACGAATATAAGCCGGTCTTCTCCACGATCACGCCGTGCTCAGCAAGATATTTGGTAACAATGCTCGCCGGTATCCCAATCTCTGCAAAATTACCTTCGATATCCAGGCCAGGAGTAACGATCGAAGCTTTAATCGGATCGAGCATATTAAAGCCCTTGGCCAGATTACCAAAATCATGCCAATAGGCCTTGGGTTCTAAGATCCAATCTTCACGCGTGCCAATACCCTCATCCGCTAAATGATCGGGGCCCCAGACCTTAAACCACCAGTCAGCGCCAAGCTCATCATCCACCTTGCGCATTGCTCTACGAAAATCCAATGCTTCCGCAATCGACTCTTCCACCAAGGTGGTGCCGCCTGGTGAATCCATCATGGCAGCCGAGACATCACAGGAAGCAATAATGGCGTACTGTGGGCTTGTTGAGGTGTGCATCAAATAAGCCTCATTAAAGCAATCGCGGTCAAGCTTACGTTCTTCAGCATCCTGCACTAAAACCTGCGAGGCTTGTGAGAGGCCCGCTAATAATTTATGAGTTGATTGGGTCGAGAACATCATGCTCTTCTTAGTGCGCTTACGGTTTTGCCCGAAAGCGTGCATATCTTGATAGAAGGGATGAAAGGCAGCGTGTGGTAACCACGCTTCATCAAAATGCAAGCTGTCTACCTTGCCATCGAGCATCGACTTGATCATCTCGACGTTATACAAAATGCCATCATAGGTACTCTGTGTAATGGTTAATACACGGGGTACGACATTCTTATCTTTAATAAAGGGGTTGGCATCAATCTTCTTCTTGATGTTGGCCCACTCAAACTCCTCTTTGGGAATGGGACCAATAATGCCCAAATGATTCCGGGTTGGCATTAGAAACACTGGTATAGCGCCCATCATCATGATTGAATGAATCACTGATTTATGGCAATTGCGGTCTACCAAGACCACGTCGCCTGGGGCAACGGTCGAATGCCAGACAATTTTGTTAGAGGTTGATGTGCCATTGGTGACAAAGAACAAATGGTCTGCACTAAAGATTCGGGCGGCATTGCGCTCGCTCGCCACCACGGGGCCTGTATGGTCTAGTAACTGGCCAAGCTCTTCCACCGCATTACAAACATCGGCGCGTAACATGTTCTCCCCAAAGAACTGATGGAACATCCGGCCAACAGGACTCTTTAGAAAAGCAACTCCACCCGAGTGTCCCGGGCAATGCCAAGAATAAGAGCCCTCTGAGGCATAGTGTGTGAGCGCTCGAAAGAATGGAGGGGCTAAAGAATCTAAATACACCTTCGCCTCACGAATAATATGGCGCGCTACGAACTCAGGAGTATCTTCGTTCATATGAATGAAGCCATGTAACTCGCGCAAGATATCGTTAGGAATGTGGCGTGAGGTCCGGGTCTCGCCGTACAAGAAGATCGGAATATCTTCATTACGCTTTCGTACCTCGACCACAAAGGATCGTAGATTGCTGATCGCAGGAAGATCACTTTCGTCTGCATCAATTGCTGCATCAAACTCTTCATCATCAATCGACAAAATAAAGCATGATGCACGTGAGGCCTGTTGTGCAAACGAGGTGAGATCACCATAACTGGTGAGGCCAATCACCTCAATCCCCTCCCCCTCAATGGCAAGTGCTAAATCGCGAATGCCTGAACCTGAAATATTTTCAGAACGGAAGTCTTCATCAATGATGATGATCGGAAAACGAAATTTCATGATGACTAGGTCTTTGGTAGGGTAACGCCGTGCTGACCTTGGTATTTGCCGCCGCGGTCTTTATAGGAGGTGCCACACACTTCATCGCTCTCGAAGAAAAGTACTTGAGCGCACCCTTCGCCTGCATAAATTTTGGCAGGCAATGGGGTCGTGTTTGAGAACTCGAGGGTGACATACCCCTCCCACTCTGGCTCAAATGGTGTGACGTTCACGATAATGCCGCAACGTGCATAGGTGCTTTTACCCACACAGATAGTTAAGACACTTCGCGGGATCTTGAAATACTCCACTGTCCGCGCCAATGCAAAGGAGTTGGGCGGGATGATACAGACATCACCCTTGAAATCCACAAACGATTTTTCATCAAACTGCTTAGGATCAACAATGGTGCTGTTGATGTTCGTAAAGATCTTGAACTCGTCGGCACAGCGAATGTCATAGCCATAGCTGGAGGTGCCATAACTCACAATTTTTTGGCCGGCGTCATTAGTGCGGATCTGGCCAGGCTCGAAGGGGCTAATCATCCCTTCCTCTGCCATCCGCCGTATCCAGTGATCAGATTTAATAGTCATGGCGGGATTGTAAGACTTTCATGCCCAACTGGGCAGAAGCGGGGGCTTTAAAGGCCTAGCTTGTCTGAAAAACCACACGCTCTGGGGCGTTATAGATCTCAAAGTGCTTACCCGAACAGCGGGACAGTAAGGTCAGGTGGGTCTTGCGAGCCAGTTCTAAGCCCATTTGCGTGACCCCAGAACGGGTGAGTAGGAAGGGAATACCCATCTGAGCCCCCTTGATCACCATCTCGGAGGTCAGGCGGCCAGTGGTAAAGAAAATCAGGTCATCGCCTTGACGGTTTGCCAACCACATCAGGCCCGAGATCGAATCCACAGCATTATGACGGCCAACATCCTCGATTAGATGAAGGAGCTGCACCTTTTCTCCGGCGCGCTCAAACACCGCACAGGCGTGTACTGAGCCTGCTTTTTTGTAGATGGTTTCATGTGCCCGAATCTGCTCTAGCAGATCTACAATCGCAGCTTGATGAAGTTTAGGACCCTCTGGTAAGCGAATTTGTGCCATATCTTCCATCAGGCCCCCGAACATGGTGCCCTGACCACAGCCAGTGGTCACCACCCGTTTGCTGGTGATTGCCTCGATATCGACAGTGCTTCGCCGTGTTTTAACTGCCGCAGAATCGGTTTCCCAATCCACCTGGATACTTTCGATATCTTCGGGCGACTCCACCAAACGTTGATTGCGTAAATAGCCCAATACCAGGGCCTCAGGAGCAGATCCCAGGGTCATTAAGGTGACAACCTCTCGTTTGTCGAGATAAATGGTCAGAGAGCGCTCACCGGGGATAAACGTAGGCTTGCGACGCCCCAACTCGTCGATAATCTCCACCTCATGTACCACCGGTACGGAGGCATTACTCATTGTGATTGGGTGTTCCCCGCTTGCAGCCATTGTGTCTCCATGATGCCAAACTAAACCCTATTTTGAGCTTATTTTGATCATTTAACCATTGTTGCCGACCATCACTTTAACCGCAGACTAAAATCATTGCTGAATCGATAAACATAAATATGCGTCAACTTCTAGTCACTTCCGCCCTGCCCTATGCCAATGGCCAAATCCACATTGGTCATTTGGTGGAATACGTACAAACCGATATTTGGGTGCGCTTTCAGAGAATGCGTGGTCATGAGGTCCATTATGTGGGCGCCGATGATACGCATGGTACGCCGATCATGTTGCGCGCTGAGAAAGAAGGGATCAGCCCCAAAGAGCTCATTGATAAGGTCTGGCATGAGCACAAGCGAGACTTCGATCACTTTTTAATTTCTTTCGATCACTACTACACCACCGATAGCCCTGAAAATGAGATGCTCTCACGCGAGATCTACCTCAAATTACGCGATGCCGGTTTAATTGAGAAGTGCGCGATTGAGCAAGCCTACGATCCCGTTAAAGAAATGTTTCTGCCAGATCGTTTCATTAAAGGTAACTGTCCAAAATGCGGTGCCGCCGATCAATATGGCGATTCTTGTGAAAAATGCGGCGCCACTTATGCACCAACCGATCTCAAAAATCCGTATTCGGTGGTGAGCGGCGCCACCCCCATTCGAAAAGTATCGGATCATTATTTTTTCAAGCTGTCAGACCCCCGTTGCGAATCCTTTCTTAGGGAGTGGACTCAAGTAAAGACCCCCTTACAAAGCGAAGCAAAAAATAAGATGAAAGAATGGGTTGGCATTGATGGAGATAGCAAGCTGGGTGACTGGGACATCTCACGCGATGCGCCTTACTTCGGCTTTGAGATCCCCGATGCACCGGGTAAATATTTTTATGTCTGGCTCGATGCCCCGATTGGCTACTACGCCAGCTTTCTGAAGTACTGCAAGGCTAAGGGTCTGAGCTTTGATGATTGGGTTAAGCCTGACAGCAAGACTGAGCAATACCATTTCATTGGTAAAGATATTTTGTATTTCCACACTCTATTCTGGCCGGCAACCCTGCATTTTTCTGGTTACCGTACCCCCACCAATATCTTTGCTCATGGCTTCTTAACAGTGGATGGTGAGAAGATGAGCAAATCACGGGGCACCTTGATATCTGCACATAGTGTGATTGAAGCAGGCCTTAATCCTGAATGGTTCCGCTATTACTTTGCGACCAAGTTAAATGCCAGCATGGAAGATCTTGATCTCAATTTGCAGGATTTTGTGGCGCGTGTTAATAGTGATCTCTTAGGTAAGTACATCAATATCGCGAGTCGTAGCGCTGGATTTTTAGTAAAACGCTTTGAGGGTCGAGTCTCCGATAGCGCCATGGCTCATCCCCTTCTTAGCACCATCACCAATGCAAATACAAGTATTGCTGAACTGTATGAGTCACGGGAATATGCCAAAGCAATTCGCCAGGTCATGGAACTGGCTGATCTAGTGAATGGCTTTGTGGATGAGAACAAACCATGGGATCTAGCTAAAGATCCTGCCCGCAGTGATCAACTGCATGAGGTTTGTAGCGTTATCCTCGAGTCCTTCCGCTGCTTGAGCCTTTACCTCAAGCCCGTATTGCCCCAGCTCGTTGCCAATGTAGAGATTTTCTTGGGAGTGCCAACAATGCAATGGCAGGATATCCAAACCCCCTTGCAGAGCAGTTCGCCGATTCAACCCTACAAACATTTGATGACGCGGGTTGAGCAAACCCAGCTTGACGAACTACTAAAACTCAATCTTTAAGGCCCCATCCAAAAATCGTTAATAATGGGGGGTAGTAGATTCTGTTTTATTCCATAACCTATTGATTTTATGAAGAAATATAAATCTCAAGTCACTCAATTTTTGGAGCAACTCAAGGCCCAAAAACCGCATCTCGAACAATCGCAGCGAGAAGGTCGAGCCCTATTATGGGATAAAACTCCTCAAAACCCCGAAGAGATGCGACGCACCAAACTAGCCCGCATTAAACAGCGTTCTTACGTTTACAGTAATGAGTGAGGAGCTCGAATCTCTTTCTAATGGACCATCCGAAGAAAAAATTGATGGTTTAAGTTCTGCGTTCGCCAAACTCTATGGCGAGCCCTTATTTAAATTACCGACCGATTTATACATCCCACCGGATGCCCTAGAAATCTTTCTGGAGGCGTTTGAAGGTCCACTTGATCTATTGCTGTACTTAATTCGTAAGCAAAACTTCAATGTGCTCGATATTCCGATGGCTGAGGTAACACAGCAATACTTGAGTTACATCGATCAAATTCGGCATCACAACTTAGAGCTTGCAGCCGAATATTTATTAATGGCTGCCATGCTGATTGAAATCAAATCACGCATGCTATTGCCTATGAAAAAAGCAGATAGCGATGAAGAGGTTGATGACCCGCGCGCTGAGTTGGTTCGTCGCTTGCTTGAATACGAGCGCATGAAATTAGCCGCTCAAGAACTAGATCGTATGCCACAGTTAGGTCGTGATTTTCAGGTAGCCCATGGCTATGTCGATACTACCGTTGCTATCACGTGGCCTGAAGTTAATTTAGAAGACCTACAAATGGCGTGGCGTGATGTACTCCATCGTGCCAAACTCAATCAACATCACACCATCACCCGTGAGCAATTATCGGTTCGAGATTTTATGACGCGTATCTTGCGCCGTTTACAGAACACCCGCTTTGTTGAGTTCAGCGAACTCTTTGAGGATGCCATCAAGGCTGGCAACGGCATCCCAGTGATTGTGGTGAACTTTATTGCCATGCTTGAACTCTCTCGCGAAGCACTGATTGAGATCACCCAAGCGGAACCCTACGCACCCATCTACGTCCGCTTGGCCTATACCCCGAGCGCATGAAAATCGTTACAGACATCCATGAGCTGCGTGATCACTTGCGCGGTCAAAACCGGGCTTCTTTTGTGCCAACTATGGGTAACCTCCATGAGGGTCACCTTTCCCTCATCCGAATAGCTCGTCAGCATGGCGATCCGGTAATCGCAAGTATTTTTGTTAATCGTTTGCAGTTTGGCCCCAATGAGGACTTTGACAAATACCCTCGCACGCTCGAAGAAGATGCCAGCAAGCTAGAGAAAGAAGGGGTTTATGTCCTGTTCGCACCTACCGAGCGGGTTTTATACCCCGAGCCACAAGAGTATCGTGTTGACCCGCCCAAGCAATTGGGGGATATCTTGGAAGGTGAGTTCCGACCTGGATTCTTTAAAGGAGTTTGCACAGTTGTACTAAAACTTTTTTCTTGTGTCCAACCCAAAGTGGCTGTCTTTGGTAAAAAAGATTACCAACAATTAATGATTATTCGGCAGATGGCACAACAATTTGCTCTACCTGTTGATATCGTTGCTGGAGAAACGATTCGTGCGGAAGACGGCTTGGCCCTCTCCTCGCGTAACAGTTTTTTATCCACCGAAGAGCGTAAGGAAGCGCCGCAGTTACAGATTGCACTACAAAATCTTCGTCACGAGATCCAAACGCTTCAGTCTTCATCGCTAGCTCTTACCCCAAATCAATTAATGATATTGGAACAAAAAGTAATTGAGACCCTTAAAGATCGAGGTTGGGCTGCTGACTATATTGCTATTCGTAAACGCACTAATCTGTTGGCGCCAAATGCCGAGGACCTTGCGTCCAAGGAAGAGTTGGTTATTTTGACTGCTGCTAAATTAGGTAAAACGCGCTTAATTGATAATCTTGAGGTCTAGGCTAGGCGTCAAAGAACTGGCCAAGTTGCAATCCTAACGAAGCGCTGAGTTCTGCTCCAGACACCTTACTTCCTTTACCTACCTTAGCTTTTAGGATCTCGATCTGACCGCCATGACAGGCGACCTTAAACGAATCATTGCCGATCTCAACAATCTCGCCAGGCTTACCTTTGACTGATCCAAAAGTTGCTGTGACATGTTTGCGCACATCATAGATTTGGACCTTCTCACCATTTAATGGAGTCCATGCGCCCGGCGCCGGATTACAGGCACGAATCAAGTTATATATCTGGTTAACATGATTTGACCAATGAATGCGTGCGGCCGCCTGATCGAACCAACCTTCATAATTAGCCTGTGACTCGTCTTGCACAATCTCTTTATGTTTACCTGCTGCCACTAAATCAGCAGCCTCTAGCAATGCTTGGATACCTAATGGGAAAAGGTGGTTGAAGTAAACCTGACCTAGTGTGTCATCGGGTCCGATCGGAGCCTCTTTTTGCAAAATGATTTCGCCCTCGTCCAAACCATCAGAGGGGCGAAAAATAGTTAAGCCGGTTTTGGTCTCGCCCAATGCAATCGACCATCCAATCGCACTGGGGCCGCGATACTTAGGCAGCAAGGAAGGGTGATACTGAATGGTTCCAAAGCGGGGGATCTTGACTAAATCTTGCGGCACAAATTGCAATACATAAGCCATCACACAAATATCGGCCTTGCTATCACGCATCGCTTGGGCAGCCTCTGGACCTTTCAGGCTCGGAAATTGCAGCATGGTAAGACCGCGGGCTAATGCGGTCTCCTTTAAGATCTCAGGCTTAGTCGCCTTGGGATTATCAGGAGGACAAAATACAGCAACGACTTCATCGCCCCGCTCTAAAAATGCCTCTAGGGCTGCCTTACCAAAGTCTTGACTACCAATCAGAGCCACGCGCATATTAGATTACTTTCTTGTGGCGTAAATCAATCAATTGATCGACATTAAATCCTAACTCTTGCAAGATCTCATCGGTATGTTCGCCCAATAATGGCGATCGGATCACTTCCGTTGGACTGTCGGATAGCTTAATGGGATTGCCGACAGTCAGGTACTTGCCGCGGATTGGATGATCTACCTCAACCACGGTACCCGTTGCTCGTAGTGCGGGCTCCTCCGCAATTTCTTTCATGGATAAGATCGGACCACACGGCACATCGTATTTATTGAGAATATTCATCACCTCAAACTTGGTTAAGGTCATGGTCCATTTCTCGATCTCTGCAAAGATACCCATCAAACGGGGTAAGCGCGCCATTGGCGAAGCATAATCTTTATCGGTAATCCAATCCTCGCGACCAATAACCTTACAAATTGCCTCCCAAACAGCTGCCTGCACGACAACATAAATATAAGAATTAGGGTCCGTTTCCCAGCCTTTGCATTTCAGAATCCAGCCAGGCTGTCCCCCGCCCGATGCATTTCCAGCACGGGGCACTGCATCACCAAACTTGCCGTTGGGAAACTGGGGATATTCTTGCATCGTACCGTTACGATCCAGGCGCTGTTGATCGCGTAGCTTTACGCGACACAGATTTAATACAGCATCTTGCATCGCGGCATTAACCTTCTGACCCTTACCAGAATGAGTACGGTGATATAGCGCGGTCACAATCCCCAACGCAAGGTGCAAACCAGTACCGCTATCACCAATCTGAGCGCCAGTAACTAGAGGTGGGCCATCATCAAATCCTGTAGTGGATGCTGAGCCGCCAGCACATTGGGCAACGTTCTCATAAACCTTGCAGTCCTCATAGGGACCGGGGCCAAAGCCTTTGATCGAGGCCATGATCATGCCCGGATTGAGCGATTGGATATGCTCCCAAGTAAAACCCATGCGATCCAAGGCGCCGGGTGCGAAGTTCTCAACCAAAACATCGCACTTCTTGATTAAGCGCTCCAGAATGTCTTTACCTTCAGGTGTTTTAGTGTTTACTGTGATCGAACGCTTGTTGTGGTTCAGCATAGTGAAATACAAACTATCCGCATCAGGAATGTCTTGTAATTGATTACGGGTAGCATCCCCTTCGCCCGAGCGCTCTACCTTAATAACGTCTGCGCCAAACCAAGCGAGTAGCTGCGTGCAGGTTGGTCCTGATTGAACATGGGTGAAATCAAGGATCTTGATCCCCTCAAGTGCTTTTGCCATAAAAAAGTCCTAAGAAAAGTATGAAATTTTGATTAAATCCATTTTACCAGCGCCAGTATTGGCTGAAATAGGCCGTTGACCCAAAATTGGAAAAGGGGCTAGAAACTAGATGGGCTATGACATTTTCCCAGTCTGACCCTGTAAATGTCTTAACGAGTGGTAAAAAAAATGGCGCCCGATTGAGGCGCCATTCTTAAAAAACCGAAGTAAAACTAGCTAAATTACACAGCCTTAGCGGTATGCAAATGAGCAATTTGCTCTTTGGAGTATCCCAAATCAGTCAGGACCTCATCGGTGTGCTCACCCAATACTGGAGATGGCTTAACCTCTACCTTTAGCTCAGAGAACTTGATTGGGCTACCAATGGTTAGGTACTTACCGCGCACCTTGTGATCGACTTCCACGATTGATCCGCTCTCGCGAAGATCGGGAGACTCCGCAAGTTCTTTCATCGACAACACTGGTGAGCACGGAATATCAAACTTACGCAAGATGTCAACTGCCTCATACTTGGTCTTATCTTTTAACCAATCTTCAATGGTGGCGAAGATGTCAAAAATCTTATCCTGACGAGCTTGCGCAGTCATGTAGGCTGGATCGGTCGCCCACTCTGGTTTGCCCAATGCCTTGGTAATTGGTTCCCAAGCATGTCCCTGAATCGTGAAATAAATATAGGCATTAGGATCAGTCTCCCAGCCTTTGCACTTTAAGACCCAGCCTGGCTGTCCACCACCGCCGGCATTACCACCGCGGGGTACGACATCACTAAACTTGCCATGAGGATATTGTGGATATTCTTCAAGGTAACCAACACGGTCAAGACGCTGCTGATCACGCAACTTCACGCGACAGAGGTTCAATACGGCATCTTGCATCGAGCAAGCAACCTTTTGTCCTTTACCAGTCTTCTGACGATGCATCAATGCGGTCAAAATACCAATAGCTAAGTGCATACCAGTATTGCTGTCGCCCAAGGCAGCGGCTGAAACGGTTGGAGGGCCATCCCAGAAACCAGTAGTTGAGGCAGCACCACCGGCGCACTGAGCTACGTTCTCATAAACCTTGAGGTCTTCATAAGAGTGGCCATCTGAGAAGCCTTTCACAGAAGCCAAAATCATTTTGGGGTTCAGTTCCATGATGCGCTCCCATGAGAATCCCATGCGATCTAGGGCGCCTGGTCCAAAGTTCTCTACCATGACATCCGAAACCTTGATCAACTTCTCCAGTACCTCTTTACCCTCAGCTGTTTTGGTATCAAGTGTTAAAGAACGCTTATTACCATTGAGCATGGTGAAGTACAACGCATCCGCGTCTGGAATGTCGCGCAATTGACTGCGTGTTACGTCACCAGATCCTGGACGCTCAACCTTAATTACATCGGCACCATAAAAGCCCAGTAACTGAGTACATGCTGGTCCAGCTTGCACGTGGGTGAAATCGATAATACGAATTCCGTCTAGTGGTTTGGTCATCTTGAATCTCCTTTGGACTCTAAATCAATTAATCAGATTACTTCTTTGTTGCTGTCGATGCCGGATTTAGATTGGTTAAACGACCGCTCTCGGTTCCAGCAGTTTCATCAATCACCGCATTAATTACCGTTGGCTTACCAGAAGCCAGTGACTGGTTCAATGCATCCATCAGCTCTTGTGGGGTGGTGGCATTAAAGCCAACCCCGCCAAAGGCTTCCATCATCTTGTCGTAACGAGCGTTCTTCACAAACACAGTTGGTGCTACATCAGCACCACCGGTTGGATTAACGTCAGTACCGCGATACACACCGTTGTTGTTAAAGACAACTGTGATGATCGGTAGGTTGTAACGGCAGATGGTTTCAAGCTCCATTCCGCTAAAGCCAAAAGCACTATCGCCCTCAATCGCTATCACAGGCTGCTTGCTGACAACTGCAGCACCAATGGCATAACCCATGCCAATACCCATAATGCCCCAGGTTCCAGAGTCAAAGCGCTTGCGTGGCTTATACATATTGACGATACTTCTGGCGTAGTCCAATGTATTGGCACCTTCGTTCACGATATTTACATCGGGATTGGCTTTCACAACATCCCGAATGACGCGTAAGGCACTGTGGAAGTTCATTGGGGATGGGTTCTTAGAAAGAGTCTCCTCCATCTTCGCAATATTCTTATCGCTCTTTTCTTTAATTGCGCTAAGCCACTCTGAACTTGGCTTAGGAACGCTAGCTATCTGCTTCAAAAGCTCATTAACACAGGAGCCAACATCTCCAATCACCGGTGCAGCGATCGGGACGTTGCTATCAATCTCAGTTGGTGCAATATCAATCTGAATAAATTTCTTCAAATGGTTGCCCCAGGTCTTGCCCTTACCGTGAGCCAAGAGCCAGTTCAAACGGGCACCGATCAACATGACCGTATCTGCTTCTGACAATACGAATGAGCGGGCTGCAGATGCGCATTGTGGATGCGTATCGGGCAGCAAGCCTTTGGCCATCGACATGGGCAAATATGGAATACCAGACTTCTCAACTAAATCTTTGATCTCCTGATCAGCTTGAGCATATGCCGCACCCTTACCTAGAAGAATTAAAGGACGCTTGGCTGATTTCAATACATCAATAGCGCGCTTTACTGCGTCTGCTGCAGGTATTTGCTTTGGGGCCGCATCAATGACGCGGAATAAAGACTCTTTACCCTTTTGAGCAGGAATGCTTTGACCTAAAAGCTGGGCAGGAAGATCCAAGTAAACGCCACCTGGACGACCAGATACCGCTGCACGAATTGCACGCGCTACACCAATGGCAATATCTTCAGCCTTATTAACACGATAAGAAGCTTTGGCGTATGGTTTGGCCGCATTGAGCTGATCCATCTCTTCATAATCGCCTTGCTGTAAATCCACAATCTCGCGCTCGCTGGAGCCAGAGATCAAAATCATGGGGAAGCAATTTGTGGTGGCATTAGCGAGTGCGGTTAAGCCATTCAAAAATCCTGGGGCAGAAACCGTTAAGCAGATGCCAGGCTTTTGAGTCATGTAACCAGCGATCGATGCTGCATTACCGGCATGTTGCTCGTGACGAAATCCAATAAATCGCATTCCCTCTGCCTGCGCCAAGCGTGCAAGGTCTGTAATGGGAATACCAACCAAGCCGAAGATGGTGTCAATATCATTTGCTTTCAGAGCATCGATCACCAGATGAAAACCATCAGTTAATGGGGCGTCTTCTGCCGTACTGTTTGCAGAATGCTCTTTGGTCGCTGTCAACATAAGCTTGTCTCTCTCATTGGGATTGGTGGTCTTCAACATTACCTCCTTAAAAAAGGGTCTCAGTTGAACTGAGACGAATCTTAGGTCTGCGCGGGTGGATCAGCATTGACTTTCGTCAATTTCCCCTAAAATCCAATAAATACTTAGGGTTAGCTCGTATTTCATGGGCCCAAAACTCTGATGACTTATACAAAAAGCTCTTTATGCTTACTCTTAAGCCTACTTAGAGTTTCTGGGGAAAGATTGAGATAGGCCGCTAGTTCTTTCTTGGGCAAAACCTCAAAAAGGTTCTCATACTTGCGCAAGAAGCGCTCAACTCGACCAGGGGCGTCCAACATGTGAAGCGTGATGGTATGAGCCATAATTTCGCTCATTAAGCGCATAACCTCAAACTCAAAACTCTCTTTTAATTTAGGGTGAGCATCCAAAAACTCAGCCCATTTCTTCAGAGGCATACGCGCAACCCGTGCTTTGGTAACTGAGGCAATACTGTATGGCGCTGATCGTTGAAGGCGCCAAGCTGCATAACTCGTTTCAATATCTTGCTCGATTGCAAAACGCAGAATCATCTCTTTGGCATCAGCGCTTGACACAATCCGTTTCAGAATCCCGTCCAACACAAAATATTGCTCCATCTGATAGCTGCCCTGACGCAATAAAATCTCAGACTTCTTTAGATCAGAAATCTCCAAAGAACCCTCTAACTCAGCCATGCTGTTTTGATCTAAGCTTTGTAAAACAATGTTCTGGCTTAGCTGCAAGCGGATGAGATTCTTTTCGGGATGCTTATCGAGTATGGTCATAATTCCTTTACCGTAACCCCTCATTGTAAGCCTTGAAAAGTAGCAAATAAGAGCTTTCCTGAGTCATAAATAGGGTAATATTGCTAGGTCGTGGTGCCCGAATGCTTTGCATTGGGGTTAAACGGGAAACACTATCCAAACGTGTGCTGCCCCCGCAACGGTAAGTGAATGTGCCAACACATCGGCACTAAGGTTTGATAAGCCACTGTGTAGTCAACATGGGAAGGCTAAACCCCAAAGTTCACCAGCCCGGATACCGGCCAAGACAGGTGGAATTTCGCGGACGGGGACCTTCGCGCGCCGAGGAAAGCGCTCGTTCTATACCCGCGCCCAATTGACGCACTTATCCCTATCCAAGCATTTCTGTATCGCTCGCTAACGGGGAAGTTGGCAAGCATTACAACGTAGGGAATCATCATGCAATCATGCATATCAGTAAGGCCATCTTTAAAAAAGGTGGCGAAGTTATCTGTCTTTGCTTTACTAGCAGCAACTCTTATTCATACCCAAGCCGTAATGGCACAAAGCAGCAGTGTCTCAGTAGTAAATGCCAACAGCTCAATCGATCCTGTCATTGTCACCGCAACACGAACTCCTACTCGGGCTAATGATGTTCTTGCCGACTATGTCTATATTGGTCCTGAAGAAATTGCGGATGCAGGGCAATCAAGTTTGGTACAGCTGCTGCAGAGACAGCGAGGTGTGGAAATATCCAGTAACGGTGGTAGTGGAGCGATCGCAAGCGTCTTCTTGCGAGGAGCAAACTCAGGACAAACTCTAGTTTTGATCGATGGGGTTCGCTCCCAATCAACAAACTCAGGTTCACCTTCCTGGCAAGCGATCCCTTTGTCAATAATTGATCACATTGAAATTATTTTTGGACCACAAAGTAGTTTGTATGGCTCCGATGCAATTGGGGGTGTAGTGCAGATATTCACAAAAACGGGTGAGGGCCCCATTCAAGTAGGAGCCTCTACTGGATATGGAACTTATGGCACCTCAATTTCTGATGCGAGTATTTATGGCAGCACATCGGGTGATCAAAAAATTAGGTACTCCTTGAGCGCTACTGCAGAGAATGCAGCTGGTTTTAACACCATTGCTACAAATAATTCTTCTCGTAGTTTTTACAACACAACACAAATAATGGGCTATACCCGTACTGGGGCGGCTGGTAAGTTAAGTCAAGAATGGTCAAAAGGGCAAGAGTTAGGTTTGCAAGTGTTTGCCAGCAGAAATAATGGCCAATACCCAGTCTTCTCAAGTTCAAAGCCAATCGGAAATCAAATTAATGATGTGAGTACATATGCCTTATTTTCAAAAAATCAATTTACGGATAACTGGAAAAGCTTATTACAAATCGCACAATCCTATGATTTGGGTCAGGCATTAACTCCAACAAGTAATGCTGTTACTAACTCGCGACAAAATATATACACTTGGCAAAATGATATTACTGTGGGTAAAGACTTAGTTCAGTTAGTGGCAGAGCGAAAAATAGCATCAGTTTATTCAACCTCGGGTAGCGGTCTTAGTCGAGATCAGACAACTAACTCATTTGCTGGCGCATATCAATTGAAACGCGAATCGCATTTGGGTAATATTAGTTTACGTAGTGACAATATTACGGACTATGGCCCTCAAACTACCGGAAATATTGCATATGGATATTTTTTTACTAAGCAATTTCGAACCAATATCAATTACGGAACAGGATTTAAGGCGCCATCATTTTATGATCTTTACTATCCAAATTACGGCGTCTCCACTCTAAAATCTGAGAAAAGTAAAAATAGTGAAATCGGATTACATTATGAAACCAAAGCGTTTGATATTCGCATCATCGGCTATAGCAACACTATTTCAAACTTGATTCAATATTCAAGTAGTGGCTGTCCCACAGGGTATAGCTCTTGCGCAAGTAACGTTGCAAATGCCAAGATTACTGGCTTATCAATAGGCGGCGCTATTAGATCGGGATATTTTTCTTTGAGAGGTTCCTTTGACCAACAAAATCCTATTGATGAGAGTACAGGTTTTGTTTTAGCAAAACGCGCTCGTCAATTTGGAAATATTGGAACAGAATACAAAACGAGCAAATCAGCTTTTGGAGCAGAAGGTACACTCCAGGCCAATCGAAATGACTTCAGTAATACAGGATATATGGGCGGCTATGCAATCTACAACCTATACGGCAATTATGAGTTTGCCAAAGACTGGACCTTGTTTGGGCGTTGGAACAATATCTTCAACAAAGATTATCAACTTTCATATGGTTACAACACCCCGGGATCCAATCTTTTTGTGGGAGTGCGGTATGCTATGAAATAATCATTTTTGGGCTAATTTAGGTCTAAAATGATCCCTTAAGTTAAGGAGAGTACATGTTGAATTTATCGACCAAACAAACTGTTGTGATAGCAGTCGCTTTCTCCTTGGTCTTATGGGCAACTCGGGGGCAACATGTTGCCTCTTTGTTTGGTCTGCCAGATGCTACTTGGGCTATCTCCTTCATGGTGGGCTTTTTATTTGGCCCCCTTCTCTTTTTAGTAATCTTGGCTCAGGCCTTTCTGGTTGATTACTTGGCGATGGGTAATTCTTTAATGAATATGGCTTACTTTTCTCTCATCCCTGCCTACCTAGCTTTGTACTTAACTGGTAAATGGTTTCGGGGTCAGTATGACAAGCAAGGTCTGACATTGGGTGCTTTTGCACTGTCCTTTATTGGCGGTATTGCAATTTGTGAGCTTGTTTCAAGTGGCTCATTCTATTTTCAGAAGAGTACAGCTTCGTTGAGTGGCTTTGTTGAGCTCTTTGGTCAGTATTTCTTTGGCAATTTGTTCTTTGCCTTTTGCTATGTGCTGGTTTCCTCGCTCGCCTTCTATCTAATGGTTGGCGCCACGAACAAAAAGCTGGCGTAAGCACTAATCAACCCCATCCACATGGCGCACGATTCTTTAGAACAAATCCTGCGTCGTCTCTCTGAGAAGATGAAGATGGTGAACTCTTCTGTTGAGGCTTTGCGCCAAGATCGCATCATGTTAGAAGGCAAGATCGAAGATGCCCAAAAACGGATTGAACATATTCTGAAGCGCTTGCCCGAGCAAAACGATTCTCGCCAAATGAACTTATTGACTGATACCACTCCGCCTGTAGATAAGGATCATGACTCAACAACGCATTGAAGTAAGCCTTGCTGGCCACAAAATCACCCTTGCTACTACTAGCGATCATGAACCCTTATTGCGCGAGGCATGCGCCTTTGCGGATGAGCAAATACAACTAGCGCTTGCGAGTGGTAATAAAAGTATTGAGCGCGCTGCGATGATGGCTGCCATTAAATTAGCTGGCGAGTTAATTCAGGCGCAGAAGATGATTGCTCAATCCTCCCCTAATCCTCAGGTTAATCCTGAACACCTCATTCAAATTGAACAGGAAGTTCTTGCACTTGAACAGCAAGTAGACTCCCTCATGAAAACCCTTTCCCTGCCTGGTGCGCCAAGGCCAATAGTTCCTTGAACCGATGCGTAAGCATACGGAACGGGCATTGCAGTATGGGCGCGAGCGTCTGATCGATCTACAGTGCGGGCTTGTCTTGCACTCCCTGGGTCATTTGATGCACCCGAAGTATTGCTACCGTACCACCTTGAACTTTAGGGTTCAGGATGACGGCCTAGCGCCCAAGGCGGGGAACCTTTCATGCTTCTAACCGATATCGCCATACTTTTGGTTTGTGGTGCCTGCGCTGGATTCTTGGCAGGCCTACTTGGAATTGGTGGAGGGATGATTCTAGTGCCCTTCATGATCATCGTGTTTAATCACCAAAACTTTAGCCAAGAGATCATCGTGCACATGGCGATTGCTACAGGCATGACTACTATTTTATTTACCTCGCTTTCTGCAATTTGGGCTCATCACAAACACGGCTCGATTAACTGGCCATTAGTAACCGGTTTTACCCCCGGAATTATTGCTGGTAGTTTTGTAGGGGGCAGCGAGCTCTTTGATGCATTCAATACTGGCTGGCTATCACTCTTTTTTGCAGTCTTTATTGTGTATACCTCGATCCAGATGTTTATCAATAAGAAGCCAAAGCCTGAGCGTGAGCTCCCTGGCAAAGTTGGCTTATTCTCATATGGCGCTTTTTCTGGAGCCCTCTCTAGTCTGCTAGGAGCTGGCGGTGCCTTTGTGACCGTACCATTCATGATCTGGTGCAATGTGAAACCACATATTGCGATGGCAACTTCATCCGGTTTGGGATTTCCGATTGCATTGGCATCGACGCTTGGCTATGTATTTGGTAGCTATGGCCGCACAGACCTTCCAGTCGGCTCCTTTGGCTATATTTATCTACCCGCAGTAGCTTGTATTGTTGCTACCAGCATCTTTACGGCGCCGCTTGGGGCAAAACTAGCTCGCAAGCTAAATGTCGTTCAGTTAAAGCGTGTTTTTGGAGTAATGCTAATGTTCTTGGCTTTGTTTATGTTCAATGAAGCCCGCAAGGCATTGATTACTTAATGACTGTATTGCTCACGTAGTATATTTTTCTGCACTTTGCCCATTGCGTTACGTGGCAGACTTTCTAAAATCTCTACCCGCTTTGGCACCTTAAAGTTTGCAATCTTTAACTTGAGCGCATCAATCATTGTCTGGCCATTTAGTTTGATACCTGGCTTAGGAACCACAAGAGCCATCACCGCTTCACCAAAATCTTTGTGCGGTATACCAATCACAGCACTTTCTTCAACACCATCCATGTCATCGATAAAACTCTCGATTTCCTTGGGGTAGACGTTATACCCACCCGAGATGATTAAATCCTTATTGCGGCCAACGATGCAAAGATAATGATTAGGCACCTTCCCAGCACTTGTTTCTCCACCCCAGCGACCGACATCACCGGTCTTAAACCAACCATCGTTCGTAAACTCTTCGGCGGTCTTCTCGGGCATACGCCAGTAGCCCTTAAAAATATTGGGGCCACGTACTTCAATGCCGCCGATTTCATCTGGACCACAGAGCTTTCCAGAGTCGCCAACCATGCGCACCTCAACACCAGGCAACACAACCCCGACTGAACCACCAATCCGTTCCCCCTGATAGGGATTAGAGACCAGCATCACGGTCTCACTCATGCCATAACGCTCAAGAATAGTATGACCGCTTACTTTTTGGAAATTATTAAATGTTTCTGTTAGCAAAGGAGCGGAGCCTGATACAAATAGTCGCATATTCTTACAAACTTCTTTATTGAAGTTTGGATCTATTAAGAGCCGAACATAGAAAGTCGGGACACCCATCATCACCGTAGAGCGTGGCAAGTGCTTAATAAGCTGTGCAGTATCTAATCGTGGCAACCAAATCATTTTGCTACCGTTGATTAATGCGCCATGAGCGGCTACAAAGAGACCATGGACATGAAAGATAGGTAGGGCATGCAAAAGTACATCTCCCTCTTTCCATCCCCAGAACTTGTTTAAGACCAGGGCATTGCTACCTAAGTTACCATGGGTCAACATGGCGCCTTTACTTCGGCCTGTTGTACCCGATGTATACAAAATAGCTGCTAGCTCATCATCGGCCTTAGTAACTGTCTTAAATTGATCTGCACAATGCGATGCTCGCTCAAGCAGCGAACCACTGCGGTTATCGTCTAAGGTAAATACGTTCTTAGTGCCAGCCTTAAATGCGACTTTGGAAATCCAAGAAAAGTTTTTGGTGCTGCACACAACCACCGCAGGCTCGGCATTTTCAATAAAGTACTGAATCTCAGACTCTTGATAAGCAGTGTTCAGGGGCAAATAAACATAGCCAGCCCGTAATGTGGCTAGATAAAGAAATAAGGCTTCTGGAGATTTTTCAACCTGAACCGCCACTCGAGAGCCCAAGGGTAACTTAAGGCTCTTGAGGAGGTTCGCCATCATGGCTGTGGCGCGATCGATATCACGCCACGAGTAATACAAGCCGTCCGGGGTTTCTAGTGCACAATCTTCGCGATTCTTGGGAAAACCTTTTTCTAATAATGCAAATAAGTTCACTACAAAACCCTCACGGACAAAAACAAATCATTAATCGAGCTTAGCGCCTGATTTTTTAACTACCTCTGCCCAACGATTGACATCAGCCGCAACCAACTGACCAAATGCTGGGCCATATAAGTTAGGGGTCTCCGCACCGTTGCTAGTCCAAATTGCTTTTAGCTTGGGTGTATTCAAAGCCTTCTGAACTTCTGCGGTCATCTTGTCGATGATTGGTTTAGGTGTTCCTGCTGGAGCAAACATGGCATACCAAGTCGATACTTTGTAATCTGGCAAACCTGCTTCTGCAAATGTTGGCACATTCGGAATTGCAGGATTACGTTTATCAGCAGCAACTGCAATAGCAACCAACTTACCGGCATTAATTTGTGGGGCTGAAGTGCCAAGACCATCAAACTCAAGATCAACCTGACCTGCTAATAGATCACTCATTGCAGGACCGGCGCCACGGTATGGGATATGAACAATGAAGGTACCGGTTTGGATCTTGAACAACTCACCAGCAAGGTGATGCACTGTGCCACTACCAGCACTTGCAAAGTTGTATTTACCAGGATTCTTCTTCATTAGCGCTATAAAATCTTTAAGATTTCGGGCGCTGACTCGACCTGGGTTAACAACCAATACTTGCGGTACGCTGGCTAAAAGAGCAACTGGTATAAAACTCTTCTGAATATCGTAGTCGAGCGTTTTATACATGGAGGGAGCAATGGTGTGATGGGATGCACCAATAAACCAGGTATAGCCATCAGGAGCTGCTTTCGCAGCGACCGATGCACCGACAGTGCCACCAGCACCACCACGATTATCAATAATGACCTGCTTGCCCAACTGCTCGGTCAACTGAGCTGCTATGGGGCGTGCAAATGCATCGGTACCACCACCGGCTGGGAATGGGTTCAAAAACGTTATTGTTTTAACGGGCCACTCTTGAGCCATGGCAGTACTAGAAATACCCAGTACAGCTAATAAGCCAACTAATACGCCAGCAATTCTTGTCTTTGGACTAAAAACCATTTTGTTTGTCTCCTCTTCAATTCTTATAAGGTCTAAATTAAATGCGAACATTATTCTAAATCGAACTGCTAAAAATAGGGCTAAACCCCTAAAAGTCTTATAGATGACTTGCCCTTAAGGGTTCATGAGCCTACCAACAGACCTAGAGTAAATAATCTCACCATGCACAAACTGCTCATGATTTTCCTCAACGCTAGCAAGGTCATATAAATAGTTCACCATCAGGCCTGCAGACTGGCGTAAGCCATTTTTAGATAAATCCCCGGCCCAGTTAATTTGATGTAATTTGGCACCATTGCCTAAATGAAACTTCGCCACTGGATTTCCATCCCGATTCGGCGTTACACAAGCTAAATAAATGGCTGTTAAGCACTCAAATGCCTCTTTCTCTTTCTTGCTGCATGCATCTGGGTGCCATGCTTTTGATAATTTCTCTGGCCACGATGTGCCGCTTAATTTAAGAAGCTCAAGAGCCTCATCACGCGCCTTGCGAATCGCAGGCTTAATCTTATCGGCACTTGGCCCCTCTCCCAAATGCGCCCCAGCAGTAATCCATTCCATCAAACCCGGGATCGGGGATAGAGTGACAAAGGTTTTGAGTCCGGGGAACTCAGCATGCAACTGCTCGGCAACTCGTTTAATCAAAAAATTGCCCATTGAGACACCACGCAAGCCTGATTCGCAGTTGCTAATGGAATAGAAGGCAGCTACCTTATATTGATTCGTTTGTTCCACAGGCGCTGATTTTTTATCAACCAATGGCATGATTGCTACTGGGATTTCAGGTAATAACGCAACCTCCACAAAGATGAGAGGCTCATCAGGCAGCTGCGGATGAAAGAAGGCAAAACACCGACGGTCTGGCTGAAGGCGACGACGTAAATCATCCCAACCATCAATCGCATGCACTGCCTCATGTGCAATGATCTTTTCCAAGACCTCTGCAGGAGATTTCCAATCAACTCGGTGCATTTTTAGAAAGCCCGGATTAAACCAGGATGACAGCAAATGCCGCATGTCGTAGTCTAAGCCAGCCAATTCAGGTTTCTTGTGGAGCAGGCTTAGTAGATCACGACGCATTTCAACAACCGCGGCAGTTCCCCCAGGGGCGCGATTTAAGCGGCGCAAAAGCTCTTGTCTTGGCGACTCCGAAATCTTTTGAAGACGAATGTAGTTACGGGCACTTGGGTCTGCAGAAAAACTTTGTGTCGCTTTTGTCAGGGCTTCCACATTAATATTAAATTGCTCCGCTAAGGCCATAAAAAACTTGGAGCGCTGTTCAGCATTTAATTTACGGTAATTAAAAATTACATCGGCAGCCATACTAACTGCATTAGACTCCCCTCGCTCAGAAACTAAGCGATTAACCGCACCAATCGCACGCGATAAATGACGAGTCTGAGCAATTTTTTCTAGCATCGTTACAGGATAACGAGCTTTCCAAACTTCGTGTTAGGTTTTAGGAAAAATGTCCGATTTTTACGACCGAGAGGTCCGAACGATTAGATAAATACCGAATCCAATCATCGGTAGCGATAGCCACTGCCCCATCGATAGACCCAATCCCAAAAGGCCCAAGAATGCATCGGGCTCCCTGGCAAATTCCACGATAAAACGACACACGCCATAGCCGAGCAAAAATAGACCAGATACCTGACCGCGAGCTCTTGGCTTTCTTGCGTATACCCAAAGCAAAATAGCTAACAGCAACCCCTCACCAGCAAATTGATAGAGTTGTGAGGGGTGACGCGCTACCTGATCGACCGCTGGGAACACCATTGCCCACGGCCAATCACTCGGCCGACCCCACAACTCTCCATTAATAAAGTTACCCAAACGTCCGAACGCTAAACCCAAGGGAACCAAAGGTGCAACAAAATCGGTCACTACAAAATAAGACAGCTTGCGAGATTTAGCAAACCATAACAAAGCAACCAAGACTCCTAGTAAGCCACCATGAAATGACATGCCGCCCTCCCACACCTTGAAGATGTTGAGGGGATTGCTTAAATAAAAATCTGGCATATAAAACAAGACGTAACCAAGACGTCCGCCCAAGATGACGCCTACTACACCCCAAAACAAAATATCCTCGACATCCTTAAAGCTCCACTTCAAACTGAGGAATGGCTCTTGCTGAACTCGCATTCGACCCAATATCAAAAATTGAGCAAACGCTAACAAATACATCAAGCCATACCAATGGATTGCAAGGGGGCCAAGCTGTATAGCAACAGGATCAAATTGCGGGTGCATTAGCATGTCTTAGCTCCCCTTTGCTTGATCAAAGTGATGCAACTCATGACCGATCTCGCGATAAGACTTGTAGCGCTCACGGCCAGCTAAACGCTCATTCTCCTGGGTTGTGACCACCTCAACCCATCTTGGAAAACGAGCTAAGAGAGTATCGAGTTGTGGCGGTGCTTCATTCTTGAGATAAATTAATACATCGCAATGCGGAATCGAACTATCTTTGAGTTGATTAACATCGCTTACAAAAACAATGGGGGTCTCTTGTGCAGCATCATGGTCAAGCCATGCATGTGGCAAGAAGTCAGTCTTGCTAAAACTCCACATTAAGGCATCTAAATCTTGGAGTTCTTTAAGGTTGCCAACAATCACAATGGTGCGATGCTGTCCCGTAGAGTCAGCACTGGCTAATATTTTTCGGCTCAAGCGGCAACAATATAGAAGTTTGTCTGCCACATTGCTGTGAAAATCAATGCGTCCCATTAGTGACCAAGCCTGCTAACTCTATTGATCAAGCAAGAAGTTCAGCAATAAGGGTACGGGTCTACCGGTTGCTCCTTTTGCTGCGCCACTCTTCCATGCTGTTCCAGCAATATCTAAATGCGCCCATCTAAATTTCTCTGCAAAGCGTGACAAAAAGCATGCAGCGGTTACGCTACCGGCAGGACGGCCGCCAATATTGGCCATATCTGCAAAATTAGACTTGAGTTGCTCGTGATAAGCAGCATCTAAAGGCAGGCGCCAGACGGTATCCAAGGATTGATGACCGGCTTTGCTTAAATCCTTGACCAAGGACTCATCATCCGAGAACAGTCCGCTGTGCACGTGCCCCAAGGCAATAATGCAAGCACCTGTTAGGGTAGCCACATCAATCACAGCCTTTGGCTTAAAGCGTTCTACATAAGTTAAGGCATCACACAAAATTAAGCGTCCCTCGGCATCAGTATTTAATACCTCGATGGTCTGACCCGACATGCTCTTCACGATGTCACCTGGACGGGTTGCTCGACCCGATGGCATATTCTCGCAGGTGGGGACCACGCCAATCACATTCTTCTTTAAATTAAGAAGTGATACAGCATGCATGGTGCCAAACACCGATGCAGCCCCGCACATATCGTATTTCATTTCATCCATGGCCTCGCCAGGTTTTAAGGAGATACCACCGGTATCGAAGGTAATTCCTTTACCAACAATCACAATCGGATCTTCATCGGCTCTGCCGCCATCATGACGCATGATGATGAATTGCGGCGGCGTATCCGAACCCTTTGCGACAGCTAAGAAAGACCCCATCCCCAGAGCTTCAATTTGTTTCTCGCCAAGCACTTGAACGCGAAGACTAGACTTCTTGGATAAATTTTGGGCGGTATGCGCTAAGAATGTGGGGGTACAAATATTAGGAGGGAGATTACCCAAATCTTTGGTCAAGTTCATACCCTCGACCAAAGCCGCCCCCTCATGAACAGATGCCTTCACTAAGGCAGCTTGCTTTGTATTTGTAAGCAGCGTGACTAATTTCAGTGGGTCTGATTTTGCTACAGGCTTTGTCTTAAATTGCGCTTGACGAACGCCAAAGTGATATGCCTGATCACCCACAATTTGCGCGAGAAGACGAATGCGCTCCTGAATAGCTGTTGGCGATTGATTCGTTTTGTGTTTACCCGTAAAGCTACCCACGTGCCACAAGACCGACTCTATTGGACTAGCACTAATGTGCTTCATGGCCGAACGTGCAACCTTTGCAAAATCTGCCAAGGATTCTTTATCGCCTAGACCAACTAATAAAACACGCTTTAGCCTCACCTTACTTAATGCCCATGAATTGGTAGAACGCAGCAAAGTGCAGGCTCCGGCCTTACCATCGAGATCCCCTAGGCTGCGAGCTTGCCCAATTGCGCCACCCAATAAATCATCGAGAGCCTGTAACTGGTTCAACTCGCTCTGACGGTAACCAAGGATCAAACAATCGCCAGATAAGCCACAAATTGCAGTAGCGGCCTTTAGGCTCTTAAAATCGATCTCGGAGAGAACTTTCGTGCTAAATTGAATTGTCATGATCTGTCTATATAAAGGTTATTTCTTACATTATCCACCGAGCGAATTGACCCTGCCCAAATACACTATTTAAGACATGATTTTTGAACAAGCCCTCCGCCGCGAACTTAGCATGACCACGGGTGCCGTATTTTTGGTACTCGTTACGATCATGATCACCACCTTGGTAATTCGTATTCTAGGTTTTGCCGCTAACGGGGTAGTGAACCCTGAGGATGCCCTCGTTCTAATTGCCCTTGCAACTCTAGGCTACTTTGCAATTCTGCTAACCGTTTCCCTTTTTATTGCAGTCTTAATTGTTTTGGTTCGTTGGTATAAAGACTCGGAAATGATTGTTTGGTTCACAAGTGGATTAAGCATCACAAATTTAATTGGCCCGATCTTACGTTTTGCGATTCCACTAATTATCATCATTGCTATTCTGGCAGCCGTAGTCTGGCCGTGGGCCAATCGTGAATCCAGCATTATTAGTCAGCGCTTTCAACAACGCGATGACGTATCAATGGTAACCGCGGGTCAGTTTAAAGAATCAGCCAAAGCGGAGAGAATATTTTTTATTGAAAGCCTAGATGTCGACAAGGGTGAGGTTAAGAATATTTTTGTCGCCGATACCCGCAATCAGAAATTGAGTGTGGCAGTAGCAGCCACTGGCTTCATTGAGAATGCTCCAAATGGTGATAAGAGCATTGTTTTACTGAAGGGGAGGCGCTATGAAGGTCAGCCTACGCAAGCTAATTTCAGAATCTTAGAGTTTGAAGAGTACGAAACCAAAATACGTGGCAAAGAAGTTGCCGCTCCGCCACCGAGAGACCGAGAGAAAAATATTCTTGAGCTCATTAACGAAGTTGACCCCAATATCAAGCGTGCTAATCTTGGGGAGCTCTTATGGCGAATTGGCTTGCCATTCATGGCCTTAGGCTTAGTATTAATTGCTATTCCCTTGGCATACGTCAACCCACGTCTTGGTAATTACACCGCCATGTTCTATGCCGTGTTGGTGTATTTGATCTACAGTAATTTATTAAATCTCACTCAAAATTACGTCTCGCAGGGTCGCCTTGAATTTTTTGTTGGGCTTTGGCCAATCCACTTGATTGCCTTTTTACTGGCCTATGTATTAATTCGTAACCGCGTTAACCCATCCCTGAAATGGTGGCAACGCCAACTACCCTGGATATTTCAATCAAAATGAGTTGGCTGTTTCCCAAAATCTATGAGCGGTACTTTGCAAAGCAGATTTATGCCAGCTTTGGTTTTATCCTTTTTGCTCTTGTCGCTCTCTTTCTATTCTTCGATGTTCTAAGTGAGCTTGGCTCTGTCAACGCAAAATACACTCTCCCTCTAGCACTGCTTCATGTTTTATTAAAAGCCCCTAGCAGGATGGTTGAAATTATTCCAATCGCAGGCCTCATTGGCAGTATTTATGTTTTTGCCATGATGGCTAGCCAATCCGAGTTCACCATCTTTCGGGTTGCGGGTTTGGATATCAAACGCAGTCTACTTACCCTCGGAAAAATTTCGCTTCCAATCGTAGTGTTCACCCTACTCATTAGTGAAGTTCTCGGACCCTATGCTGAATCTCTATCTGAGCGAGTCCGGATGAAGGCATTGGGCTCCACCTTTAGTTCTCAGTTTCGATCTGGGGTTTGGGTAAAAGACCAACTGAGAGATAGTGATGGTACCGGCCCAATTCGAGCAGGCGTTCGTTATGTCAATGTGGGCGCTATTGATCAGAATGACCAAATCCGACAAATCCGAATGTATGAATTTAATACAAACTATCGTCTTCTATCGATACGGAGCGCAGCCTCTGGCCGCTTTGATAATCGGGGCATCTGGGAACTCAATGATGTCTCAGAAACTCGTTTCACCGAAAAGCGCAGTAGTGAGCCCTTGGATGCGGTCTACACAGCACAAACCAAAATACTTCCGAAGCTAAGTCTGGAGTCGCAGGTGACTCCTCAAATTCTGAATGTTCTATTAATTAGCCCTGAAAAAATGTCGATTGTCAGCCTGGGGCGTTTTATTCTTCACCTACAAGATAATAAGCAAGATATGCAAAGGCATGCAATTGCCTTTTGGAAAAAAGTTATTTATCCATTTATTATTTTTGTGATGCTGGCATTGGCTCTTCCATTTGCCTTTATGAAGGTCCGCGCAGGTAGCGTGGGTATCAAAGTCTTCGGTGGCATCATGCTGGGGATGAGCTTTCAACTTTTTAATACATTGTTTTCGAGCATTGGTTTATTGGGATCACTACCTGCGCTCCTGACTGCTATCCTTCCACCTCTTATTTACTTAGTCTTAGCAATCATCGCCCTCAAGTGGGTGGCGCGCGCATAACCTGTCCTGATTTATGAACCTTCATCAACTCCGCTTTGTTCGCGAGGTCGTGCGTCAGAACTTTAACCTGACCTCAGCAGCGAAGGCGCTCTTTACCTCTCAACCCGGTGTATCCAAGGCGATCATCGAGTTAGAGGATGAACTAGGGGTTGAGATCTTTCGACGTCATGGTAAACGTATACGTGCTCTTACAGAACCCGGTAAGCGCATCTTGCTTTCGATTGAACGCATCTTAGAAGAAACTGAAACACTTAAGCGAGTCGGTAAAGATTTTGCAAATCAAGATCAAGGTAGCTTTGTGATTGCTACCACCCATACGCAGGCCCGCTACGCTCTACCCAAAGTCTTAAGTGAGTTCACGAAACGCTTTCCAAAGGTCCGCGTGAGCATTCAGCAAGGCAATCCTAGTCAAATAGCCCAAATGTTGCTTGAGGATCGCGCCGATCTAGCAATTGCTACCGAGGGTCTTGCTAATACCTCTGGCGTGCTTGCACTACCGAGTTATCAGTGGCAGCACGCAGTAGTCGTGCCTTCTGGTCACCCACTCCTCAATCATGAATCCATTACCCTAGAGACCTTGGCAAAGTACCCCATCATTACCTATGCCAAGGCATTTTCAGGACGCAGCAAAATTGATGCGGCTTTTGGGCAACGCAACCTCACTCCCGACATCATCTTAGAAGCAATTGATGCCGATGTGATCAAGACTTATGTTGAAAATGGTATGGGGGTAGGTATTGTGGCTGGGGTGGCACTAGATCCCGAACGAGATCGTCTACTGAAATCAATTTCAGTGGGGCATATTTTTGGGACCAATGTCACTCACATCGGTATTAAAAAAGGTGCTTACCTGCGCTCTTTTATCTTCACCTTCATTGAGCTCTTCTCGCCAACCTTGACTCGCAAAATTGTGGAGCAGGCAATGGCAAGCGAATCCAGCGACTATCAAATTTAATTGGCGCCTAGATCGGGCTGGCAGCTTAAATATAAACCATTGAGTTATTTGAGAACTCTTTGGGCAATCTACATAATCACCAACCAACTTACCATGGAGCAAATTAGTGCCCCAGTTACCTTAAAGAGCGTTGTGTATAAATAAATTAGTCCCTGAGAGCATGTGATTTTATTAAAAATCTGTTCTTAACCTCCAATTAAATACTATATTTAATTTTTCTTCCAATAATGCCAAGCCAGAATTTTCTAAAAAATGAAAATTTAGCACTAAGGGTAAGCCGAAAACCTGAAGATTTAGGTACATACCAACTATTTAAACCCGTCCTCATTATTAGCTTATATCCGCCAGCAACCATATGATTATGTTTTTGATGACTCAAAACATGGTCTTCCATAAGAATTAACTGAGGACGCCATTTGGAAATATTGAAACCTTTCAACATTTCCATTTCGTGTCCTTCAATATCTATTGAAATAAATTCAAACCCAGGCTGGACTTCATTTTCCTTCAGGATAGAGTCTAATGTTTTACAAATAACATTTATAGTTTTAGCCTTACTATCTTTATTCCTAGATTCAAACCAATCTAGTTCGAGGGTTGAATGGAGGTGATTATCTATAAGCTCCAAGGTTTTATTCTGATTTTCAGGATTTGAACAAGCATATGGAATAATCTTTCCCGTTCGCTTTTCTTTAAGCAAAAATTGATAGCGGGGATGTGGTTCTACCAGCAGGCCATCCCAACCCATGTTATCAAGATGAAATGTTTGGGACTCATGAGCTGGGTCGTTCGCACCAATATCAACATAGAAACCATTTTTTTTATTACCAAAGAACTCTCTAACTAGACCGAGCTCGTTTATCGGGGAATTCTTAAAGCTATCGATGACTTTCGTCTTAAAATCTATTGGTTGCATAAAATTTAAAAATTATAGTTAAACAATATTTAGTTTTATGCTTCTATGGTCTCGGGTCAACGCTAGGCGTTATGTGTAAGTTATTTGGTGCCTCGGGTCGGACTCGAACCGACACGCCTTGCGGCACCGGATTTTGAGTCCGGCACGTCTACCAATTCCATCACCGAGGCAATTAAATTTTCCTGCAAATGAATGACAAGATCTCTAAAGAGGTTGATTTTAAACCAATCTCACCCCTCTTTACATAAAAACACTTCTGAGCAAGCTCTACAGCCTTCTAGGGAATAAGGATGGTTGTCCCTGTGGTCTTTCGCCCTTCAAGATCGCGATGCGCTTGAACTGCATCGGCTAGAGCATACTTTTGCTTAATCTCAATCTTGATTTGTCCTTTAATAACGCGATCAAACAGATCCACTGACATCGGCTCTAATAAACTTCTATTGAGCGCATAGGTCATAAGTGTTGGCCGGGTTACCTTTAAGGATCCCTTGCTCGACAAAAGACTGAGATCAAGGGGCGGGATAGAACCCGAGGCATTACCAAACGTAACAGCCATACCCCGTGGCGAAACACAATCTAGGGTCTTCATAAAGGTATCTTTACCCACCGCATCATATGCAACGGGCACTCCCTTGCCATTGGTAATCTCTTTAACACGTTTTACAAAATCTTCCTCGCGGTACAGAATGACATGGTCACAACCAAATGATTTGGCAAGCGCTGCCTTATCTTCACTACCCACAGTGCCAATCACGGTAGCACCAATCGCCTTAAGCCATTGCAGGGCAATCAAACCAACTCCTCCGGCAATCGCATGGAATAAAACTGTGTCGCCCTTTTGAACCTTATAGGTATCGTTAAGGAGATACTGAACGGTAAGCCCTTGTAGCATCATGCCGGCACCGGTCTCAAATGAAATCGCCTCAGGAAGTTTGACAACAATGTCAGCGGGCATGATGCGCGCCTGCGCGTAGGCACCGGTTGGTCTTCCAGCGTACGCCACACGATCACCCACCTTTACATGCTGTACGCCATCGCCGACTTTCTCAACGATTCCGGAGGCCTCCATCCCAATCCCGCCAGGCAATGGCTGAGGATAGTAACCAGAACGGAAGTAGATATCGATGTAGTTCAAGCCACAGGCTTTTTGCTGAACCAAGACCTCACCAGGGCCGGGATCACCTAAGGTGACATCCACATACTTCATGACCTCGGGGGGTCCAACCTCATCAATTCGGATTGCTTTAGTGGTGATTGCAGACATGCTATTTGCTCCCAATTGTTATTGTTTTAAATCAAATGCTGTAGACGATTTAACTGGTATTTCCAAGTCAGACCGCTATTTTGCCTAAAATTAGGATTCTAAGTAGAAATTAACTCAATATCAGATAAGGATTGCCACCATGGCGGGTCATTCAAAATGGGCCAATATACAGCACCGTAAAGGTCGTCAGGATGAAAAACGTGGCAAGGTATGGACCAAGCTCATTAAGGAGATTACCGTGGCTGCCCGTCTCAGCGGCGGAGATCTGAATGCAAACCCACGCCTGCGCCTTGCGGTTGATAAGGCCAAGGACGCCAACATGCCTAATGACAATGTGCAAAGGGCAATCTCTCGCGGTACTGGAACCTTAGACGGGGTTAATTATGAAGAGATACGTTATGAAGGTTATGGCATCAATGGAGCAGCGGTGATCGTGGACTGTATGACCGATAACCGAACCCGTACGGTTGCCGAAGTACGGCATGCATTTTCTAAACACGGTGGCAATATGGGAGCCGAAGGATCGGTAGCTTTTTTATTTAAGCACTGTGGCCAACTCCTATTTGCTCCAGGTACCAATGAAGAACTGTTATTAGAGCTGGCACTCGATGCTGGAGCAGACGATGTTATTACGCATGCCGATGGCTCTTTGGAAGTGACAACTGCACCCTTTGAATTTACTAAGATTCGCGAAATACTCGAAAGCGCTGGGCTAAAGCCCGAACTTGCTGAGGTCTCAATGCGTCCCGAGACGGATGTTGATCTTGATGCCAATCAAAGTGAGGCGATGCAAAAACTCTTAGATGCTCTTGAAAACCTCGATGATGTGCAATCGGTTTATACAAATGCTAATACTTAATATTTAAATAGAAGATCAACTTATGAAAATCTTGTTAATCGGTTCTGGCGGTCGAGAGCACGCACTTGCCTGGAAAATGGCTCGCTCCCCCCGTGTTCAAAAAGTATTTGTCGCACCTGGCAATGGCGGTACTGCAAACCAAAAACAGGAAGGGATTGAGAACCTCCCCATCACCGATATACAGGATCTGGCAGATTTTGCAAAACGTGAACAAATTGCGTTGACTGTTGTGGGCCCGGAGGCTCCCCTTGCCGCTGGAATTGTGGATGTATTTCGTAATTACGGCCTCCGTATTTTTGGACCCACGCAATTAGCGGCCCAATTGGAGTCCTCCAAAGATTTCTCAAAAGCTTTCATGAAACGGCATGGTATTCCAACGGCAGACTATCAAACCTTTTCCAATGCAAACGAAGCTCACGCCTACATTGAGCAAAAAGGCGCTCCCATTGTGATTAAGGCGGATGGCTTGGCTGCCGGTAAAGGGGTCGTGGTAGCCATGAGCTTGCCAGAGGCGCATACAGCTGTCGACATGATGCTCTCAGATAATAAATTAGGTAATGCTGGTGCGCGCGTTGTAATTGAAGAGTTCTTACTTGGTGAGGAAGCCAGCTTTATTGTTCTTGTCGATGGTAAAAATGTGGTGCCACTTGCCACTAGTCAAGATCACAAACGTTTGCGTGATAGTGACGAAGGTCCTAATACGGGTGGCATGGGGGCATACTCGCCCGCGCCCGTGGTGACCCCTGAGATACATGCACGCGCTATGCGCGAGGTAATCTTGTCGACTGTGCTTGGCATGAAAGCCGATGGCATTCCCTATACCGGATTTTTATATGCTGGTCTGATGATTAACCCAGATGGCCAGATTAAGACCTTGGAGTTCAACTGTCGCATGGGAGATCCAGAAACCCAACCTATCATGGCGCGCCTCGAGAGTGACTTGGTAGATACTCTTGATAAAGCGATTGACGGAAAGCTCGATGAGGTTGAACTGAAATGGGATCGTCGGATAGCACTAGGGGTTGTGATGGCGGCCCACCAGTATCCAGATACGCCGAGAACCGGTGATGTCATTCAGGGTATTCCCAATCCCACAGATGACCAAATTGTTTTTCATGCGGGTACCAAATTACAGGATGGTAATCTAATCACCTCCGGAGGTCGAGTACTTTGCGTCGTAGGCCTGGCCGATACCGTTAAGGCAGCCCAACAAAAAGCGTATTCTGCGATCAAACAAATTCATTTTGACGGCATGCAATACCGTAACGATATTGGCTTTCGAGCCATTAAGTAAGGATTAGATATGGCAACGAGTGTTGATACGCAAGCAGTAAAAGACTATTTACTAGGTCTACAAGATCGCATTACGACAGCAATTACTGCGTTGGATGGAAAATCATTTGTAAAAGATTCTTGGGAAAAGCCAAAGGACAGTAAATTACAAGGGTTCGGTCACTCCTGTATTTTAGAGAATGGTAATGTTCTTGAAAAAGGCGGTGTTGGGTTCTCTCACGTCAGCGGTAATCAATTACCTCCTACTGCCACCCAAAATCGTCCTGAGATTGCAGGTCGAACCTTTGAGGCAATGGGCGTCTCTTTAGTGTTTCATCCGCGCAACCCAAAGGCACCAACCACCCATATGAATGTTCGTTGCTTTATTGCCCAAGCTCCGAATCAAGAACCAGTTTGGTGGTTTGGTGGCGGTTTTGATCTGACTCCCTACTATGGCGTGGACGAAGACTGTAAACATTTTCATCAAACAGCCAAAGATGCTCTCGACCCATTTGGCGCTGGTCTGTACCCTCGTTTTAAGAAATGGTGCGATGAGTACTTCTATCTCAAACACCGCGATGAACCCCGCGGTATTGGCGGAATATTCTTTGATGACTTTAACGAACTAGGGTTCGAGAAAAGTTTTGCGATGATGCGATCGGTTGGCGACTCTTTGATCAAGGCCTACTTACCGATTCTAGAGCGTCGCTATCAAGAGCCCTATACCCAAGCGGAGCGTGATTTTCAGGAATATCGTCGCGGTCGTTATGTGGAATACAACCTAATCTTTGACCGTGGCACCATTTTTGGTTTGCAGTCAGGAGGTCGTTCTGAATCGATTTTGATGTCAATGCCACCCGTAGTCACCTGGAAATATAACTGGCAACCTCAAGCCGGGACACCTGAGGCACGCTTGTATGAGCGCTACCTCAAGCCCCGCGATTGGCTCTCCGAGCCTTAAGATGAGAACCTCTTGAACAAAGTCATTGGCATACTAGGTGGAACCTTTGATCCACCACATTGGGGTCATATCCGCCTAGCAGAGCATTTTTCTGGAACCCTTCAATTAGATGAGCTCTTCTGGCTTCCCAGTGGCGAGCCTTGGCAAAAGGGGGCTCATATTACCCCTCCAAAAGACCGGCTTGACATGACAATTGCAGCAGCGGATGTGCTTAAGGAAGAGTTGCAAGCAAAGAATATCGACACTAAGGTGATGGTAGATTCGATGGAAATTGATCGCGGTGGCCCGAGCTATACGATTGATAGCGCCAAAGAGCTACGCCAAAAATTTGGTCCTGATGTCTCCCTAATTTGGTTAATGGGTGCAGATAGTTTCCTGCAACTCTATACCTGGAACGATTGGCGAGACCTTAGTCGATACATTCATTTGGCGGTTGCTAGCCGGCCACCCTACTCGATTCAGAAACAACTAATAGATCATCCACCTCTTCAAGCTTACTATTTAGATCATCAAACTAAGTTAGCCCATGATCTTTGTTCTAAAGCCTCTGGGTTAATTTATCTAGATGAGCAACTGTCGATTGATCTTGCCTCAAGCAGCCTGCGTCCTTTACTTTCATCTAACAATACCGCTAATCGCATTCAAGAATGGCTCCCTAAATCTATACATGCTCTCATCCTCAAAAAGGGTCTTTACCAGTCAACAAGGTAAGATGGCGGTAAATATGGATATTCGTAAATTACAACGCACCATCATTGATGCTCTTGAGGACGTCAAAGCACAAGACATCCGTGTGTATGACACCAGCAAACTCAGCGAGCTATTTGATCGGGTTGTGATCGCAACTGGAAGTAGCAATCGCCAAACACGCTCGCTCGCTTTCTCAGTCAAGGAAAGTGTTAAAGACAAGGGGGGTGAGGTTATCTCTATCGAAGGTCTAGAAACCGGTGAATGGGTCCTCGTTGATTGCGGCGATATCGTAGTGCATATTTTGCAACCGATGCTACGCTCCTACTATCAACTCGAAGGTATCTGGGGCGATAAACCCGTGCGCGTGAAGTTAAGTGGTCCCAAAAAACTCGTCAAAGCAAGCGAAGAGTCAGAAGACGACTAGCACATGCGTTTACTGATTATTGCAGTAGGTCATAAAATGCCTGATTGGGTCAGCGTGGCCTACCAAGAATACAGCAAACGGATGCCGCCAGATTGTGCGGTGGATCTAAAGGAATTGAAGCCAGATATCAGCCCTAGTAAAGAGGCGGTCAAAATCCTTGCAGCGATCCCCAAAAATACTCTAGTAATTGCTCTAGATGAACATGGAAAAGATCTAAGCACCCAAGACCTTGCTGGGCAATTAAAACAATGGCGGGAGGTTGGCAAAGACATTGTCTTTTTAATTGGCGGAGCTAATGGGCTAGATGCTAGCTTTAAAACCAAAGAGATGCCTATCTGGCGACTCTCTAGTCTTACCCTTCCCCATGCTTTTGCACGGCTGGTTCTAATCGAACAACTCTATCGCGCTTGGACAATCTTACAAGGTCACCCCTACCATCGAGAATAAGAGATTAATTCGATGAAATACGACTTCATTTATCTGGCCTCGCAAAGCCCCCGTCGCCAAGAGTTACTGGCACAAATTGGGGTTCACTTTAAATTACTTCTACCCAGCCGTAATGAGAATCCAGAATCTCTAGAAATACCCCTAGCCCATGAGAAAGCTATTGACTATGTTCAACGAGTCACAATCGCAAAAAGTGAAGCGGCTTTAGATCGCTGGCAAGCACTACAACAAAATAATCCGCAATTTACTTGGGCGCCAATTTTGTGTGCAGACACCACAGTGAGCCTGCCCGGATCTCTCGATACTGAAATTTTAGGTAAGCCAACAGATGCCGCTCACGCCACCCAAATGCTTCATCAACTGAGTGGTAAAAGCCATGATGTGTATAGCGCTATAGCCATTACTATCGATATCCACTCTCCTGCTATCTGCCTAGTTCAAAAATCTCAGGTTGAGTTCGCAGTGCTTGATACTGCAACGATCGAGTCTTACGTACATAGCGGTGAAGCCTTTGGCAAAGCAGGATCCTATGGTATCCAAGGAATTGCCGCCTCCTTTATTAAAACAATCCAGGGCAGTTATAGCGGTATCATGGGGCTTCCCCTTTATGAGACCGCAAAACTTTTAAGACAAGCCCATGTGCATTTTGGTTTGAACTCATATGAGCCAAGAGATCCTAATTAATATCACCCCCCAAGAAACTCGGGTTGCGATCATCGAACAAAATGCGGTCCAAGAACTGCATATTGAGCGCACTCGGCAACGGGGGATCGTTAGTAATATTTACCTAGCTAAAGTAGTGCGAGTATTGCCTGGTATGCAATCTGCCTTCATTGATATTGGATTAGATCGTGCAGCATTTATTCATTTCAATGACTTGGGAGATCATCATGCAGGAGGGCAAATCGAGCGAATCCTATTCGAGGGGCAGACCCTGCTAGTGCAGGTTCTAAAAGATCCCTTGGGTACCAAAGGTGCTCGGCTTACTCGCCAAATTAGCATTGCGGGGCGCAATTTGGTCTATTTACCGCACGATCATCGTGCAGTTGGGACTGAAATCCATATCGGCATCTCCCAAAAAATTGAAATGCCTGAAGAGCGCGAGGCCTTAAAAAATAGGTTAAAGAATCTAATCCCTGCTGATGAAAGCGGCGATATTATTGTGCGAACGAGCGCTGGGCTTGCTAGCGATGAAACTCTGATTGCTGACCTCAAGTACCTACGCACCACATGGCAAGGAATTTTACAGGCATCGAAAGAAAAAGCTGCTCCTACTCTATTGCATCAAGATTTAAGTCTTGCCAAAAGGGTTCTCCGCGATATGGCTGGTCCTGAAACTACTCAAATCCGCGTAGACTCTGCCGAGAACTTTGAGCGCTTAGGCCAATTTGCCCAAACATTTACCCCACAACTAAACAATAAATTAGTTTTATATCGGGGTGAGCGAGCCCTCTTTGATCTATTTGATATTGAATCTGAGATCAGTAAGGCGCTTGGAAGGCGCGTAGACCTTAAATCCGGCGGCTATCTTATGATTGACCAAACAGAGTCCATGACCACGATTGACGTTAACACTGGTAGCTTTGTGGGTGCTCGTAATTTGGACGATACGGTTTTCAAGACTAACTTAGAAGCAGCTCAAGCGATTGCACGCCAACTACGCTTACGCAATCTTGGGGGCATCATCATTATTGATTTCATTGACATGAGCCAGACCGATCATCAGGAGGCTGTTCTCAATGAGCTTAAGAAAAACCTTGCTAGAGATCATGTGCGCACAAATGTGAATGACTTCTCATCACTGGGTCTCATCGAGATGACCCGTAAACGCACCCGTGAATCTTTATCCCATATTTTGTGTGAACCTTGTGCCTCGTGTACTGGTAAGGGTGAGATAAAGACACCCCAAACAGTCTGTTACGAAATCTTACGAGAGATTGTGAGGGAGCATCGACAATTCAATCCGAAAGAATTTCGGATTGTGGCATCACCCGATGTAATTGATCTATTTTTAGAAGAAGAGAACCAATTTCTAGCGATGCTGGGGGATTTTGTTCAGAAGCCAATTAGGCTTCAAGCAGAGGCTGGCTTCAAACAAGAACAATACGATATTGTTCTTAACTAGTGAGCAGTCTTAAGAATTTGCTTCACTAAACTGCAAGCGATGTAAACCAGCATATAGGCCATTTTTGGCCATCAATTCTTGGTGAGGGCCATATTCCACAATCTCACCATGATCCAAGACCGCAATCCGATCGGCATGCTCAATGGTTGATAAACGGTGTGCAATCACCAAGGTTGTACGCCCTGCCATTAAACGATCAAGTGCTTCTTGTACCTGCCGCTCCGACTCAGAATCCAGTGCAGAGGTTGCCTCATCGAGTATGAGGATGGGCGCGTCCTTATAAATGGCCCTTGCAATCGCTAAGCGTTGGCGCTGCCCCCCCGATAAGCGATTACCGTTATCCCCAACCAAGGTATCGATGCCATTGGGCAGTTCCGTTAATAGTCCTGTTAAATTAGCCGCCTCTAAAGATTCGATGACACGACCGCGATCAATCCCCTCAACACTTGAGCCATATGCCACATTGGCTGCAATGGTGTCATTAAACAAAATGACGTCCTGACTTACAAAGGCGATTTGCTTACGTAAATCAGCCAACAGAATTTCCTCAATCGGAACTTGATCAAGTAGGATGCGGCCCGCCTTAGGTTTAAAAAAACGTGGCAATAAATTCACTAGGGTTGATTTACCCCCTCCAGAGGGTCCTACGAAGGCAATCACCTCGCCTGACTTGATATCAAGATTGACATTTCGAAGAGCATCTTTACGACCCTCTTCTTGGTCATAGGAAAAGGATAGGTTCTCAAACCGGATTTCTCCTTTGGCCTTATCTAATCGTTTGAGCTTTGACTGACTCATGTCTTCTTCAATTGGCTGATCAATCAATTGAAAAATCATCTCTGCTGCAGTTAAGCCACGTTGCAAAGGTTGATTAATATCAGCAAGATGTTTTAGTGGTGAAATGATTAAGAGCATCGCGGTAATAAAAGCTGCGAAACCTCCTACAGTAAAACCCTGCGTGGCTGATTGCATAATCGCAATCACCAAAACCAAAGATAGGGCCATTGACGCAATTAACTGGGTAATGGGCTGATTGAGCCCTCCAGCCACGGCAGCTTTTAGGGTGAACTGACGTAGACGATCTGCCTTATCCATAAAACGTTGCATCTCGTAATCTTCTCCGCCATGCACCTTAACAATCTTATGGCCAGATGCTGCCTCCTCGACTATATAGGCAAGCTCACTGGTCATGCTTTGTTGCTGACGATTTAAGCCGCGTAAGCGCTTATTGATCTTGCTCATCACAAAGGCAATGATCGGAAAAATAATTAATACCACTAAAGTAAGACGCCAATTGAGATAAAACAAATAACCCATCAAACCAATGACGGTCAATAAATCTCTTACAAGACTAATGAGCATGCCACCCATAATGGAGAGGACGTTGTTTACCTCAAACACAACCGCATTAATCAAGTTAGACGCTGAAGTCTTCTGGTAGTACTCGGTCTTTGCTCGTAATAGCCGAGTGAACATCTGCTCCCGTAATTTAAGCAAGATATTACTAATAACCTTGGTCAGTAGATAGTTAGACAGAAACTGTGCTCCACTCCGAATAAAAGCCAAGCCAACTAAAAATACCGGGACCAGCCAGAGCTTATCGTTCATCTCTCCAGTAAAGCCACGATCCAAAAGAGGCTTCATTAGGGCCGGAATAGAGGTCTCTGAGGCAGCGACTATCGCCATAGCGAGTAAGGACCCAATGATGAGGCGGATATGGGGGCGTAGATACCCAATTAATCTGTTTAGGGCTTGACGGTCTGAAGCATTCATATAATGAATTATGCCCACCTTATCAGCCATACTCATAACTCGGAATGAAGAAGCCAATCTCGAGGACTGCCTAGCCTCGCTAGACGGGCTTGCCGACCAAATTGTGGTCGTGGATACACAAAGCACGGATCGCACTCTAGCGATTGCCCAAAAATACGGCGCTTTGGTCGATACGCCGGCTGATTGGCCAGGATTTGGGCCTCAAAAGAATCGGGCTTTAGACCTTGCCACCGGTGACTGGGTGCTCTCCCTAGATGCCGATGAGCGCCTCACCCCCGAGCTCAGGCTGGAGATTAAGGGTGTGCTTGAGAAACCCCAAGCGAATTGCTATGCCATTCCAAGACTATCTTGGTATTGTGGGCGCTTTATGCGTCACTCGGGTTGGACCCCGGATTATGTAGACCGACTATTTAAGAGAGGTAGTGCACGCTTCTCAAACGATTTAGTTCATGAGCGCCTAATCCCGCATGATTCTGTTATGAAGTTAAAGAATCAGATGCTTCACTATAGCTTTATGAACCAAGCTCAGGTACAAGAAAAAATGCAGCGATATTCCACCGCATCTGCTCAACAAGCATTCGCTAAGGGTAAAACAGCAAGTCCTCTTAAGGCTATATTGCATGGCACTTGGTCATTTATTCGCACTTATGTAATAAGAGCTGGATTTTTAGATGGTCCCCAAGGATTTTCATTGGCTATAGCCAATGCAAAAGGCTCCTACCTAAGGTACATTAAACTTTGGCGTCTAATCAAGAAATCAAAAGAATGACTCAAATTTCTGTCATAGTGGCGACCTACAATTGGCCAGCGGCCTTGGGTCTTTGTCTTCAATCCTTAAAGAATCAATCCTTTAGAGATTTTGAGATTTTGATTGCTGATGATGGGTCAAAAGAAGAAACTCGTAATCTCATTCAAAAGTATATTCAAGAATTCCCTATCAAAATTACGCATCTTTGGCATGAAGATATAGGTTGCCGCAAGACAATCATCGGAAATCGCGCTATTAATAGTGCGAATGGTCAGTACTTAATTTTTTTAGATGGAGACTGCGTAGTTCAGCCCGACTATCTTCAGAGACATTTATCTCTGGCACAAAAGGGGTATTTAGTCACAGGAAGCAGAATATTGCTTAACCAGAAATTTACCCAAGAAATACTCACTGAAGGATATATAGACTTCTCCAGATTACAAAAAAATTCCTTCTTTTTACGTATTCAAGGGTCTATAAATAAATTTCTTCCTTTATTCATTAAATTTGGTAACGGTAAATGGAGAAATTACAAAAAATTCTTCTGGCGTCGCATTAAAGGATGCAATATGGCGTGCTGGAAAGAGGACGCCCTGGCCATTAAAGGATTTGATGAAACACTAATTGGATGGGGTCACGAAGATGCTGATTTCATTTTTCGCCTTGAAAATAAAGGAATAATAAGGAAGTCTGGCTCATGGTCAACTGAAGTCATTCATCTATTTCATAAAGTTCGAGATCAATCAAATAACGATGAAAGTACAAAACGAATTCTCGAAAAGGTCCGGCTTATGCGAGCCGGTCAATTTCAATAGGTTATGAAAGATCCTGCCCGCGTTTTATTCATTGCCACTCGGCAGATTGGAGATGTCTTAGTAACAACCCCATTGATTAGTTCAGCTCGCGCCATTTGGCCCAATGCCCAATTTGATTTTCTGGGATATCGGGGCAAGCTTGATATGCTCAAAGGTAATCCTGATATTCATGAGCTGATTGAGACCCCAGAGCGCCCAAACTTATGGGAGTATCTGAAACTCTTTAATCAACTCTTCCAGCGCTATGACCTAGCTATCATCACCCAACCAAGTGATCGCTCCTACTTCTTTGGTTCGCTGGCTGCCTTACGACGAGTGGGTGTGGTGGTTGAGGACACACCCCGAAGTAAAAAAAATAGTGCTTGGAAGCGCGCCATTTCTATGCACTGGGTTCCAGTGGATTACTTTCATCAACATGTCATTGTAGAAAAATTAAGGTTACTGGAGCCCTTCTACCAAGACAAGGGTCTTGATTTATTTGCCCACCCAATCTCAGTAACACCCCCTAAAGCACAAACCTTAACTCCTCTCATTCAAAGCCAGATACGGCAACCCTACATTGTTTTGCACCCAGGGCCTCTCAATGCCTATAAACGTTGGCCGCTATCGTATTGGCAAGAACTGATCACCCATTTAGTTAATGATGGTAATCAGATTATTTTGAGCTCTTCACCAGCTCGGCAGGACTTAGAGCTAAACAAAGATATTTTGTCCTTACTCGACATAAACATACGTGGCTCCCTTATTAATACAGAAGGTCGTTTAAGTCTTCCTCAAGCGGTCACTCTCTTAAAAGGAGCGACCCTTTATATCGGGGTTGATACATCGGTCAGTCATTTATCAGCCGCCTGTGAAACCCCTACGATTGTTTTATTTGGGGCAACCCCCCCAACAAACTTTGGCCCATGGCCTAATGGTTTTGTTGGACAAAAGCCTTATCAAATTAGAGCGCGGATGCAAATAGTTAATAACGTTTGCATCCTTCAAGGTCCCGGGGATTGTGTACCGTGCCGCAAAGCCGGCTGTGAAGACAAATCAGACAGTAGGAGCGAATGTCTTGATTTACTAAAACCAAATCAAGTGATCGAAGCAGTTCAAAGAATGCTTCAAAGGTAAGGTACTAATTAACGACGCTTTACGTAAAAGATCATCGCATCACCCTCATTATCGGTGGCGAGAAGCTCGTTACCCGTTTGTTTACAGAAGGCCGGGATGTCATGGCTAGCACCAGAATCAGTTGCCTTTAGTTTAAGAACCTCGCCTGATTGCATCTCGGCTAAGGTCTTCTTCGTACGTAAAATAGGCAGGGGGCAGTTCATGCCGATGGCATCAACCTCGCGATGGACTTGGATGGAGCTCACTTCACTCATTACATTCTCCTCATATCTTCTTATTTTAGCGATTTGCGCCTAGACTCGCTCGGCTACCCAAGCATCGACCCCAGCTAGGGCCTTGGCAAGACCAGAAGGATCTGTTCCTCCAGCCATGGCCATCTCAGGCTTGCCGCCACCTTTGCCGCCTACCTGTTGAGCAACAAAGTTCACCAAATCACCTGCTTTAATCCGATTACTTACATCACTGGTGACCCCAGCAATTAAGCTTACCTTACCATCTTGCACAGATGCCAAAACGATTACAGCAGACTTCAGTTTTGTTTTTAAAGTATCCATAGTCTCGCGTAATACTTTGGCGTCTGCTGTATCTAACTGAGCGGCTAATACTTTGAGCCCACCATGATCGCTCGCTTTACTTAATAGATCATCACCTTGACTAGCGGCTAGCTTAGAGCTCACGCGCTCCAGTTCACGTTCCAATTGTCGGATATTGTCTTGCAACTGTGTCACACGGGGTGCTAGCTCATGAGGAGCCGCTTTCAGAATCTGCGTGGCTTCATTGATGCGGGACTCTAAGGTTTGCAGAAAATCCAGGACGTTCGAACCAGTGACCGCCTCAAGCCGTCTAATGCCGGCTGCAACGCCGCTTTCTGAAACAATTTTAAAGCTACCAATATCACCCGTACGCTGGACGTGTGTGCCACCGCATAACTCTTTAGAAGAGCCAATTTCTAATACTCGAACTCGTTCACCATACTTCTCACCAAATAGCATCATCGCACCTGTTTTTTGTGCATCCTCGATGGCCATCACAGTCGCTGAACTAGCGGTATTTGCCAAAATCTCTTGATTAACGATTTGCTCGATCCGATTTATTTCTGCCTTCGAGAGTGGCGCAGTATGTGTGAAATCAAAACGAGTTTTGTCAGCATCGACGAGGGAACCCTTCTGTTGCACATGATCACCCAAGACCTCGCGCAAGGCTTTATGCAAGAGATGGGTTGCGCTGTGGTTACGTACCGTTTTTACGCGGATGCTGCCATCGACTCGGGCCTGAACAATATCGCCGACCTTTAATTCACCTTCTTGTAACTCGCCCTGGTGACCAAATACATCGGCCTGAATCTTAAAGGTATCGGCTACGATAAATTGCGCTCGATCGCTTCGTAACTCACCCTGATCGCCAACTTGCCCACCGGATTCTGCATAGAAAGGGGTTTGATTAATGACTACGACTGCACTCTCGCCAGGTTTAATATGATCTACAGGACTGCCATCTCGATAGAGCGCAGTGACCCGTGCATCTTGCACCTGCAAACTGTCATAGCCATGAAACTGAGTAGCTTCTCCATGGTACTCAAGGCCTTGGGCCATCTTGAACTTACCCGCGGCTCGAGCTTGATCGCGTTGCTTTTGCATCGCGATCTCAAAACCATTCGAGTCAACACTGACTGAGCGCTCCCGACAAACATCTGCGGTTAAATCCAATGGAAATCCAAAGGTGTCATGCAAACGAAATGCAGTATCGCCATCCAAGACCTTAGCGCCCTTTGCTAGTGCGCCTTCTAAGATCTCCATCCCATTAGAGATTGTTTGGAAGAAGCGCTCTTCCTCTTGCTTGAGAACATCCATCACCTTAGTTTGTGCTTGACGCAATTCAGGGTAAGCATCACCCATTTCGGCGACTAATGCGGGTACAAGCTTATGGAAGAAAGGTTGACGAGCGCCTAATTTATAACCGTGGCGTATCGCGCGTCGTGCAATACGGCGAAGCACATAACCCCTACCCGCATTTCCGGGAATCACACCGTCAACCACAACAAAACTGCAAGCCCGAATATGATCTGCAATCACTTTGAGCGAAGGGCTATCAGGGTCACAGTTTTTTGCCCCCGCATCATCGACTGCCTGCTTGGCTGCTTGCAAGAGATGAATAAAGAGATCAATCTCATAATTAGAGTGAACATGCTGCAAGACCGCAGCAATTCGCTCAAGACCCATACCCGTATCTACGCTGGGTTTTGGTAAAAGATGCATTTCACCCGCTTCATCACGATTAAATTGCATGAAGACGTTATTCCAAACCTCAATGAAACGATCTCCATCCTCATCAGGGCTTCCTGGAGGTCCTCCAGGGATCTCGGCGCCATGGTCATAGAAAATTTCGGTACAAGGACCACAGGGGCCTGTATCGCCCATCATCCAAAAGTTATCCGATGCATAACGCGAGCCTTTGTTATCCCCAATTCGCACAATTCGTTCTTTGGGAACTCCGATTTGCTTGAACCAAATGTCGTACGCTTCATCATCCTCGGCGTAGACCGTTACCCACAATTTATCTTTTGGGAGTTTAAAAACTTCGGTTAATAACTCCCAAGCATATTGAATCGCATCTTGCTTGAAATAATCTCCGAACGAAAAATTGCCCAGCATCTCAAAAAAGGTATGGTGCCTAGCGGTATAACCAACATTGTCTAGATCATTGTGCTTACCGCCGGCGCGGATGCATTTTTGGGAGCTCGTGGCTCGCTGATAAGGGCGCTTGTCAAAGCCAAGAAAGACATCCTTGAATTGGTTCATGCCGGCATTGGTAAACAAAAGGGTGGGGTCATCCCCGGGAACAACGGGGCTGGATGCCACGATTTGGTGACCCTTGGAGGCGAAATAATCGAGGTAGGCTTGGCGTATATCAGAGACTTTCATCCCAATAATTATCGCATTGGCACAGAATTAGGGCAAACCCTTAAGCTTGCCTCGGATCATTCCCTTACAATCACAAATCGACTAAAAACAGTTACTACATATAGTCGTGCCTAATTGGCAAAAATAAGGAGCTAGATTTTGAACATCCGCAATAAGAAAGATTTCGGTGCCGGGATCATGTACATGGCCTTTGGCCTTTTCTTTGCTCTCAATGCTCTGAACTACAAAATGGGTACGGCTGCAAAAATGGGGCCTGGCTACTTTCCTTTTTGGCTTGGCGCCATTCTCACTGCCTTGGGTTTTTACATTCTTATTAAATCCATGTCCTCTAAAAATACTGAGGAGTCGATTGGAAAGTGGGATTGGCGGATTATGATCTGGATTTCTGGATCAGTTGCCTTGTACGGCATTTTATTGCCAACCCTTGGGTTTTTATTGTCGGTCATCATCTTAGTCTTCATATCCGCAAGCGCAAGTCATGAGTTCAGCTGGAAGGGGACTGCCTTGAATGCCCTATTTTTAGTGACCTTCACCTACCTTGCATTTGTTCAGGGTTTGAATCTGCAATTTCCATTATTTCCAACGTTTCTCAATTAACCCGCAGAACGGATCATCAAATGGAATTACTAAATAATCTTTCTCTGGGTTTTGAAACCGCTTTCACCCTACAAAACCTGATGTACTGTTTTATCGGTTGCGTATTAGGCACATTAATCGGTGTCCTACCTGGTCTTGGTCCCATTGCAACAATTGCCATGCTTTTGCCGGCAACCTACGCACTGCCCCCGATCGCTGCTCTGATTATGTTGGCAGGTATTTACTATGGCTCCCAATACGGAGGCTCAACTACCGCAATCTTACTTAATATTCCTGGAGAGACCTCATCGGTTGTAACTGCAATTGATGGTTATCAGATGGCTAAACGGGGACGTGGTGGCGTTGCCCTCTTTACCGCTGGTATGGGGTCATTCTTTGCGGGTTGCGTTGCCACATTGATCTTGGCTGGCTTTGCAGCTCCTCTCGCAGAGGTTGCATTTAAGTTTGGTCCTGCAGAATATTTTTCCTTGATGGTATTGGGTCTGATTGGTGCGGTTGTACTGGCATCAGGCTCCCTCATCAAAGCGATTGGAATGATTTTGCTTGGCCTGCTACTTGGTCTTGTTGGTACCGATGTGAACTCGGGTGTTGCTAGGTACTCCTTTGACATACCTCAGCTAACCGACGGAATTGGTTTCGTGTCAGTGGCCATGGGTGTATTTGGCTTTGCTGAGATCATGCTCAACCTTGAGAAAAAGGGAACTGGAGAGTCCTTCCTCAATAAAGTAACTACGCTTATTCCAACTTGGGTAGATGTGAAACGAATGATCCCCTCTATTTTGCGAGGTACTACCATTGGATCGATCCTTGGAATTTTGCCTGGCGGTGGCGCGGCCCTGGCAGCGTTTGGCGCCTACACGGTTGAGAAAAAATCCTCCAAGCACTCGGAGGAGTTCGGCAAGGGGGCAATTGAGGGTGTTGCCGGTCCAGAAAGCGCTAATAATGCAGCAGCTCAAACCTCATTTATTCCATTGCTGACCCTCGGCATTCCGCCAAATGCAGTGATGGCTTTGATGGTGGGTGCAATGACCATTCATAACATTCAGCCAGGTCCGCAAGTAATGACCAGCAATCCTGCTTTGTTCTGGGGCCTGATTGCCTCAATGTGGATTGGCAACATCATGCTCATCCTCTTGAATTTGCCTTTAATTGGTATTTGGGTGAAGTTACTGAAGATTCCGTATCGCTTACTTTATCCAGCAATTTTGGTGTTCTGTTGTATTGGCGTCTATACCGTTAACAACTCCATCTTCGATGTCTTTATCACTGCTGGGTTTGGTGTAATTGGTTATATGTTCTTCAAGTTTGGTTGCGAGCCGGCACCCCTCTTGTTAGGATTTGTATTGGGTCCAATGATGGAAGAAAACTTCCGTCGTGCTCTACTCTTATCCAGGGGCGATTTCACAACCTTCCTCACGCGCCCACTGTCTTTGGGTCTGCTGCTAGCAGCAGCCTTTTTAGTGGTAATTGTGGCTCTACCAGCCATCAAGAAAAGTCGACAAGAGGTATTTACTGAAGAGCTGTAATTGGCAATATCTACCGCTTTGAATAATGCCCGCTACTAGCGGGCATTATTGTTTAAGGCAAGGCTTCGGTTTGGGTAGCACTTAGGTCATTACAGCCAGTCTTATCTACAATAGCAAGATGTCTTCTGATAATGCCAAATCGACCGGATCCAATCAGCCTTCTGAGCTATCTAATTTTCTACGCCAGATCATTGACCATGATTTAGCTAAGGGAACATATCTCAGCCGAGTGGATCAGGCCGGTAAGCCTTTGCCTGCTGTCATCACGCGCTTCCCTCCTGAGCCCAATGGTTATTTACACATTGGCCATGCCAAAAGCATTTGTCTGAACTACGGTTTGGCAAGGGATTACAACACCCTTGCTTCAGGTGGACGGTGCCATATGCGTCTTGACGATACGAATCCCACCAAAGAGGATGTTGAGTATGTTGATAGCATTTTGGATGCTGTCCGCTGGCTGGGCTTTGACTGGAATCATGGGGGTCAAGAGCATTTGTATTACGCCAGTGATTATTTTGAGAACTTATATAAGTTTGCAGAGATATTGATTGAGCATGGTAAGGCATATGTTGATAGTCAAAGTGCGGATGAGATTCATATGAATCGTGGAAACTTTGCTACCCCTGGTAAAAATAGCCCGTATCGAGATCGCCCGCCCTCAGAAAATCTAGCCCTCTTCCAAAAAATGCGTGCTGGAGAGTTTGTGGATGGCAGTCATGTATTGCGTCTCAAAATCGATATGACGCATCCGAATATTGTGATGCGTGATCCTGTGATCTACCGTATTCGCCATGCCCATCATCATCGCACTGGGGATCAATGGTGTATTTATCCTTTGTATGATTTCACCCACTGCATCTCCGATGCTCTTGAGAACGTCTCGCACTCTATCTGCACTCTAGAGTTTGAAAACAATCGCCCTCTCTATGATTGGGTCTTAAACGCCTTGAAAGAAGCTGGGGTATTTAAGGGTCCGCTTCCCCGTCAATACGAATTTGCCCGTCTTAATCTGACCTACACGATTACCAGTAAGCGCAAGCTATTGCAGCTTGTTGAAGAAAAACGGGTGGATGGTTGGGATGATCCTCGCATGCCAACCATTGTTGGGATTCGGCGTCGTGGCTATACCCCAGAGAGTATTCGCTTATTTTGTGAACGCATTGGCGTCTCTAAAGCCGATAGCTGGATTGATATGAGCGTCCTGGAACAAGCCCTGCGGGATGATTTGGATGTACGTGCGCCACGCGCAACTGCGGTACTCAAGCCGCTCAAACTAATCATCCAGAACTATCCTGAGGATCAGAAAGAATTGTGCTCTGCTCCTCGCCATCCGCACCATCCAGAATTAGGTAAACGGGAGTTTCATTTTGGTCGAGAGCTTTGGATTGAGGCTGATGACTTCCAAACTAATCCTGCAAAGGGATTCTTTCGTTTATTCCCACCCAAAGATGGTATTGCAGGTGGGCGACTTCGCCTAAGACACGGCTTTGTGATTGAGTGTATCGGTATGAAACTAGACACCAACAATCAAGTCGTCGAGGTTTATGCCAATTACTTCCCCGATAGCAAAAGTGGCACGCCGGATTCTAATAACTATAAGGTAAAGGGCAACATTCATTGGATACGCACAGATGAAGCGGTGCCAGCAGAAGTTCGCCTCTACGATCATCTGTTTACAGATGCGCACCCTGATAGTGGCGATAAAAACTTTTTAGACTTTATCAATCCTCAATCAAAGGATGTTATTCAAGCTTATCTAGAGCCCTGCATGAGCACGTGCAAAGCAGATGAACAGTTTCAGTTTGAGCGGCATGGCTATTTTGTTGCTGATCGAATAGATAGCCGACCTGGTCAGCTTGTTTTTAATCGCAGCGTTGGGCTAAAAGATAGCTGGAAATAATTACTATCTTTTAAGAGTCTTTAGGTAGTCAGCTACTGTCGGGTAGAGTAATTTACGTTTTAACTCTGGCAGTCGTTTATTTCGAACGCGCCGTGATTCAGACATAAAGGACCAAAGCATAGGACTTACTGCAGTCCTGACTTCTTCTCGAGATAAGCGTTGTGGTTTCGGCAAATTCAGTGCCATAGCTACTGCATCAAAATAGTCTCCCATCTTTTGCTCGCTACCGTCACATGCATTTACAATCCGTTGAGGTTTTCCAATAAAGAGAGCTCCAAGAATGAGTCTTGCTAAATCATCTGCATGAATGTGGTTGGAATACGCATCCTCTTCAGATGTAAGAGCGGGTGTTTTTGCATTTAATCGCTCAATCGGCAAGCGATTGGGGCCATAAATCCCAGGCACCCTCAAAATGCTGAGATTGACACCCTGATGAATTGCCCAATGTCGCAAAACAGATTCCGCATCCATACGCCGCTTGGCACGCTGGCTGGTTGCCAAAGGAGGGCTGCTCTCATCCACATAATCACCATGACGATTGCCATACACCCCTGTAGTGCTGACGTAGACAAAGCGTCTGACAGATCCCGCCCCCTGAGATAAAATTTGAATTAGGTTGCGAGTACGTAAATCGTGTTCACCTTCATTTTGAGGTGGCGCCAAATGAATCACATTCGATGCTAAGCGGGCAATTCGCCATAAAGTCTCAGGATGATCAAGGTCGCCCCCGATGGGTGTGATTCCCTGCTGTCGCAGCTCTGCAAAACGCTCTGGGCTTGAGCTGAGGGCAAAGATTTTTGGTTTGGCATACGTCTTACCTAGATGGGCATTCGGGCCTGATAGTAGTTGCGTAACAACGCGCTGCCCAATATCCCCGCACCCAATGATGAGGATTCTAGGACGACGAAATGCGGAACAGATAGAGGTCATATCTAACATCGTAATGTTTTATTAGGAGAAGTGGAATTGTCCTACCAAGTTGAGCTAAAAACGAGTGGTAAAACATTTTCGGTGGAAGCCGATGAAACCGTTCTAGAAGCAGCTCTTCGCCAAAGCATCAACCTTCCCTATGGTTGTAAAAATGGAGCTTGCGGCTCTTGTAAAGGAAGGCTCCTTACAGGAAAAATTACCCATGGGGACCATAGTCAGAGCGCTCTGAGTCCTGCCGATGAAACTGCGGGCGCCACTCTTTTATGCTGTGCCCACCCTCAGACTGACCTGCTGATTGAAGTTCGGGAAGTTCAGGGTGGAGGGGATATTCCCGTTCGTAAGGTCCCCTGTCGTATTAACACTATTAAGTTTGCCAGCGATGATGTTGCCATTTTGCAATTGCAACTTCCCGCTAGTGAGCGCTTTCAATTTCTGGCGGGACAATATTTAGAGTTTTTGCTCAAAGACAATAAACGTCGTGCTTACTCGATTGCGAGCGCACCCCATGAGGAGGGGCCACTCGAATTGCATATTCGTCATCTGCCTGGTGGTTTATTTACTGATCCCCTATTTGGACAGACAGCGGATGGCAAACAAATTAAAGAAAAGGATATTTTGCGCTTTGAGGGTCCTCTTGGTAGCTTCTTCTTGCGTGAAGACTCTAAAAAGCCAATTATCTTTTTAGCATCCGGCACAGGATTTGCGCCCATTAAAGCGATGCTGACATCCATCCAAAATAAGAAGATTGATCGGGAGATCCATTTTTACTGGGGTGGTAGGCGCCCAAAGGATTTATACATGGATTCTCTCTGCCAAGAATTTACCCACACTATCCCGGGCTTTCATTACACCCCCGTAATATCAGAGGCTCTTCCTGAAGACGCATGGCAGGGTCGCACTGGCTTTGTGCACCGTGCCGTCATGCATGATTTCTCAGATCTAAGCCCTTATCAAGTCTATGCTTGCGGGGCACCGATTGTAATTACCGCAGCCCGCACTGATTTTGTCAAAGAGTGCCGTCTGCCCGAAGAGGAGTTTTTTGCCGATTCCTTCACTAGTGAGGCGGATCTAGTAAGCGCCTAAGTACGGGTTTATAAGGCGAATGCCCCTTTTCCACCGATCTTTTGTATGATTGCAATATGAACAAACCAGCTGACCATCATCCTGTTGACGCCCATTCGGTGATGTACATCACCAAACGTCCCGACATCGTCATGGTGGAAGGGAGTGGCTCGTGGCTTACCGACCAAAATGGCAAGCGCTATTTAGATTTCTTACAAGGTTGGGCGGTCAATTGTTTGGGGCACTGCAATCCCGGGGTCGTGAACGCCTTGCATCAACAAGCCCAAAAACTAATTAATCCAAGCCCTGCGTTTTACAACGGGCCGATGATTCGTTTATCGGATCTCTTAACCGCAAATAGCTGCTTTGATAAAGTTTTCTTCGCGAACAGTGGTGCCGAGGCTAATGAGGGTGCAATCAAGCTCGCCAGAAAGTGGGGGCAACTCCATAAAAATGGTGCCTACGAAATCATTACTTTTGACCATAGTTTCCATGGACGCACGTTGGCAACTATGAGCGCCTCGGGTAAGCCTGGCTGGGATACGATGTTTGCACCTCAAGTTCCAGGTTTTCCAAAAGCAAACCTAAACGATATAGAGTCAGTGAAGAAATGCATCACGGATAAGACTGTGGCGATCATGCTTGAGCCAGTTCAGGGTGAGGGTGGGGTCATCCCTTGCGATGATTCATTTATGCGCGAGCTTCGCCAACTGACACAAGAGAATAATCTACTGCTGATCGTTGATGAGGTTCAAGCGGGCTTTGGCCGTACCGGCACCTTATTTGCGTATCAACATTTCGGCATTGAACCTGACATCATGACCTTAGGCAAAGGAATTGGTGGGGGCGTTCCCTTGGCGGCACTGCTGTGCACCGATGAGGTTGCCTGTTTTGTTCCAGGCGATCAAGGTGGAACTTATAACGGTAATGCCTTAATGACTGCGGTTGGTATTAGCGTAATCGATCAGCTATTGGCTCCCGGCTTTTTGCAATCGGTCATCACCAAAGGCGAATTACTCCAATCAGAATTACTCAAACTCTCCTCTGAATTTGGTCTAAAGGGTGAGCGCGGTAAAGGTCTACTGCGTGCCTTAATGCTGGGCAAGGATATCGGTGGAAAGTTAGTTGATTTAGCTAGAGATCTTGAACCCGAGGGCTTGTTGATTAATTCCCCGCGCCCTGATCTGTTGCGATTTATGCCTGCCCTCACCGTTTCAAACGATGAAATTCGGCAAATGTGCGCCATCTTAAGAATGCTTCTTAAAAAAGTGGTTTAAGCGCCAATACCGCCACTCGATTACTGTTGTAATTCTTCGCCCAAATAAGCTTTACGCACCCGCTCATCATGAAGTAACTCTTGGGCGGGGCCTTGTATGGTGATCTCACCACTTTCCATCACGTAGGCTCGATTGGCCATTGATAAGGCTAGACGTGCGTTTTGCTCAACTAGCAAAATGGTCATGCCCTCTTTAGAAAGATTCTGGATCACGCTAAAGATTGCCTCAACCATTAAGGGCGCCAGACCCATTGAGGGCTCATCCAGTAATAGCAATTTCGGTTTAGCCATCATGGCACGCGCAATCGCCAACATCTGTTGCTCACCGCCTGATAGGGTTCCGGCTAACTGATCCTTGCGCTCTCGCAAACGAGGAAAAAGACTTAAAACAGACTCAAGATCATTAGCAATGGTAAGGTCTTGATTGCCCTGACGTATATAGGCGCCCATTTGCAAGTTCTCCAGAATTGTCATGCGAGCAAAAACACCGCGTCCTTCTGGTACTAAGCCCACTCCAAGCTGAGCCAACTCATAAGCAGGTCGACCGCCAATAGAATCTCCATCGAAATGAATGGAGCCGGCACTCGGCTTTAACAATCCTGAGATTACTTTCAGGGTCGAGGTTTTTCCAGCTCCATTGGCACCAATCAAGGTCACCAGCTCGCCTCGATCGACGTAAAAATTAATTCCTTTAACAGCACCAATGCCGCCATACGCCAGCTTAAGATCACGCACCGCTAACAAGTGCTCACTGTGAGAGCCCATCATGCCACCACTCCCCCCAAGTACGCACGGATCACCTCAGGATGAGCTCGAACCTCATTGGGCAGGCCATTAGCAATCACCTTGCCATAATCCAGCACAGTTAAATGATCACAAATGTTCATCACTAAATTAACGTCATGCTCAATCAATAAGATCGTTTTACCATCAGCTCGAATCTTCAGAATCAGATCTTTAAGCTCCAGTTTCTCACTGGCATTCATACCGGCTGCTGGCTCATCTAGCGCAAGCAGAATTGGTTCAGTTGCCAATGCTCTCGCAATCTCAAGGCGGCGTTGATAACCGTATGATAAATTTTTAGCCTTATGCTGTGCATAATCTTGCAATCCAACATACGCTAACAATTGATAGGATTTATCCCGAATCGCTTGTTCTTCTTTTTGATTCGTTCGTGTTGCCAAGATGGACCCCCATACACCAACATTAAAGCGACAATGACATCCCACCATGACATTTTCTAGCGCGCTCATTTCCTTAAAGAGACGAATGTTCTGAAAGGTTCGGGCTATTCCGGCTTGGGTAACCTCAGATACCGAACGGGGTGAATACGGCTTACCATTTAACTCAAAAGATCCGCGATCGGCAGGATATAAGCCAGTAATTACATTAAAGAATGTGGTCTTTCCAGCTCCATTTGGGCCAATCAAACCTGCGATGGCCCCATCCTGAACTTGTATTCCAACATCATCTAAAGCCTGGACTCCACCAAAGCGTTTAGAGACATCTGATATACGCAAAAGAACACTCACGCCCGCACCCGCTTTAATTGCTCTGGCTTTTGCCAAATCCCATTGGGGCGATAAAGCATGATCAAAATAAGAGCTAGGCCATATAACAATTGACGAATAATCTCGACGTCCATAATGACCGAGCCAAATAAAAATTGCTGAACTGGGGCTGCAATACTTCGTAATATCTCCGGAAAGATCGCCAATAAAATTGCGCCTAGAATGACGCCAGGGATATGTCCCATACCACCCAATACCACCATGGCTAAGACCACAATCGACTCCCATAGAGTGAATGACTCTGGCGAGACAAAACCTTGAAAGGCTGCAAACAAAACTCCTGCTGCTCCTGCAAAACTTGCACCAATGGCGAAGGCCAGTAGTTTCATATTGCGAGTATTAATACCCATCGCCTCAGCAGCAATCTCATCTTCACGGATTGCGATCCAAGCACGACCAGTTCGTGAGTGCTCTAAACGCGAACATACTAATGCAACCAGAACGGCTAGAAGTAGGAAGAAGTAGAACACCAAATACAGGGAAGGAATCTGTAAACCAAATAAAGAAAGGGGTTTGGATAAGTTCAATCCAAATAGTTGAATGGAATCAATGTTCCCAATCCCTTTGGGCCCATTCGTAAAGTTGATTGGTCGATCTAAATTATTTAGAAAGATACGAATGATTTCTCCAAACCCCAAGGTGACAATTGCCAAATAATCACCGCGTAATTTGAGGGTCGGAAATCCTAATAAGATCCCAAACAATGCTGCTAACGCAAATGAAATAATCAGCGCCCCCCATAATGGGAAGTGCATCCCAGCTGGAAAGGCATTCGCAATTGCAGGAAAGTGCGTTGTTAGATGCGGGGAGGCCAATAGGGCATAGCTGTATGCACCTACGGCATAAAAAGCGATGTAACCTAAATCCAATAAGCCAGCAAAGCCAATGACCACATTCAAGCCCAATGCCAGCACTACATATAACAAAGCAAAATCAAGAACGCGTACCCAGTAATTACCGCCAGCAGCACCTACTACCCAAGGTAATAGCAATAAGGTCAGGGTACTGAATACCCAAAACCGTTTATCTCGAAGAGAGTAAGGTGGTGACAGGTGCTTAAGCACGGTCGGACACCTTCTCGCCCAAGAGCCCTCGCGGACGAAGCACTAACACCAAAATAAGCACCATGAAAGCAAAAATATCCTGGTAATTTGATCCTAAGACCCCGCCGGTCCAATCGCCAATATAGCCAGCTCCCAAAGCCTCAATCAGGCCAAGCAACAAACCTCCAAGCATTGCCCCTTGAATATTACCGATGCCCCCCAGAACGGCCGCCGTGAACGCCTTAAGCCCCGGAATAAATCCCATGGCAAAGTGAGCATTGCCATAGTTCGTTGCCATCATGACCCCTGCCAAGGCGGCGAGTGAACCACCCAACATAAACGTAATAGAGATAACACGATTCGGATTAACGCCCATCAGGGCAGCAATATTGGGTTGCTCTGCGGTTGCCCGCATTGCCCGTCCCAAGCGCGTTTTATGAACGATTAGTAGGAGTAAGCCCATCACGATGAAAGAACTTAAAACAATCACAATTTCTTTTGCGGTCACTGTTGCTCCGGAGCCAAATAAATCAATAGGGGTTGAAGGCAACAATTGTGGGTAAGTCAAGGGATTGCGTGACCAAATCATCATGGCTAGAGTTTGCAATAAGACCGATACTCCAATCGCAGAAATGAGGGGCGCCAAACGCGGAGCATTGCGTAAGGGTCGATATGCAAAACGCTCAATCAGAAAACTGAGTGCTGCGCAGACTGCCATTGCCCCCAATAAAACAATCAATAGCATGGCCCACGATGGTAATCCTAGAGGTAACTGCATGATCAAAGTGATCAGGGTCAAGGACACCATAGCGCCCACCATTAAGACCTCGCCATGGGCAAAATTAATAATTCCTAAAATCCCATAGACCATGGTGTAGCCTAAAGCAATCAAGGCATAGATGCTCCCTAGCACTAAGCCATTCACAATTTGTTGCAACAGAATATCCATAGACCTTAGTCTACAAAGAAATAAGCACCGCAGTGCGGTGCTTATTTGTTCGTTCTTACATCTTTATGATTTCAAGGACTGACTTCTTTTTATCCTTGTAGTCATAAAGCGTAATGACACTTGCTTTTAGGTCGCCCTTATCATCAAAGGCAATATTACCGATCAAACCCTTCATCTGAGTTTGTGGCATCGCCGCCAAAATTTTGGCAGTTTCTACAGAATTTGCGCGCTTCATAGCATCAACAATGACATAGACAGCATCGTAGGCAAAGGGTGCATAGATATCGACATCGACATTGAAGCGCTCCTTATATTTCTTCTGAAACTCAGGACCTGCCTCCATTTTCGATAAAGCCATTGCTGCTTCCGAGCAAACTACATTATTGATTGCATCACCCGCAAGCTCGACTAACTTATCAGTACACATTCCATCGCCACCCACAATCTTGGCTTTAATGCCGAGTTCCTGAGCTTGCTTAGCTAAGGGGCCACCCGTGGCATCCATACCACCATACATAATGACATCAGGCTTCCCTGCTTTGACCTTAGTCAAAATCGCCTTAAAGTCGGTTGCCTTGTCATTTGTTGCTTCACGGGCTAGTACTTTGATACCGGCAGCTTTTACTGTTTTCTCAAATTCATCAGCAAGCCCTTTGCCATACTGGGTTGAATCATCAATGATGGCTACCACTTTTGCCTTAATGTTATTCGCCACATAATTCGCTAATGCAGGCCCCTGTTGTGCATCGGTTGCTACCAATCGATAGGTCGTCTTGAAACCTTGCTTGGTGTAATCCGGATTAGTGGCCGATGGAGACACTTGTGTAATACCAGCATCACTATAAATCTTTGCTGCTGGAATACTGGTTCCAGAATTCAAGTGCCCAACCACAGCAACCACTTTTGCATCGACTAATTTTTGAGCAACCTGAGTGGCGGTCTTTGGATCTGCTGCATCGTCTTCAGGGACTAACTTTAGCACTACTTTTTTACCATTAATGGTGAGGCCTGCTTTGTTAATTTCCTCGACTGCAAGTAAGGCTCCGTTTTCATTCTGCTTACCCATATGGGCAATGGATCCCGTAATAGGCGCAACGTGCCCAATCTTAATCTCATTGTCTGCAGGCTTTCCACAGGCTGCCAATAGGGCGATAGCGACTCCTGACAACAGACCATATGAGAATATTTTTTGATACGTTTTCATAGCCAAAATCTCCTAAGGATGATGAAATAATATTTAACTAGGGTGAGTCAAATTCTTTGGTAGCGAAAAGATAATGTCTTCAATCACTCCGTCTAAAGAACGCACTTGACGCGGTCCAAACTCTTGAATCCGCGATACGATCGCTTGTGCCAAACTCTCTGGGGCTGAAGCACCTGCAGTAAGCCCGATACGCTTCTTACCAGCGAACCATTCTGGCTGAAGCTGTTCTGGAGCATCCACCATGTAAGCAGGTACGCCAAGTTTTTCAGCTAATTCTCTCAGGCGATTCGAATTCGAACTCGCCTTGCTACCCACGACAATCACTAACTCCACTTTGGGAGCCATGAACTTGACCGCATCTTGTCGGTTTTGGGTGGCGTAGCAAATATCTTGTTTCTTGGGTTGAATAATTTTAGGAAATTTCTTCGTGAGTGCATTCACAATTTCTTTAGTCTCATCCACCGATAAGGTAGTTTGTGTAACAAAGGCTAAATTTTCATTCGCCGAGAAAGCGAGTTTCTCCACATCTTCAATACTTTCAATTAAAAAAATGCCCTTATCCACTTGGCCCATCGTGCCCTCAACTTCAGGATGTCCGGCATGACCAATCATAAATACCGTATAGCCATCCTTGCACAACTTGACAACTTCTACATGAACCTTGGTTACCAATGGGCAGGTTGCGTCATACACCTGCAAGCCACGATTCTCGGCCTCTTTACGCACTTCTTGAGAGACCCCATGTGCACTGTATATAACAATCGACCCACGTGGAATTTCTTCTATCTCATCCACAAATATTGCACCCTTCTCGCGCAACTCGTCAACAACATATTTGTTATGAACAATTTCATGGCGGACATAGATGGGTGCGCCAAAACGATTCAATGCTTCATTCACGATATTGATGGCGCGATCAACGCCCGCACAAAACCCACGCGGCTGTGCCAACAAAATTTCAGAGGAATCTTGTGATGTACTGGTATTTGACATGGTTTGTTTTTTACAAAATAGCAACTATTTCAGCTTCAAAACTGAGGTCTTTACCTGCCAAGGGGTGGTTGAAATCGAACCACGCGCCTTCCTCGTTAATCGACTGTAATACACCTGCATATTGTGCCCCGCCTGGAGCATTAAACTCAACAATATCACCTGGCTTAAATTCTGATACCTCATCAGTATTGCAGACTAAGGTCTCCATAGAGACCCACTGCACTAACTCTGGCTTGTGCTCCCCAAAGCCTTCTTTTGCCGAGATCGTGGCGGAACGTTTCTCACCAACCTTTGCGCCCATTAATGCTTTTTCAAAGCAGGGGGCAAATTGACCGGTTCCCAACTGCATAGTCGCAGGGCTATCCTCAAAGGTATTGATGTAGTCCTCCCCGTTGGGCAAAACCAAACGATAGTTCAGGGTCAAAAAAGCAGTGGGGGTAACGGTAAGCTCACTCATATGGTCATTGTAGCGAGAGAGTCCCAGCATCGCCCAATCTCTTCATGGCCAAAAGCCCATCAGCCTCGGGAAAAATTACGCCTCCAGGGTGCGAACTCCCTCTCCGATGCAGAATTACTAGCCATTTTTTTAAGGGCGGGCGTGAAGGGCAAAAGTGCTGTTTCACTGGCACAAGATCTCTTGACACAATTTCAAGGGATTCAGGGGCTAGTGAATGCAAATACCGAAGATATTTGTAAGTGCTTTGGGATGGGGCCATCGAAGTGGGCACAAATTCAAGCTGCCTATGAACTTGTTAGGCGCTGTCTCCAAGAAAGTCTATGCGCTGGGGCTGTTTTTAGTTCCCTCCTCCAGGTCAGAGAGTTTTTACAGGCCAAAATTGGGAGACTACCTCATGAGGTCTTCTTATGTCTTTACCTAGACTCCAGTAACCGACTCATCGAATGCCAAGAGCTTTTTAGAGGTTCGATTGACCGAACGGCCATCTACCCCAGAGAAATAATTAAAGAGTCCTTAGCGCGAAACGCAAGCAGCCTCATCGTTGTCCACAACCACCCTGGCGGGAACCCTCTCCCAAGCCCTCAAGATGAATTGATCACTAAAGACCTTCAGGAGGCCCTTTCTTGGGTTGATATTGAACTTCTCGATCACTGCATTGTTGCAGGGCATGGATTTTTCTCATTTTCAGATGCAGGCCTTTTAAATAGGCTATAAATGATAGTAATTACTAACTTAATATAAGGCGCCCTACTCACCGCGATGCTTTCCCTAGCCCTAATCGCTAGATGCCTGCTACAATCTTTGTTTTTCGTAATAAAGGAGTGTGTCATGGCAAAAGTTTGCCAAGTCACTGGGAAAAAGCCAATGGTTGGCAATAATGTTTCCCATGCAAACAATAAGACCAAACGTCGCTTTTTGCCTAATTTGCAAAATCGTCGCTTTTGGGTTGAATCTGAAAATCGTTGGGTTAGCCTTCGTTTAACGAATGCTGGTTTACGCATCATCGACAAGAACGGAATTGATTCTGTTTTGGCCGATCTTCGTGCTCGCGGTCAAGTTTAAGGAATATCTGAATGGCTAAGGGCGCAAGAGAGAAAATTAAGTTGGAGTCCAGTGCTGGTACTGGTCACTTCTATACCACTACAAAGAACAAAAGAACTAAACCAGAAAAAATGGAGATCATGAAGTTTGATCCAAAGGTTCGTAAGCACGTCGCTTACAAAGAAACAAAGATTAAGTAAGTCTTAATCTTCCATAGAAATAAACCCGCTTAATGCGGGTTTTTTCTTTACTTAGTTTGAGTAACGTCTAAGGCGCAGCGAGAACTCTTTAAGAGAGTTTGGTCCAGCCTCTTCCGCTCGATGGCACCAAGAACGCAACTGGGTTAACAGTTGCTCGCGGGTCGCATTGGAGCGCCCCCAAATAGCATGGAGTTCACGACGCATCTCAATCATCTTGCGCAACTGAGGATTGGTCTTCATTAACTCCTCCAGTTTTTGTTTTTCATCAGAGCTTAGCTTTGCTTCGTCCTTATAAAGCCAATCTCGCGCATCTTTAAGGTGAGTAGCAAACTCTTGCATGTTCTGGAACTCATTGGCAATACAGCGTTGTAAGGTTTTGCTGTAGCGGGCCATGATTTCGTAACGATTGGCAATAACAGCCTCAAGGGTTTGATCATCTGCCGGGCGAACCTCGGAAAGCACGGGCTTGGGGGGGACCTTTTTCACCTTAGCCAGGCCAAGGGAACTTAGGGCACAGATATACATCCAACCAATATCAAACTCATACCACTTGTTTGACAGCTTTGCGCTAGTCGCATAGGTGTGATGGTTGTTATGTAACTCCTCGCCACCTATCAAGATTCCCCAGGGAACAATATTAGTCGAAGCGTCTTCACAATCGTAGTTGCGATACCCCCAGAAGTGGCCGATACCATTAATAACGCCGGCAGCAGTAATCGGAATCCATAGCATTTGGACTGCCCAAACAGTAGCGCCAATCCCGCCAAACAGAAATACATCGATGATTAACATCAGACCAACACCCTGCCACGAGAACTTAGAGTAGATGTTGCGCTCCATCCAATCATCCGGGGTGCCATGTCCAAACTTATCGAGGGTCTCTTGCTTAGCAGCCTCGATCTTATAAAGTTCAGCGCCACGCAATAAAACAGTATCAATACCCAAAATTTGTGGGCTATGGGGATCGTCTACGGACTCGCATTTAGCATGGTGCTTGCGATGTACAGATGCCCATTCTTTGGTAACCATTCCAGTGGTTAACCACAACCAAAAACGGAAAAAGTGGGAAGGTAGTGGATGCAGGTCTAGAGCACGATGGGCTTGGCAACGATGTAAAAAAATCGTCACACTTGCAATAGTGATATGGGTCATCACAAGGGTGAAAATAACAATCTGCCACCACGCCCAATCCAGATAGCCATTGGCCAACCATTGCATCAATGAATCATGAAACGAAGTGAGTCCGCTAATTTCCAAACAAGTTCTCCAAAAGGAATCTAGGCCATGAAGCCCTATACCCCTTTATTTTAAGGCTTTCGGCGTAATACTGCCCCGAAGAACCCGTCAGTTCCATGGATATGCGGCCAAACCTGCCACCAGGGCTTGGCATTACTGCTTCCCAGGGGTATTCCATCATATAAAAAATGTTGGCCAAGGGCTTCTGCTGCTGGCAAAACCTCGAATTCTGGGTGTTTTTCTAGAAAAAGTTCTACAAGTCCCTGATTTTCTTGATCTAAAAGACTGCAGGTTGCGTAGACCAAGCGACCACCCGGTTTTACTAATCGGCCTGCAGATTCCAGGATCGCTAGCTGAGTTTGGCCTAATTTCTTGATTTCCTCAGGAGTCTGACGCCACTTGAGGTCTGGATTACGCCGAATAGTTCCCAAACCACTGCAGGGGGCATCCACCAGCACCCGATCAATCTTGCCAGCAAGGCGCTTAATCTTGGGATCGTTTTCACTATCAATCCAAACTAGATGAACATTTGATAAACCACTGCGCGCAAGACGTGGTTTTAGGTTTGCCAGTCGTCGCTCGGATGTATCAAAGGCATACAACCTACCTGTGCTTCGCATCATGGCGCCCAGAGCCAATGTCTTGCCGCCTGCGCCTGCACAAAAATCTACCACCATCTCACCGCGTTTTGGGGCGAGCAGATGACACAGGATTTGACTACCCTCATCCTGCACTTCAAAGAGGCCATCCTTGAACCAGGTCGAGGTTTGCAAGGAAGGCTTTCCAAAGATGCGGATGCCATCTAAAGAATAGGGGGTTGGGATTGCCTCAAAGCGATTGGTGCTGGCATTTATTTGCGCAAGCAGATCGTCTCGATTAATCTTCATGGTATTGACACGCAAATCAAGGGGTGCGGGTTTCATAAGAGTCTCTGCTAATTGCTCACACCGCTCTTTACCAAGTGATTGAGTTAGTTCATTCCACAACCATTCTGGTAGATTATTTTTAATCATTGGGGCAAGTGCATTACGATCAACTTGTCCGTAACGCTGCAACCACTCAAACTCATCTGTTTGTAATACAAAGGCTAAATCTG